>CACLVZ010000004.1 GCA_902610515.1 uncultured Pelagibacteraceae bacterium
TTTAAGTATCTGTAGGCTTTGCCGATATTTCTAGATTCAAAAATTATTTTTTTATACTCGTTATGAATCTCATTATTAGATGAATTTAAAGTATCAAATAATAAGAAACCTTTTGGCTTAATAATCCTAAACATTTCTCTTAAGGCTTTTTGATAATTTGGAATATACCACAAACTATGAAAACAAATAACTGTGTGAAAAGAATTTTTTCCATATTTAATATTCTCAGCATCTCCCACTTTAAAATATTTTTTACCAAAATTTTTCTTTGCTTTATCTATAAGATATTTTGAAATATCAAAGCCAGAGTAATTAACACCTTTTGAAATTAATTTATTTGCTAAAGGATAACCATCTCCGCAACAAACTTCCAATAAATTGTTTTTTTTCTTAATCGTAGAAACTTTATAAATCAAAGTCAGAAGAAATTTATCGTAGCTATTATAATTATAAATTGTTCTTCTCATTAAACTCCAGTTTTGAGCGTACTCGCTTTTCATATATTCTTTTTGTTTTCTAGACATAAACCTTTATTTAATAGTTAAATATTTTTTAATAAGACAATATAAATTAAATTGTTATTAGTGGTGCCCTCGGCCAGACTCGAACTGGCACTCCCAAAAGGGCAAGGATTTTAAGTCCTTTGTGTCTACCAATTTCACCACGAGGGCACGTCGTTATTTTTGTTGGTATTGTTATTATATTAATACACAAGAGATTTGAAGAAGTAAAAAAAAAATTATTTTCCGTCTCTATCTCCTAGTTTGCACCTAGTCTTCCCATATTTTATAGGACAATAAGTTAGTTTTGTTTCCAAACAAGATTTACTAATTCTTGAGGTTTCCAACTAATAGCAAAACCGTTCGTCTGAATTATTTTGTCATTTTTCCAATCAATTAAAGATAGTCTTAAACCGTGTCCTCTCATTTGAACTAAATTTTCTACATTATACCCATTTAACCAAAAGAACATTGCATATTTAGGAGCAAATTTTTTCTTAGTGGGAACGGCATTCTTAAAAGCCTCTTGTAACTTTTTTGCCTCACAAGAGTTTTTATCCTTCATTAATTCAATAACGTATATTCCAAACCTTAGCCAATCTTCTCTAGTAAGCATGATAGATGACGATGATATTGGAACTCCCTTTTTGTCTAATAATATTTTACCCTTTGACTCAAAACCTGCAGTTTCTGAAATATTTTTTTGAAACCATTTAGCAAACTTCTTTTTTCCTCCTAATACATTGATCATATCTAATGTTATTAAATCAGTATTAGGATTTGAGTATTTAAATTCTTTTGGTCCTTCTGTTTCTAATTTTTTAGGGTGCTTATTAAGAATAGTTGTTAAGTCAGATTTCTTTCTGTGCGTTTCCTTTAAAATATTATAATTTATTACAAATTGATCTCTAGCCAACATATTTAAGGAGTCTTTTAATTTTACATGGCCATAAAATGAGTCTTTAATTTCTGGAGAGTAATCACCATGAGTTTTATCTAAATCTAAAATATTTTGACAAGCCATTTTTAAAGCAGCAACACCAACTATTGATTTGCTCCTAGACTCACCATTTATAGGTTTGTTATTAAAAATATAATCTCTTTTCCAATCGTGAATTAATTCTCCTTTATCAAATACCATCAAACTAGAGATATCTCTGTAATATACATAATCATAAATTTCTTTTGGAAGAGGTTTTATATTTTTTTTAATTGGTCTGATTGTTTTTTTTGCTGGTTGTATTACAATTCTTTTTAACCCTCCATTATTTTTGTGATCTCTATTTTTCAAACTTGCTTTACGGTAATAGCCATGAGCCCAATAATCGTGTCTTTCTGTGCAAAACTTGCAATCATTAGGAGGGTATTCTGCTTTTGGAAAATCCTTCTTCCATCTTTCTAACGAAGGAGACCATTTATTTTTTGGTGGTGTTGCAATTAAGGTGGTGCTCCACAACAAACCCAGAACTACGATCCCTAAAAATTTTTTCATTAGTTTATATATTCTTTAATGATAGATCCAATTGTTGCCATAGACCTTAATCCGTGACCTCCATCAATAATATGTAACTTAACTTGTAGTTTTTTCTTTTTAAGTAAATCATAATAATATTTTGAAACTCCTGGAGCTGTATTTTTATCATCTTTTCCAACAATTAATATGTTGAGAGATTTTAAATCTATATCTTTATAATTGAAACTTGGTGAGTTTTTTTTTAATTCTTTCAATTGAGATTTGGTTTCCCATTTTTTACCGTTGCTTAGTTTTTTTCTAGTTTCCCAGTCACACGGGCAAGAGATCAAAATATTTATATCAACTAATCCTGGTACTTTTCCATGAATAGTACCTCCCTGATAAGCTCCTCCAGAATGACCAATTAAAATTAGTTTTTTTGGTTTATAATATTTTTTAAGATTTTGTAATGCAGGTGCTAGTATTTGAAAATTTTTCCAATCATAATTTACCACTGTACTCTTTATAGCGTTACGAGGTCCTGATGAATATCTATCCTCTTCACTACTGCCTCTTTCTCTAATAAAGTAACCAGGTCTTGCAAAAAGAAAAATATTGTTATTATCGTTTATTAATTCTTTTGCAAATCTAATTTGACTTTTTTTGGGTATTCCTGGTCTTGGAGAATTAGGACTACCATCACCATGAAGAAATACTATTAAGTTTTTTTTACCCTTTTCAATCTTTCCTAAATTTAAAATTGCTATACATTTGTTTTTACCTGCTGATATATATTTTATGAAATCCTCTTTTTCACAAGCATTAGAGTTTCCACTCAACAGCAAACCTAGAACCACGATCGCTAAAAGTTTTTTCATTTTAAAGTTTATTACAATTGTACCCTAAATTTATTAGGTTTAATTTATTACATTGATCTGCAAATCTTATTTCATCTATGTACAAAATTTGAACTGTTGTCGCTTCCTCATACTTCCATTTAGTTTTCACTTTTTTTCCTTTAGCCTTTATTTGATTTGCTCTGTCTTGATAAATACCAAAATTTGTTGACGAGAGTGATGAGTTTCCTGGCATTTTATTTTGCATATCTACAATTTTTTTGCCGTTAACCCATATGAATAAACTTTTCTTATTTGGTGTATGTACTATTACATCTATCCACTTTCCTAAGTGATTAGAAAAATGTTTTAAATCAAAAAAAGGTGGATCGTGATATTTTTCGCTTATTTTTCTACAAATATTTTTTCCCAGAAGTTTTTTGCTAATTTTCACGCACTCATTGTCGTGAAGAAAACTTCTTAACTGTACATTTACAATTCCTTCAGGTGAAATACCCATTCTATAATGTGCACCTTTGCCTTTTCTATGTATTTGATTGAATATAAGTGGCGTATTTGAATGAATATAATTTTTAGGGATTAATACGGAAAATGAAAGCCATTTACTTCCCCAATCCCGATACTTTGTTCCTATAAAAACTCGTCGTGCTCCCTCATAGCAATTGTTCCAGTTATTTTTGCTATCATTTGATTTCTTGTATATCCCACAATCACCTGGATGACTTTCAAATTTAATAGAGATATTATCATCTCTTGAAATTTCATCTGTGATTATCAAACAGTGATCAGGTCCTTTACCATTTTGCCAGCATGAATCCCAATGGTTCATTCTTAATTTTTTACCTTCAAGAACATTATCAGGTAAATTAATTAAACGACTATTACCACTACTTTTGCTTCCAGCTAATTCTTTCCACACTATTGGATCAGCATATGAATTATTTAAAAAGAGAAAAAATAATAAAAATATAGACAAACTTTTCATCGTTAAAATTTAAATTATCAGTATTAAATATTTATGAAAAGTAAAAATTATCTTACCAAATTTTCCCTTTCTGTCTCCTAGTTTGCACCTAGTCTGCACAAATTAATTTGTCTTGATTTCTAATGTTAATTGAAAGGTTAAATAAGAAAGTTAAGATTGATAATGTTTTGAGACTACCTGAGACTGTCCGAGACAATGAAGTTAGTGAATCCCTGGTGTTTTAAGTCCTTTGTGTCTACCAATTTCACCACGAGGGCAGTTTTTTTGTTATATTAAATTATTATATAACTTATTATATAACTAGAGAATTTTGTTAAGTCTATCTGCAAATAATCAGTTCTATCTTCTTAAAATTGTCAATATAAAGTAATGTTTATAAATGAATAAAATTTTAATTTATAATTCTGGTGGTGGTTTAGGAGATTCTATACAATTATTTCCTTTATTAATTAGTCTAAAAGGACATTTTAGAAAAGCTAAGTTTTTTTATTTGGGAGCCCATTCAAATCATTTTAATGGAAAATTAAAGGAATATAGCATTGAACTAGAAACATTAGATTTGGGGTTGAAATATTTTGGTTTCAGATGGTGGCATTGGATATTCGCTCCAAAAAAAGCAGCTACAAAGACTATTGGAAAATTTGATCTAATTATAGATTTACAAACAAAATTCAGAAATTCATTAATATTGAAGAGAATCCCACATAATTTATTTTATTCTAGAACTTTTAACGGATTTTTTTCTTCAAAAAAAATAAAATCTTATTCATCAAATCATTTAGAAAATTTAAGTTTATTTTTTGAGGAAGACGTTATAGAATTAGAATTTAAAGTTAACAAGTTGCAAAAACATCTTCTATTAGAGGCAAAAAAATTACTACCTGACTCTAATTATGTTGGTTTTTCTATAACTCAAGGAAATGAATATAGAAAAAAAAGTTGGTCAATTTATAAATTCACAGCTCTAGCAAATAAGATTACCTCAAAAAATAAAATACCTGTTTTTTTTATTGAAAAGAATAAAGTTGATATAATTGAGAAAATTAAAAGCCAAGTCCCAACTGCGATTTTTCCTGAACTAAATTCAGAATTAGCCTGTCCTGCGCTTGTAACTGCTTTGTCTTCGAGACTGGACATAGCAGTTTCTATAGACAATGGAATAATGCATATGATGGCTTTAGCTAAAATTCCTATGATAGTTTTATTTGGGCCAACAAATTCAGAAAAATTTGCTCCAAAAAATAAATATACAACAATATTAGATAGTAAAAAAATTCATAAAACTAGAGATATTGACTCAATTGGAGTCGATGAAGTTTTAAGCTTGATTTAAATTTTTAAAATTTTTACTTTTTTAATTTTTATAAATTTCATTAAATCTTTTTGAACATTATTTAAATACATTTTTGAAGTTGATCTTGAAACAACAGACACACCTATTTTTCCTAGTCTAAAAAAAGGATAGCTTCCTATATCAACAAGCTTTTTGTATTTATTTTGAATTTCTCCAAGTTGTTTAGAAATATTACTTTCTACAGTAAAAAGATTTATTGTTTTACTATGTACTTTCACCCCTTTTACTAAATATTTTTTACAATTCTCTATCATTGAATTTAAAATTGAAGGAACTCCAGGAAGAGAAATAACATTATTTGTGATAAAACCAGGTGCTGCACTAGATGGGTTGTGAATTAGTTTAGCGGTAATTGGCATTTTAGCCATTTTTTTTCGTCCATCATTAAATTTTTTTTTTCCGTAATAATTTTCTAAAATTTTATAAGCTTCAGGGTGGTATCCGTATTTTACTCTGAAGGCTTTAGAAATTGAGATAGCCGTTATATCGTCATGTGTTGGCCCGATCCCTCCTGTAGTAAAAACATAATTATAATTTTTTGATAACAGTCTAATGTTTTTGACTATAGTTTTTTCAACGTCAGGTATTATTCTAAC
The DNA here is from genome assembly GCA_902610515.1 of uncultured Pelagibacteraceae bacterium. Classification (GTDB taxonomy): domain Bacteria; phylum Pseudomonadota; class Alphaproteobacteria; order Pelagibacterales; family Pelagibacteraceae; genus Pelagilacustribacter. The sequence goes on from CACLVZ010000004.1 coordinate 5,746, forward strand.
TTCTGATACAGTAATTCCGCAACTGGCATTTAACCAATTAGTAATAAAAACAATATTTTTATCTTGTGTTCTTCCAGATAAAATTTCATTTCCAATAATTAAAATTGCAGCATTTACTTTCTTTTTTTTCTTCATAGATTATTAATTATACATGAACTTTAAAAAAAAATTAATATCAGGAGAATTGATTAAAAGATACAAGCGATTTTTTGTAGACGTGAAAATAGATAATAAAACTGTTACTGCACATTGTCCAAATACAGGATCAATGATGGGTTTATTAGAAAAAGGCAATAAAGTTTGGCTTAGTAAATCAGATAACCCAAAAAGAAAGCTTAAATACACTTTACAAGTAATTGAGAGTAATGGTTCAAAAGTCGGTGTAAATACCCATCTTACTAACAAAATTGCTTTAGATGCTATTTATAAATCAAAAATTCAAAATTTTAAAAATTATGATTTTATTAAACAAGAAATAAAATTTGGGAATAACACTAGATTTGATTTGTTTTTGACTAAAAAAAATAAAAAAATATTTATAGAAGTTAAAAATGTTACTCTTTCTAGGCAAAAAGGAATTGCCGAGTTTCCTGACGCGATTACTTCAAGAGGGCAAAAGCACATTCATGAGTTGCTTAATGCTAACAAAAAAGGATATAAAATTTATTTGTTATTTGTGATACAGCGAGATGATTGTAACAAGTTAAAAATAGCCAAAGATATTGATCCAAAATATTGTGAGTTGTTAACAAAAGCTGTAAAAAAAAATCTAAATATACTTTGCTATGATTGTAAATTTTCAACAAAAGGAATAAAACTAAATCGTAAAATCAAATTCAAAATTAAATGAGTGAAAACTATAAAGAGGCTTTTGAAAAAACAAGATTAGCTGGAACAATTGCAGCCGGAGCATTGGATGAAGTTGCTAAAATTGCTATACCAGGACTGCGTACAGATAAAATTGATAAACTATGTTACGAATTTCTAGGTGATCATGGCGCTTACTCAGCTCCTCTTTTTTATAGAGGATTTCCTAAATCTTGTTGTACATCAACTAATCATGTGGTCTGTCATGGGATACCCTCTGATAAAATATTAAAAGACGGAGATATTGTAAATGTTGATGTCACAGCATTTAAAGATGGATGGCATGGAGATACTAGTAGAACATTTGAAATTGGAGAGGTTTCAGTAAAAGCAAAAAAATTGGTGAGAACAACTTACGAGGCCATGATGAAAGCTATTAAAATTGTTAAAGAGGATATTCACTTAGGTGATATAGGATCAGCCATACAAAAGCATGTTGAAGCAGAGGGTTTTTCAGTTGTTCAAGATTTTTGCGGTCACGGTATAGGTCAGTTATTTCATAAAGAGCCTAACGTTTTACACTATGGTCAAAAAGGAACAGGTGAAAAAATAAAGGCTGGAATGATTTTTACGATTGAACCCATGATAAATCTCGGAAAATACGAAACAAAAACTCTAAACGATGGATGGACAGCAGTTACTAAAGATAAATCATTATCAGCACAATTTGAACATACTATAGGTGTAACAAAAGATGGTTGTGAAATTTTTACCTTATCAGGAAATTAATGATTGAAAGATATTCTAGAAAAGAAATAAAAAAAATTTGGGAAGATAAAAATAAATATTCAATTTGGTTAGATATAGAAGTTGCTGCTGCAGAAGCAATGGAAAAGTTAAATATTATCCCTAAAGGAGTTGCAAAAAAAGTAAAATCAAAAGCAAAGATAAACGTAAAAAGAATTTTACAAATTGAAGATAAAGTAAAACATGATGTGATAGCATTTCTAACATCAATTACTGAAAAAGTTGGAAAAGATGCCAGATACCTTCATAAGGGGATGACGTCGTCTGATGTTTTAGACACTTGTTTCAATCTTCAATTAAAACAATCCGGAGAAATTTTGTTGAAAGACATTAATCAATTACTTTTTTCAATAAAGAAACAAGCGATTAAACACAAATACTCTTTATGCATCGGAAGAAGTCATGGTATTCACGCTGAACCAATAACTTTTGGCTTTAAAATGTTAACATTTTACCAAGAGTTTTTGAGAAATAAGAAGAGATTAGAAAATTCAATTCAGCAAATCTCAACATGTTCTATTTCAGGTGCGGTTGGAACATTTGCTAATGTTGATCCAAGAGTAGAGAATTATGTAGCCAAGAAACTCAAATTACAAGTTGAAACTATATCGACCCAAGTTATACCGAGAGATAGACACGCTCAATTTTTTTGTACATTAGGAATAATCGCAAGCTCTATTGAGAGACTAGCTACTGAAATAAGACACCTCCAAAGAACAGAGGTATTAGAAGTTGAAGAATATTTTGGAAAAAAACAAAAAGGATCCTCAGCAATGCCACATAAAAAAAATCCTATACTTAGTGAAAATCTTACAGGATTATCAAGATTAATAAGATCAAGTGTAACCCCTGCTTTAGAAAACGTGGCTTTGTGGCATGAGAGAGATATATCTCATTCTGCTGTAGAGAGAAATATTGGACCTGATGCTACAATTGCTTTGGATTTTGCACTTGCACGTCTGTCAAATGTAGTAAAAAATTTAAATATCTACCCAAAAAAAATGAGCAAAAATTTAAATATAACAAATGGAATTTTTTTTTCACAGAGAGTCTTGCTTGAATTGACAAATGAGGGTTTTTCAAGAGAAGAAGCTTACAAAATAGTGCAAAAAAATGCCCTAAGTGCTTGGAAAGATAATTCGTCTTTTTTAAACAAAATAATTTCAGACAAAAAAATAACTAACAAAATACCTGTTAATAAACTTAAAAAATTATTTGATTTTAGTTATCATACTAAAAAAATTAATATAATTTTTAAGCGAAGTCTAAAAAAATAAAATTACATGAATAAAGGGAAAAAGTTATACGAAGGTAAAGCGAAGATAATTTATGAGACTAAAGATAAAAATTTAGTTATTCAACATTTTAAAGATGATGCGACTGCTTTCAATAATTTAAAAAAATCAAAAATTGAAGGAAAAGGTGTATTAAATAATAGGATATCTGAATATATCTTAACCAATCTCTCTCAATGCGGGATTAAAACTCATTTAGTCAAAAGATTAAATATGAGAGAACAATTAATTAAAAAAGCCGAAATATTTCCAATTGAGTTTATTGTAAGAAATATAGCTACCGGTTCACTAACAAAAAGGTTAGGCATTCCAGAGGGAACAGTTTTGGATAAACCATTATTAGAATATTGTTACAAAAAGGATGAGTTAAATGATCCCCTTATATCAAGAGAGCATATTTTTTCCTTTGGTTGGGCCTCAGAAAAAGAAATGAATATTATCGATAAGATGACTTTAAGAATAAATGACATCTTGTTAGGCATGTTTCGAGGAATAGGTATAAAATTAGTAGATTTTAAAATTGAATATGGATTGGCTTGGAATAAAGATAGTGAAAAGAAAGAAATAGTTTTAGCAGATGAAATTAGTCCAGATACTTGTAGATTATGGGATTCAAAATCTGAAAAAAAACTTGATAAGGATAGATTTAGAAAAGATTTGGGAAATATTATTCAGGCTTACCAAGAAGTAGCAAGAAGATTGGGAATAATGCCTGAGGAAACTAATATAAGTGAAGTAAATTTTGGAAAAACTATCCCAATAAAATTTAAAAAAAAATAAATTGAAATTCTCAGTCACAGTTACTCTTAAAAAAGATGTATTAGATCCGCAGGGTAAAGTTGTTCAAACCACGCTCAAAAATTTAGGATTTGCAGAATTAAGAAGTGTAAGACAAGGAAAATTTTTTGAAGTTGAGGTTGATGAATTAGATCAAAGAAAAGCGGAAATAAAAATTAAAGAAATGTGTGAAAAACTTCTAGTGAATTTAATAATCGAAGATTATAAAATCGTTAAAATATAATGAAATCATCTGTAATCGTTTTTCCAGGTTCTAATTGTGACAGAGATATAGCAGTCGCACTTGAAAAAATGCAATTTAAAAATCAAATGATTTGGCATAAAGAAACTACTTTGCCTAAATCAGACTTGATAGTTATACCTGGAGGATTTTCTTATGGAGATTATTTGAGATCTGGTGCAATTGCCGGGAAATCTTCTATTATCAATGAGGTAATAAAAGCAGCTAATTCCGGATGTTTAATTTTAGGAATTTGCAATGGATTTCAAATATTGACCGAAACTGGTTTATTAAAAGGTACATTACTCAGGAATAAAAATTTAAAATTTATTAATAAAGATGTTTACATAAAGGTCATGAACACCGCGTCAAGATTCACCTCAAAGTATCAAAATAACCAAATATTAAAAATAAATATTGCTCACAATGAAGGAAATTATTTTACTGATAAAAAACACCGAGAAGAATTACAAAAAGAAAATTTAATAGCATTTAAATATTGCGATGAAAGTGGAAATATCAGTCAAAATTCAAACCCTAATGGAGCACTGGATAATATTGCCGGAATTTTCAATTTAAAAAAAAATATTTTGGGAATGATGCCCCACCCAGAAAGAATGGTAGATAAATTTATATCAAATGATGACGGCGTAAATCTTTTCTCCAGTTTAATTAATTAAAATGAAGATAACTAATAAAATCATTGAAAATCATGGACTAAAAAAAGATGAGTACAAAAATATACAAAAATTTTTAAAAAGAGATCCTAATATTCTTGAACTTGGAATTTTTTCAGCTATGTGGAATGAGCATTGTTCCTATAAGTCTTCAAAGGTTCACCTAAAAAAGTTGCCTACAAAAGGAAAACAAGTAATTCAAGGGCCAGGAGAAAATGCTGGTGTAATTGATATTGGCGACAACGATGCAATTATATTTAAAATAGAAAGTCATAACCACCCATCTTTTATTGAGCCATATCAAGGTGCTGCAACAGGTGTAGGAGGTATCTTAAGAGATGTTTTTACGATGGGCGCTAGACCGATAGCTTTACTAAATTCTATTCATTTTGGATCACCTACACACCCTAAAACAAAAAGTTTATTGAATGGAGTCGTTTCAGGAATAGGTGGTTATGGAAATTGTATAGGTATTCCAACTGTTGCTGGTGAAACTAAATTCAATGAGACGTACAATGAAAATATTTTAGTAAATGCTATGGCTGTGGGACATGCAAAAAAAGATAAAATATTTTACTCCAAAGCGAAAGGTATAAATAAATCAGTGGTTTATGTAGGCTCCAAAACAGGAAGAGATGGTATTCATGGAGCATCTATGGCATCAGCAGAATTTGATGAAAATTCTGAGGAAAAAAAACCAACTGTGCAAGTTGGTGATCCTTTTACTGAAAAATTACTTTTAGAAGCCTGTTTAGAGTTAATGAAAGATAATTCAATTATTTCAATCCAAGACATGGGTGCTGCAGGTTTAACATCGTCAAGTGTAGAGATGGCGTCAAAGGGTTCTTTGGGGATAGAGTTAGAATTAGATAAAGTTCCTTGTAGAGAGGAGAATATGACTCCTTACGAGATGATGCTTTCAGAAAGTCAAGAAAGGATGTTGATTATTTTAGAAGATGGAAAAGAGAATCATGCGAGAAAAATATTTGACAAATGGGACCTAGATTTTGTTGTTATCGGAAGGACAAATAATTCAAAGAATTTGACTTTAAAATTTAATGGAAAAGTCGAAGGAGAAATTCCAATTGAAGCTTTAGCAGAAAAGGCACCTGTCTATAATAGAAAATGGATTAAAAAAAAACTTACAAAAAATAAAGTTAATGTAAAATCTTTAAAGAAAATAAAATTAGAAAATGCATTAATAAAAATTATATCTTCTCCCAACCATTCAAATAAAAACTGGGTAACAGAACAGTTTGATCAAATGGTTATGTGTGATACTGCTCAAAGATCCGGATCGGATGCGGCTATTATTAGAATACATAACAAAGATAAAGCAATAGCAGTGTCCGTTGACTCGTCTGCTAATTATTGTAAATCTCATCCAATTTCGGGGGGAAAACAGATAGTAGCGGAGAATTGGAGAAATTTAATATCAGTTGGAGCAAAACCTCTAGCAATAACTAATTGTCTTAATTTTGGAAATCCTGAGAATGAAATAGTAATGGGTGAGTTCGCTGAATGTTTGGAAGGCATTAGAGAAGCATGCGAATATTTAGAATATCCTGTGGTTTCTGGAAATGTTTCTTTTTATAATGGGACAAACAAAAAGAATATTTATCCTACGCCAGTAATAGGTGGAGTTGGATTAATAAAAAAATTAACAGAACCTCTCACTCATTGTTTCAAAAATTTTGGTAGTAAAATAATTATAGTTGGAAAAACATTTGGTCATTTGGAGCAAAGTTGTTTTTTAAAAGAAATTCACTCTATCATTGATGGAAAACCACCAGATATTAATCTATTAAACGAAAAAAATAATGGGGAAGTAGTTCTAAAATTAATAAATGATAAACTAGTATCTTCTGCACATGATATTTCTAGCGGAGGATTAATAATAGCTCTAAGTGAAATGTCTATTGGAAATAAAATAGGAGTTAAGATCAACAAACCACATAATTTAATGAACTTAACTGAGTATTTTTTTGGCGAAGATCAAGGTAGATACATTTTGGAGATTAATGAGGAAAATCTCAAAAAAGTTGAAAAAATACTAAAATCTAACAATACCTATTACGAGAACATTGGGTATACCCAGGAAAATTTTTTTGAAATAGATGGTGAAGTGAAAATTAATACAAATGAGCTCTTTAAAATAAATAATCAATGGTATAATAATTTCTAATGCCTCTACCAGTTGAAGAAATTAAAAAATTAATAAAAGCCTCAATTCCAGATGCTTCAATCGAGATAAAAGATTTGATGGGTGACAATAATCACTACGCGGCAACTATTAAATCGAAATTATTTAAAAATTTAAATAAAGTTGAACAACATAAACTTGTCTATAAATCTTTAAAAGGTAAGATGGGAAATGAACTTCATGCTTTTTCAATAACGACAGAGAGCAAATAATGGAAATAAAAAACAAAATCGAGGATTTAATTAAACAAAATGATGTATGTTTATTTATGAAAGGAACACCAGATTCACCTCAATGTGGTTTTTCGATGGCTGTTTCAAATATTCTAAAACATTTAAATATAAACTTTAAAGGAGTTAATGTTTTAGAGGATGAAAACTTAAGACAAGGAATAAAAAATTTTAGTGATTGGCCAACTATACCTCAGCTCTATATTAAGGGAGAGTTTATTGGTGGTTGCGATATAGTGAAAGAAATGTTTGAAAATGGCGAACTAAAAAAAATATTAGAGCAAAAAATATAACTTAGTTTTTTTCAATAAAACAAATATCTGAGTCCTTTAGATTTCCTTTGTAAGTAGAGATTTCTTTAATAGAATTAAATAAAGAATTTTGCTCTTCGCTTGTAATATAATCTGAAGAAAAATATTCTTTGTTTTTAAATTTTACTAAAAGCTCATCAATTAAAATATGATTAACATTTTTATTATAACTGTAATAATTTGGATGCTTATAATCTTCGATTATATAAAAACCTCTGTTTTTCAGATGTTTGAAAAAAAAATTTAAACTAAATAAAATATCACTCAGGTTATGTGATCCATCATCTATAATACAATCAAAACCCTTAAAATTTTTTTTAAGGAAAATTTTATTCAATAGTTTTTCAACTTTTTTTTCGTTATTTACATCGATACCATATACTTCTATATTTTTTGAAGCATATTTATAGTTAGAAATATTTATATCAAAACAATAAACTTTAGCATTGGGAAGAAATTTTACAAATGCTGCTGCAGATGCACCTGCATATGAGCCTATTTCTAAAATATTTATATTTTTATTTTTAATTTGATTAAAATACTTATTATAAAATTTTGAAAATCCATGCCCGGTAGAATTATTAATTTTAAATACATTTGCTTTATCACTGCCATAGTGATGGAAAAGAGCGTCTAATGATTTCTCTTCAAAGTTATCTATATCAATATTAATTTTTTTTCTTAGACTATAAATTAATTTTCTTTTTAATAGACTAAAAAAGTTCAACTATCTAGAATAGTATTCGATTACTAAATTTGGTTCCATTATTACGGGATACGGAACTTCTGAAAATTTTGGAACTCTAATTAATTTTGCAGTTTTATTTTTATTATCTAATTGAATGTATTCGGGAACTTCTCTCTCTTTACTTTGTAAAGCTCCATCAATTACTGTAAGATTTTTAGATTTTTCTTTAATTTGAATAAGGTCTGAACTTTTTACTGTATAGCTTGATATGTTAACACTTTTTTTATTAACTGTTACATGACCATGATTAATTATTTGTCTTGCAGAAAAGACTGTTGGAGCGAATTTAGCTCTATAAATAATTGTATCTAATCTGCTCTCAAGTAAGGCTATTAAGTTTTCTGTTGTATCTCCCTTTTTAGATAATGCTTTTCTGTAAGTGTTTCTAAATTGGCGTTCATTAATATTTCCATAATATGCTTTGAGTTTTTGCTTTGCTTGTAGCTGTATTCCGTAATCTGTTGGTTTGCCTTTTTTGTTTTGACCGTGCTGACCAGGGGGATAAGCTCGTGAATTAAATGGACTTTTAGGTCTTCCCCAAATATTAGCTTTTAATCTTCTGTCAACTTTGTGTTTCGATTTAAGTCTTTTTGTCATATTTTATTGATGCATGTTTATAAAGTTTCATAAGCATTTGTCAATTAAGGTTTTGTTAATTTTTTTTATTTAATGCGCTCATAATACTAGCTAAAACCCTTATTTCTTTATCATCCGGCTGAAGTCTATAAATTAAATTATTAATGTTTACAATCATCGATCGCTTTTTTTCTTTAGGTAGAAAAAATTCTTTATCTTCAAGTAATTTAATTAAATGATTGACTAGCGATGACACTTTTTTTTTTGATGATATGCTTCTTTGTTTCCCTTTTTTTAAAAAAATACTTTGATTTTGATATTTAAAAATTTCATAACAAATAATTGTAACTGAGTGAGATAAATTTAAAGATTTAAACTTTTTTGATGTTGGTATTTGCAAGATATAATTTGAAATGGAAATATCTTGATTAGACAAACCAGAAGACTCAGGCCCAAACATAAAACCAAATTTTAAATTTTTTCTTTTTTTTAAAATATTTTTTAAATCATTAATAGAAATATGTTTTTTATTTATATCTCTTCTTCTTGCGCTTAAAGATATTATTAAATCAAATTCCTCTACTGCAGTTTCTACTTTATCGAAAACTTTTGTTTTTTTTATTACATCGTAAGCGCCAACGGAAGTTACCTTTGTTTTGTGATTTGGAAAAATAAATTTTGGTAAAACAATATTCAATTTTTCAAAACCAAAATTTTTCATAGAGCGTGCACACGCACCAATATTTTCACCTAATTGCGGCTTTACTAAAATAAAACCAAATTTATTTTTCATTTAAATTTGCTGGAGCTTTTTCTTTGAAAAGTTTATAATCTAAACTATCAATTAAAGCTTTAAAAGAAGCTTCAATAATATTTGGTGAGACTCCAACTGTAAACCAGCTAATGCCTGAGTTATCTGTGCTTTCAATCAATACTCTTGTTGTGGCCTCTGTACCAGTATTTAAAATTCTTACTTTGTAATCAAGCAGTTTTAAATCTGCAAAAAAATTATAATATTTAGTAACTTTTTTAAAATTTGATCTTATAGCATTATCTAAGGCATTAACAGGTCCATTTCCTTCACCAAAACATTCAATTTCTTTTCCATCAATAAGAAAAACAACTTTGGCATTTGTCTGAATTTTTTTAGACTTTGAAACATTAACATCATAACTTTTAACCTTAAGATATTCTGGAACTTTTCCTAGAAGCCTGTTGGCTAACAATTCAAATGAGGCGTCTGCTCCATCATAAGAATAACCACTAAATTCCCTATCTTTAACCTCATCCAAAATTTTCTGAACTTTTGAATCTTGAGAGTCAATCTTAACACCATATTTTTCTAGTCTAGATATTATGTTTGATCTACCCGATTGGTTTGAAATTATTATATTTCTATGATTTCCAATTAATTTAGGATCAATATGCTCATAAGTTTTTGGATCTTTTTTTACAGCTGAAACATGAAGACCGCCTTTATGAGAAAATGCTGAGGCGCCCACATAAGCCATGTTTTTATTTGGTTTTCTATTTAATATTTCGTCTAATAACCTTGAACAATCTGTTAATGAAGGTAACTTTTCTTTTTTAATATTTATTTCAAACCTATCGCTAAATGATTTTTTTAAAGTTAAATTAGGAATAATTGACATAAGATTTGCATTTCCGCATCTTTCTCCTAAACCATTAATAGTTCCTTGTATTTGCCTAACACCACACTCAACTGCGGCTAATGAGTTTGCTACAGCATTTTCGGTATCATTATGAGCGTGTATTCCTAGATTTTTACCAGGAATAATTTTTGAAACTTTAGAAACTATTTCTCTTATTTCGTTTGGGAGTGTGCCTCCATTTGTGTCACACAAAACAACCCATCTTGCACCGTTATCATATGCTTGCTTTAGGCAATTCACTGCGTATTCTGGATTAGCTTTATAGCCATCAAAAAAATGTTCAGCATCAAATAAAAACTCTTTATTATTTTTTACAAAATGTTTTGTAGTTTCTTTAATATTCTCTAAATTTTCCTCGTTTTTGATGCCTAAGGCAACTTGGACATGAAAATCCCAGGATTTTCCAACCACGCAAACCGTGGAGGTATTCGCATTCATCAAAGAAGCCAATCCTGGATCATTATCTGCGCTCCTTCCAGTTTTTTTTGTCATTCCAAATGCAGTAAATAATGTTTTTTTCATTTTAGGAGGATTAGAAAAAAATTTAGTATCAACTGGGTTGGCGCCTGGCCATCCACCTTCTAAATAGTCAACTCCAATTTCAGACAAAACTTGAGCTATTTTGTTTTTATCTTCGATAGAAAAATCGACACCCTCTGTTTGTGCGCCATCTCTTAAAGTTGTGTCAAAAATATATATTTTTTCTTTGTTCATTTATAGTTCCAAATTGTTTTATCTTTAATGTCTTTAATATCAATACCTTCATTACTTAGCTCATCTCTTATTTTATCTGCTAGTTCATAATTTTTATTATTTTTAGCATTTTCTCGATCCTTAATTTTGCTTAAAATCATTTTTTCAGTTAATTTTATTTTGCTTTTTTTAAATTTCTCTCTATCAATTTTTGTTTCTTTGAATAAACCTAGTAGTCTGCAAGCTCTATTGAACTCTCTGATTTTTTCTTTATTTCCATTTTGCGATTGATTAAATAAGTCATGTAATTTTGAAATATATAATGGCGTATTTAGATCATCCAACAAATCATTAAAACACTCAGGTAATTTTTCACTATATTCTGATGTATAAATTGAATACCATTTATCTAGAGTTTTAGACTGCAGTTTTAATAATTCGTCACTCCAATCTAAAGGTTGTTTATAATGTGAGCTCAGTAAAGCCAATCTTACGACTTGGCCTGAGTATTTTTTGTTTGCATCAGCTATGGTAGATATATTTCCAAGAGACTTTGACATTTTTTCTTTATTAAATGTTACAAATCCATTGTGTACCCAATAATTTGCAAATTTTTCAGTTTTGTTATTTACACAAGACTGAGCTATTTCATTTTCATGATGAGGGAATATTAAATCTAATCCGCCACCATGAATGTCAAATTGGCTTCCTAAATATTTTTCACTCATTACTGAACATTCTAAATGCCATCCTGGTCTTCCCCTTCCCCATGGTGAACTCCAGCCAGGCTCATTATTATTTGAAGGTTTCCATAAAACAAAGTCTAAAGGATCCTTTTTTAATTCTGAAACTTCGACTCTTGCCCCAATTTTAAGTTCATCAATTTTTTTATTCGAAAGTTGTCCATAGTTTTTAAAAGATGTAACCGAAAAATATACGTGACCTTTTTTTTCGTAAGCAGCATTTAATTTTATAAGATTTTCTGTCATAGAAATCATTTCTTTAACATGTTCAGTGGCCTTAGGTTCTAAAGATGGTTTGCTACAAAATAAAGATACACAATTTGAGTGAAATTCTTTTGTAATTTCGTTAGTTAATTCTGATATTGATATTCCTCTTTTTTTGGAAGTTTCAATAATTTTATCATCGATGTCAGTAATATTTCTAATATATGTAACTTTTGTCTTACCATAAATTTCTTTTAAAACTTCAAATAAAAGATCGAAAATAACTAAAGCTCTAGCGTTGCCAACGTGAGGCTTATCGTAGACTGTTGGTCCACATGCATATAAAGAAATTTTTTCAGGATTTATCGGTTTAAAAATTTCTTTTTTTCTAGTTAAAGAATTTGTTAAAAATAGATTATTCATTAAATGTACATACTGGTATCGGTTTCATTTTGTGTAAGTTTTTTTCTCTAATTTTTAAGTATTTTTGGTAATTAGGATCATTTTTGTTTCTCATAGCTTTTTCTAAGTCTTCATAAGACATTCCAAGTTGTTCTACATCATTTCTTCCATCATTCCACAGCCCGTCTGTTGGTGGAGTATTAATGATATCATCTGAAACTCCTAGATACCTTCCAAGTTCCCAAACTTGCGTCTTAGTACAATCAGCTATTGGAGATATATCTACTCCTCCATCACCATATTTAGTATAAAAACCAACACCAAAATCCTCAACCTTATTTCCAGTTCCAACAACTATTCCTGAATTTGCTGCTGCAACTTGATAAAGTGTTGCCATCCTCAACCTTGCTCTTGAATTGGCGTATCCATGCTCATTATCAAAATTATTTAGAACTTCAGAAAATGAATTAAAAATTTTATCCATTTCCAACAAATGATGCTCTACATTTTTATATTTATCTTTTAACCATTTTGCATGTAATAAGCTCAAGTCATGTTGAGACTTAATTTGTTTTATTGGCATCGTTAACACAATTGTTTTCCGTCCAGTATTTGCACATAAAGTACTAACTACTGAAGAATCGATACCGCCTGAGATTCCAACAATAAGCGCTTTCGGATTATATGATGCCGAATCGCAATAATTATTTATCCAATCAGTGATGATTTTTGCTCTTTTTTTAACTTCCATAATTAATACCTTACCTTTCTTTTAAGGTCTGGTCTTAATAATTACAATAATTATTAAGACGCGGCTTGAATAATTTTGTTTGAAATTTTCGAATTTTTCTTAATTTCGTCAGATATTAAAAAAGCTAATTCTAAAGCTTGGTTAGCGTTTAGCCTAGGATCACAATGAGTCCTATATCTGTTTGAAAGATCGTTTTCCGATATTTTTTGAGCTCCGCCAGTACATTCGGTCACATCTTGTCCTGTCATTTCAATGTGAAGACCCCCTGCATAAGTTCCTTCAGACTGATGTACAGCAAAAAAATTTTTTACTTCTTTTACAACACTATCAAAAGTTCTTGTTTTAAAACCAGTAGCTGCTTTAATTGTGTTTCCATGCATTGGATCACAAGACCATACAACATTTAAACCTTCTTTCTTTACTTCTTTAATAAGCTTAGGCAAAAACTTTTCGACGTTATCTGCTCCAAATCTTGAAATCAAAGTTATTCTTCCTGGTTCATTTTCAGGGTTAAGAATATTACAAAGGTTTATTAATTCTTGAGGTTTTAAACTCGGCCCGCATTTAAGTCCAAGTGGATTTTTTATTCCTCTACAAAATTCAACATGAGCACCATCAGGCTGTCTAGTCCTATCTCCAATCCACACAAAATGAGCTGATGTATCATGATACTCTCCAGTTGTTGAGTCAACTCTGGTCATCGATTCCTCAAAAGGAAGTAGTAACGCCTCGTGAGAAGTATAAAAATTAACTGTTCTTAACCTTCTATTAGTATCTGAATTTATACCACAAGCTTCCATAAATGCTAAAGCATCACTAATTTTATCTTCAATCTCTTTGTACTTACCTTTTGTTTTATCTTTTATAAAACCTAAATTCCAAAGATGAACTTGTCTTAAATCAGCGAAACCCCCTTGAGAAAAAGCTCTTAAAAGATTTAATGTTGAGGCTGATTGAGAATAAGCTCTGAATAATCTTTTAGGATCAGGGATCCTTGCTTTCTCTGTAAATTCCATTCCATTTATATTATCACCTAAGTAACTTGGTAATTCTTTTCCATCTTTTTTTTCGGTTGGAGCGCTTCTTGGTTTTGAAAACTGTCCGGCTATTCTTCCAACTTTAACTACTGGAACTGAAGCAGAGGCTGTTAAAACTAATGACATTTGCAATAGAACTTTGAAAGTATCTCGTATGTTATCAGGATGAAACTCTGCAAAACTTTCAGCACAATCACCACCCTGTAATAAGAATGCTTTACCCTCAACTACTTGAGCTAAAGCTTTTTTTAAGGATCTTGACTCTCCTGCAAAAACTAAAGGAGGGTATTTTTTTATTTTACCTAAAACTAAATCCAGTTCACCTTTGTCTTGATAGACAGGGAGATGTTTAGCAGGTAATTTAGTCCAACTATTTAAATTCCACTTTTTCATATTCAACTCACGGTATATATATATGGGTATGAGTAATTTTCCAAGAGAGAATGTCAAATAAATTGAGAAAACCTTTAATTTTATTCAAAATTTCTCAACTTTTTTATTTAAAGATATCAGAACTGTTTCAATTTTTAATTTAGGATGTTTTTTTTTAAAGAGTTTTTTAATTTTTAAAAAAGAAATTTTATGTATTTTAGCTTCATTTAGTTCATTAAAGAATTTTTTACCATTTAGTATTTTTGCAGCACCACAGTCTCGATGGTTTATAACAATTAATTTTTTAATTTTATGTAATTTAATGGAGGTTTCTAGATTTTCCCAAAAAACTTTGTGCCATTTTTTAAACTTGTTGGCTGTTACCCCTATAGCTGAACCCGCGATTGAAAATAAACTATATTTACCAATTAAATTTTTTTTTTTTAAATAATTAAAAACAATAGGCTGAAATCTTGGATCTATACAAGACAAGACCATAGCTTCGTATTTTTTTTTCATACTTAATTGAAAGTTTCTAATTATTCAACAGTAACAGATTTAGCTAAATTTCTGGGTTTATCAATATCACAATTTTTAAGTAAAGCTACGTGATAAGCTAATAATTGTAATGGAATTGTTAACAATATTGGAGACAATAAAT
Organism: uncultured Pelagibacteraceae bacterium; assembly: GCA_902610515.1. Lineage (GTDB taxonomy): Bacteria > Pseudomonadota > Alphaproteobacteria > Pelagibacterales > Pelagibacteraceae > Pelagilacustribacter. The sequence continues at coordinate 20,954 of CACLVZ010000004.1, forward strand.
TATCGATGTGAGGAACTCTTAATCCGAATCTTATATTTTCACTAATAGACTTTTTTTTATTATCCGTAATAAAAACTATTTTTCCTCCCCTTGCGATAACTTCTTGCATATTTGATAAAGTTTTTTCAAAGTATTTATCTTTAGGAGCAATCACAATTACAGGTAATCCCTCTTCAATTAGAGCTAACGGACCATGTTTCATCTCTCCTGCAGGATAGCCTTCTGCGTGTAAATAGGATAGCTCTTTTAATTTAAGGGCGCCTTCTAAAGCTATAGGGAAAGAGCTACCTCTTCCTAAAAACATTGTGCCCTTCGCATCTAGAAATTCTTTAGCTAAAATTTGAATATTCGTTTCTAAATCTAATGTTTTTTTTAAAAATTTAGGTATTTTTTTTAAATTTTCAATTTTTTGATTGTAAGTAGTTTGATTAATTTCATTTCTAATTGATGAAAGTTTTAAGATTAAAATATATAAAACTATCAATTGACCCAAAAAAGCTTTTGTTGATGCAACTCCTATTTCTGGTCCAGCGTGAATTGGCAAAACCCAATCGGCATTTCTAGCTATCGTGCTCTCTATTACATTAACAATCGCACAAGTCTTCACACTATTTTTTTTACAAATGTCTAAAGCTGCTGCCGTATCTGCAGTCTCGCCTGATTGCGAGATGAATATATACAAATTTTTATCGTTAAATTTAAGATTTCTATACCTGAACTCAGAGGCAATATCTATTTCCACATCAATATTTGTTAATTCCTCGAGCCAATATTTTGCTACAAGACATGAATGATAAGCTGTACCACAGCCAATTAAAATTATTTTTTTTAGATCCTTAGGATTAATTGGAAAATTGTATATGTTTATATCTTTTTTTAAACTATCAATATATTCATTAACGCATTTTTTAGCAGTGATTGGTTGTTCAAAAATCTCTTTGGACATGAAGTTTTTATAGTCTCCTTTATCTGCTATATTTTCTTCATCAGAAACAATGTGAATTTTTTTATTAATCTTATTCTTTTTATCATCATAAAAACTTACTTCATTTTTTGTTAAAACACATAGCTCTCCATCATCTAAATAAGAAATTTTGTTTGTCATAGATTTAAGTGCATACGAGTCTGATCCCAAATAATTTTCATTATTTGAATAACCAACAGCTAAAGGGCTGCCTCGTCTAGCGCCTATTATAATGTCAGAAAAATCTTTAAAGATAATACCTAATGCGAAGCTTCCTTTAAGTTTATTCAGAGTTTTGAAAACTGACTCTAATGGTTCATTATTGTTAAGTGCTTCTGTTATAAGTAACGTAATAACCTCAGTATCAGTTTGAGATTTAAATTTTAATCCTTTAGACTCGAGCTCCATTTTTAATTCGTCAGAATTTTCTATAATTCCATTATGAACAACAGAAACATTTTCTGAGGAGTGTGGATGAGCGTTTAATATACTTGGAACTCCATGGGTAGCCCATCTTACATGGCCTATTCCAATATTGCCATCTGATGGTGATTTAAAAAGAATTTTTTCAAGCTCGTCTACTCTACCTGAGCATTTTTTTTCGTTAATTAAATTATTTTTAAGAGTTGCTATTCCTGCTGAGTCATATCCTCGATATTCCAATTTTTTAAGAGAGTTTATTATATTTATTGAAACAGGTTTATTACTTGCGATTCCGATGATTCCACACATTATTTTTTTTTTCTTTTATAGTTTTTAATTTCAATTTGCGGTGCCCTAGTTAAGGCTAGTGTCTTTTTTTTTACATTTTTTGTAATTACTGACCCTGCTCCAACAATACTATTTTTACTTACATTTATAGGCGCAACAAGAGACGAGTTTGATCCAATGAAAACATTATCTGAAATTTTAGTTTTTGATTTTTTAATTCCATCATAATTACATGTAATTGTTCCTGCTCCAATATTAGAATTTTTTCCTATAGATGTATCTCCGATATATGATAAGTGATTTACTTTTGAATTTTTGTTTATAAAGGATTTTTTTGTTTCAACAAAATTTCCAATTTTAGAATTTTTTTTTAAAACAGTTCCTTCTCTCAATCTCGCGTAAGGACCTACGGTAACATTTTTTTCAATTTTTGTTCCTTCAAGATGACTAAAAGATTTTATATGAGAATTATCTCCAATTCTAACTCTTGGACCAATTACAACGTATGGATCTAATGTTACATTTTTTCCGAATAAGGTATCTTTTGATAAAAATATTGTTTCAGGCGCAACTAAATTTACACCTTTTTTCAAAGCTTTATTTCTCAATAATTCTTGTGAAAGCCTATATGAATTAGCTTTATTTAATTTATTATTTGTATTCATTAAAAATTTCTTTACATTATTAATCTAACTGAAATAAGTCACAAAATATTTCTTTTTAATACTTTAAAAATGAATCAAATTTACACTATTCTTTTTGATCTAGACGGGACTATCGTAAATACAGCACCAGATTTAATGGCTGCCCATAACCACGTAATGAGAAAATTTGGTCACTCTGAAAAAAAGTTTGAAGATATTAAGTCGCTTGCAGGAAAAGGTGCATGGGTAATGATGCAAAGATCCTTTAGGGAAGAAATTAAGGACGAAAAAACAAAAAAACAAATGACAAATGAATTTATAGATTTTTACTCAAAAAATATTGATAAGGGAAGTGTTCCTTTAAAAGGCGCAATTGATTTTTTTAATTGGGCAAAAGATAAAAATATTTCTATGGCAGTTTGTACTAATAAACAAGAGAAGCTTGCGATAGACTTATTAAAAAAGTTAGATTTGTTTAAATTCTTTGATTATGTTGCCGGCTCAGATACTTTTTCATTTAACAAACCTGACCCACGACATTTAACAGATGTAGTTGAAATTATTGGGGGTGATTTAAAAAAAACAATCATGATTGGAGATAGTGAAGTTGATGCTTTGTCTGCATATAACGCTAAATTACCATTTGTTTTAGTTAAAGATGGGTATACAGAAAAAACTGAAAAGGAAATCAAGCACGATGAGCTAATATCTGATTTTATTAATTTTGAAAAAATTATTGAAAAATATTTATGATTAGTTTTGCTCTCTTTTCAGCATTAGCTACTTTTTATTTCACAATGTTTTTTACCCCAGGACCTAATAATGCAATGCTTACAGCATCAGGTATGAAATTCGGATTTGTTAGAACTTTGCCACATTTAATTGGGATACCTTTAGGTCATATTTTTCAAATCGGACTCACTTGTTTTGGTTTAGCAAACTTGTTTCTTATATATCCTCAAATTCAATTTTACATGAAAATATTATGCTTTATCTATTTACTTTACTTGGGGTGGAAAATGATCGGCTCATTTTCTATGGTTCAAAAAGAAACTGGAAGACCATTAAGATTTTACGAAGCATCGTTGTTCCAATTCATTAATCCAAAAGCTTGGTCGATTGCAGTTACTGTTGCATCAGGTTTTTTTCCTACTGAGGAAAATATTTTTATAGGCGTCGCATTTGTTACTATTACTGCTGCAGTAATATGTTTTCCTACGATTAGTCTTTGGGCACTTTTTGGAAGTGGATTAAGAAAATTCGTGGGAGATATTAAAACAAAAAAAATTATAGAATATATTTTAGCTCTTTTACTAGTATTAACTGGAATATTTATTCTTATAAAATAATAGCCTTTGATTTTTATTACTCTCTTTAATATAAACTTTGAAGATGCATTTTACTAAAAAGAGTAGTTCTGAAAAAAGATTAGAATTTGTAAAAAGTTTACAATCAAAAAAACTTCTTAGGTTCCCTGGTGCATATAATCCCTTGTGTGCGAAGCTTATAGCTGAAATTGGTTTCGATGGAGTTTATATCTCAGGCGGTGTTATGTCTAATGATCTAGGATTACCAGACATAGGATTGACAACTTTAGATCAAGTAAGTTACAGAGCTAACCAAATTTCCAGAGTAACAGACCTTCCCACAATTGTAGATGCAGATACAGGATTTAAAGATTGTAGAAAAACAATAATAACTTTTGAGGAAAAAGGTTTAGCTGGCTGTCATATAGAAGATCAAATAGCTGAAAAAAGATGTGGGCATTTAGACAACAAAGAACTTATTTCAAAAGATGAAATGGTTAAAAAGATTAAAGAGTCAGTAAATGCTAGAAAAGACAAAAACTTTTTGATTATAGTGAGGACTGATGCAAATACTGTAGAAGGTATTGATAAAACATTAGAAAGAATTAAATCTTATGAAGATGCTGGTGCTGACATGATTTTTCCAGAAGCAATGAAAGATGAAAAGGAATTTGAAAAAGTTAGAAAAATATCAAAGGGCTATTTGCTAGCTAATATGACAGAGTTTGGGAAATCCAAATTATTAAATAAGTCACAATTAGAAAATTTAGGCTATAATTTAGTAATTTATCCTGTGACAACACAGAGGCTCGCTATGCAAAATGTTGAATTAGGTCTTAAATCAATATTTAAAGAGGGCCATCAAAATAATATCATTGACAAAATGCAGACTAGAAAAAGGTTGTACGAGTTAGTAGAATATGAGAAATACAATACGCCTGATAAGAAAATCACAGATTTTTCTACAGAAGGACATGAATAATGAGTGAAGAAATTAAAAAAGGTTTACTGGGTATAGTAGTTGATGAAACTACAATCTCACATGTAGTTCCTGAACTCAGTGCCTTAACTTATAGGGGTTACACAGTTCAAGAGCTTTGCGATAAATGTGATTTCGAAGAAGTAGCATATTTGGTACTAAACGGAGAGCTGCCTAACAAGAGCCAGCTAAAAAAATTTATTAAACAAGAAAGATCGGAAAGAAAACTTTCTAAGCAAATATTAAACGATATTAAAAAAATGCCTCGAAATGCTCATCCTATGGATGTGATTAGAACTTGTGTAAGTTTAATGGCATTAGAAGATAAGGATACGAAAGATAATTCTCCAAAAGCAAATATGAGAAAGGCTATGAGAATATTTGCTAAAACACCTACAGCTGTTGCTGCTTATTTCAGAACACGAAAAGGAAAGTCAATTATAGCTCCAAGTAAAAAATTATCTTTTTCAGAAAATTTTTTTAAAATGATGTTTAATAAAGTTCCAGATAAAGAAATTGTAAGAGCATTTGATATATCGCTCATATTATACGCTGAACATAGTTTTAATGTTTCAACTTTTACAGCAAGAACGATTACTTCGAGTTTATCAGATTTACATGGTGCAATAACTGGAGCAATCGCCTCTTTGAAAGGTCCACTTCATGGAGGAGCCAATGAAGCAGTAATGCATATGATGAAAGAGATTGGAAAACCTGAAAAAGCAAAAGCTTGGATTGAAAATGCATTAAATAAAAAAAAGGTAGTAATGGGATTTGGGCACAGAGTTTACCGCACAGGAGACTCGAGAGTACCAACAATGAAACACTACATGTTTAAAGTTGCAAAGCTTTTGAAAAAAGAAAAATATACGAGCATGTATGAAATTTTAGAAAAAGTAATGTTACAAAGAAAAAATATCCATCCAAATGTAGATTTTCCATGTGGTCCAACTTATTATATGATGGGTATCGATATAGATTTCTATACACCAATATTTGTAATGTCTCGTATTACTGGTTGGTCTGCTCACATCATGGAACAACATGCTTCAAATAAACTTATTAGACCTTTGTCTAAGTATAGGGGTGCTGAAGTAAGAGAAGTAATGTTGTTGAATCAAAGATAAATGACTTTAACTAATTTACTATTATTTTTAATATTGGTTACACTTGCTACATATACTTTTATGCCCTGGAAAGGTATTGATAAAGGCTCATTAGTAAAAGTAGCATCTCAGTGGTTTATGTGGTTTGCTGTTTTTGCAATCATTATTTTAATATCTACTTTTTTTGGAATTAAAGTTTCTGGATAATAATTTTTTTCAACAAACAAGAATTTTAGATGGAGGTATGGGCCAGGAACTCCTTAACCGTGGAGTAAAACCTCATGGAACTCTGTGGGGAGCCTCAGCATTATATAACCGAAAATATCACAAAACAGTTGTCAAAACGCATTTAGATTTTATAAAAGCCGGAGCAGAAATTATTGTAACTAATAGTTTCGGTAGTAGAAAAAGAAGACTGATCGAAAATGGTTTAGTAAAAGAATATAAAAATTTGAACGTTCTTGCTGGAAAACTTGCAAAAAAAGCAGTAATTATCTCCAAGAAAAAAGTTTTGATTGCTGGAAGTCTGCCACCTCAAAATTTTACTTATTTTGCTGATCTTGGAAAAGATCTTAATTTTATAAAAGAAAGCTTCAGATCCCAGGCAAAATATCTCAATCCATATGTGGATTTCTTTTATTTAGATGTAATGAGTAGCTGGAAAGAATGTTCATTAGGTTTGAGTGCGATTAAAGAATATAAGAAAAAAATTTTAGTCGGTATCCATATTAGAAGTAAAGGATTGTTGCCCTCAGGTGAAAAATTTATAGCTGTTGCAAAAAAAGTCCAAAAACATAAACCCATTGGAATTATGGCTTCTTGTGTTTCTTTTGAGGATCTAAATGAAGTGATGCAAGATGCAAAAAAACTTAAAGTTCCATTTGGATTTAAGATAAATGCTTTTGAACATATTCCGCCGGGATGGAAACCCGACTCAAATAATCCAAAAGTTCAGCTTGGGAAAAGAAAAGATCTAACTCCTAGAAAGTTCCTTGAAATTTGTAAAAAATTAAAAAGTAAGGGAGCTAAAATTATTGGAGGATGTTGTGAAATTACTCCAAAACATATTGAAAAATTAAACTCTTTAGTGTGATTTAATTATTTTTTGTGTAATTCTATCTAAAATAATTGCTAAAATAACAATTCCCGTTCCACCAATAACTGCTGAGCCTACATCAAGTCTTCCCAGAGCAATATATACAGTTAAACCCAGTCCTCCAGCTCCTATAAGAGCTGCAATAACTACCATCGATAATGCAAGCATCAATGTTTGATTAACTCCTGCCATAATAGTCTTTAGAGACAAAGGAATTTCGATTTTAATAAGTATTAAAAATTTTGTTAACCCTAAACTTGATCCAGCCTCTTTAAATCCCTTACCAACTTGTCTAATACCTAAATTCGTTAATCGAATAATTGGTGGTAAAGCAAATATAATTGTAGCAACTACCCCAGGAGTTAAACCAACTCCAAAAAGCATAACCACTGGTATTAAATAAACGAAACTTGGTATTGTTTGCATTATATCAAGTATTGGGCGTAAAATAATTTCAAAAGTATTGCTTCTTGAAGCAATGATGCCGAGAGGAATTCCAATCAACATACAAAACAAAACAGCAGTAAAAATCATTGCTAATGTGGTCATACTTTCTGACCAAAGATCAACAAGATCAATAAAAACTAAACTTACAAAAGAAAATATTGCAAATTTAATTCCATTTGTCTTGTAAGCGAAAATTATAAATATTAAAAGTATAATTGGAAAAGGTATAAAATTAAAAAGAGAGTCTAAGCTATTTAGAACAGTATCAATCGGGGCTGAGATTTTTTTAAAGAGTGGCCGTTGTTCGAATAGCCACTCTTTAATGTTACCTTCTATCCATTCACCTAATGGAATGTATATTTCGTAATCTGATGGGGCTAATTTTAAACTCATTAAAATTAACCTGAACCTTTACTTGATCCAACTATCAAACGTACTTTGATTAGCTTTTATCCATTCAGCTGCGTGTTTCTTAATAGCTTTTTCGCTTTTCTCACCCTTGTTCATCTTCAAGTTCTGAGCAGCAATATCTCCAAGAGGTATTGAGGCTTTTTTAAGCATTTTTTCTACCTTTGGATTTGCTTTAAGAAAATCTACGTTAGCTGCTGGTCTAATGTCATCAGCACCAAAACCTAAATTTACTTTAGATTTTGTAGCATTAGCGATCTTAGTTGGTTTTGTTTTACTATATGGAACCTCAATCCAAACTACATCTTTACCAAGTTTTAAAGCACCAACAGTCCAATTAGGTGTCCATGTATAAAATAGAATTGACTTTCCATTTTTGTATTTAGACACTGCATCTGCCATTGAAGCTGAGTAGTCTGCTTTTACTGGATTTATAAAATCACCTAGTCCAAGTTCATCAAAGTGTTTTGTGATTTGTTTTTCACATCCCCAGCCTGGAGGGCAAGCAACCATATCTGCTTTTCCATCTCCATTAGAGTCAAACTCTTTCGCGTGTTTTTTGATATCCATTACGCTTTTGATACCAAATTTATCTGCTGATTTTTTATCGATTAAGTAACCTTGGGCTCCTCCACCTTTCATTACATAACCAACTGGTTTAACTTTTCCTTTAGACTCTGATATGTAACCATCATGAGTTCCGAACCAGCCGTTCACCCATAAATCAACATCACCTGATGTTGCCGCTACATAAAACACTTGAGGTTTCATTACAGTTGGGCCTGAAACTTTGTAACCCATTTTCTCAAGAGCTGCCTTATAGATCTCAGCCTGAAAATAACCTGTATCCCAGTCTGCCTTACCCATTTTGATCTCATTGGCAAATACAGCACTACTAATAGTAAGAGCTGCAATTATTGATACTAAATGTTTAAAATATCTCATCTTCCCTCCTAAATTTATAAAATTTTAACATGTATAAATTTTGAATGTAACCGTAATACAACTAAAAAGTGAGATATGTCTTATATGCGCACTATCGTGCGCATATATTCTTATTTGCTAATTTATTTTTAGTTTATCCAACTATTAAAAGTTTTTTGATTTGATTTAATCCACTCTTCAGCATGTTTCTTTATTGCTTTTTCACTTTTCTCACCCTTATTCATTTTTAAGTTCTGAGCAGCAATATCAGCTAAAGGAATAGATGCTTTTTTTAAAAACTTTTCTACTTTTGGATTAGCTTTTAAAAAATCAACATTTGCAGCCGGTCTAATGTCGTTCACACCAAATCCCATATTAAGTTTTGACTTTGTTGCATTTGGTACGCTAACAACTTTTGTTTCACTAAAAGGAGCTTCGATCCAAACTACATCTTCACCTAATTTTAAAGTGCCGACTGTCCAGTTCGGAGTCCAAGTATAAAATAAAACAGATTTACCATTTTTATATCTTGAAATTATATCTGCCATAGCAGCTGAGTAATCTGCTTTTATTGGATTAATAAATTCACCCAGACCAAGTTCCTCAAAATGTCTTGATATAATTTTTTCGCAACCCCATCCTGGATGGCAAGCAACCATATCTGCTTTACCATCGCCATTTGAGTCAAACTCTTTAGCGTGATTTTTTATATCCATTACAGATTTAATGTTAAATTTATCTGCAGTTTTTTTGTCAATTAAGTAACCTTGCAAGCCACCACTTTTTGCAACGAAACCAACAGGCTTAACCTTACCCATTGCCTCTTTGACATAAGAATCGTGATTTCCAAACCATCCATTAACCCAAAGATCCATATCTCCTGCAGCTGCCGCAACATAAAATACCTGTGGTTTCATAACAGTCGGGCCTGTAACTTTATAACCCATTTTTTCTAGTGCTTTTTTATAAACTTCTGCTTGAAAATAACCTGTGTCCCAATCAGCTTTACCCATTTTTATTTCTTTTGCATTTATTGATAAACTTAATGTTGAAACAAAAACTATTGTTATTAATATTTTTAATAATTTCATAATTATCCTTCTGTTGATATTATATTAATTTATAAAGAATTTTAATGAAAAGAGAGTATTGTCGCAGAAATATTTAAAGTTGATTTAATCTTTTTTACACTTTTTACAGATACCAAAAAATTCTAAGTTAAATCTTTTAAATTTCATTCCTTTTTTATGATTAAAACCTGATAAATATTTTGAAAGTTTGGTATCGCTGATCTCATCAACCATTTCGCAACTTTCACAAATTGAAAATGCTGTTGCTTTTGAAATTTCACAATCTGAGCTTCTGCATGCAACAAAAGCATTTTTACTTTCTATTTTATGAATTTTTCCCATTCCAATCAACTTATCCAATGCTCGATAAATTTGTTGAGGGGCTTTAATTCCTTTTTTTTGTACATTAAATAATATGGAATAAGCTTTTAAAGGACCTTTTGCCTTCTCAATAATATCTAAAACTATTTGTTGGTTTCTAGAAAGTGTTTGTGCTCTTGCCATAAATATAATTTACTAATTAATTATCATTTTTTCAATTCGGAATATTTTTTAAACTTTAAAAGTGAAAAACAAAAAAGTATTAAAGCTGCGGTTATTATTGATGGACCTGATGCGGTATTAAATTCTAAAGAAGAAAATAATCCTATTAAAATAGATAATAGTCCTCCAATTGTCGATAAAATAACCATCTGTAATGGATTGTTAGATATATTTCTTGCAAGAGCTGCGGGAATTATTAGCATTCCAGTTATTAAAAGAAGTCCGACTATTTTAATTGAAATAGCAATTATTGCTGCCATCAAAATTGTGAATATTGCATTATACCTATCAGGGTTCATCCCTTCTGCTTTAGCTAAATCATAATTTATTGTGGAAGCAAACAAAGGTTTCCAAATAATCTTTAAAATTATTAAAATAAATACGCCACCACCCCAAATTAATAACAAATCACTTTGACTTACAGCTAATATATCGCCAAATAACAAACCCATAACATCAAATCTAATAGTTGTTAAAAATCCAATAATTACAAGTCCTATTGCTAGCGATGAATGGGCTAATAAACCTAACAAAGCATCGTTAGGAAGATTTGTTTTAGTTTGTAATTGAAGGAGAAAAATTGCTAAAACTGCTGATATTAAAAAAACTGAAAAAGCAATATTAAGTTCAAATACCAAAGCCATAGTTACACCTAATAAAGCTGAATGCGCAAGTGTACCTGCAAAAAAAGACAATCTTCTCCAAATTACAAAGCATCCTATTGGACCTGTTATTAAAGCTATTCCAATTCCTGCAAGTAAAGCTCTTATAAAAAAATCATTAAGCATATTATTTTTGATCTATTGTTCCATCTTGAGAGTGAGTATGATCATGTTTATGCTCATATAAAGATAAGATATTGGAAGCTCTATCTCCGAACAATTCCTTATATTTACTGTCTTTAACGACTTTATGAGGTGCTCCAGAACAACATACATGTCCATTTAAACATAATACAAAATCAGTTGCAGACATTACTACATGTAGATCATGTGAAATTAAAAGAATTCCACATTTCATTTTTTCTGAAATTTGTTTGATTAATTCATATAGAGCAATTTCACCTTTAAAATCAACACCTTGTACTGGCTCATCAAGAACTAATAATTCTGGTTTTTTAGAAATAGCTCTTGCTATCAAAACTCTTTGGAACTCTCCTCCAGATAAATTACTTAAACTTTTATTTTTTAGGTGTTCAACACCAGTTAAATTTAAAGCAATATTAATTTGATCTTGAGTTAATTCTTCTGTCAAAGTCATAAAATCCAATACTCTTATTGGCAAGGTCCAATCTATTGAAATTTTTTGAGGCACGTATCCAATTTTGTCAGTATATTTTTTAACTTTGCCATCTATCTTTTTATAAATTCCTAAAGCAATTTTTGCTGTTGTTGATTTCCCAGAGCCATTTGGACCTATCAAAGTGACTATCTCACCTTGTTTAATCTCAAATGAAACTCCTTTAACTAAAGATTTGTCATTTATAGAAACGCCAGCATTTTCAACCTTTAGTAGAACTTTATTTTTATTTTCCATATTAAAAACCTTGACCTCAAATATGTTATATTATAACAAACGTTATATTATAACACTATGATAAACAAATTTATTAAGCTTACAATTACTTTATTTTTTACATTAACTCTAAGTTTTTCTACCAATGCAGAAATTAAAGTTGTGGCTTCTATTAAACCAATACATTCACTAGCTAGTTATTTGATGGATGGAGTGGGTAAACCAGATTTAATTGTTGATGGATATAATTCTCCACATGGATTTGCATTAAAACCATCACACGCTAAAATGTTGCAAAATGCTGACTTAATATTTTGGGTTGGCGAAGACTTAGAAACTTTTTTAGAAAAACCATTAAAATCAATAGCAAAAAAAGCTGAAAAAATAGAATTAATGGAAATCAAGGGTGTAAAAAAATTAGAATTCAGAGAAAGAAACATATTCGAAGGGCATGATGATCACGGACACGATGATCATAAAGAACATGGTCATAAAGAGGATAAACATGATGATCATAAAGAACATGGTCATAAAGAGGATAAACATGATGATCATAAAGAACATGGTCATAAAGAGGATAAACATGATGATCATCACGAGCATGCTCACGGCGAACACGATCCGCATATTTGGCTTGATCCAATAAACGCAAAAGCAATCTTAAGTGAGATGGCAGAGCATTTAATTGAAAAAGATCCAAACAATGCATCTGCTTATAAAGCTAATTTAAAGAAGGCTCATAAAGCTTTAGACAATCTTACAAAAAAAGTTAAATCTGAGCTAAAAGGAGATTTTAAATCTATTGTATTCCATGATGCCTACCAGTATTTTGAAAAAAGATTTAATGTAAATGTTTTGGGAGCTTTTACAGTTAATACAGATGTATTACCAGGAGCTGAGCAATTGGCTGAAATCAGAGAAATAATTGAACATGAAAAAGTAACTTGTGTATTTTCAGAACCTCAATTTAATCCAGATATTATAAAAGCAGTTGCAAAAGATACCAATATTAAGACTGGAGTTATAGATCCATTAGGAGCAACTCTTGATCCAGGAAAAGATTTATACTTTGATTTAATAAGAAATATGTATGCTTCTTTTAAGAGTTGTTAAATAATTTATCTTTCAATAACCATAGTATCTTTAGAGCCACCACCTTGAGAACTGTTTACAATAGTGCTTCCTTTTTTAAGAGCTACTCTAGTTAATCCTCCTGTTGTAACCCAGGTTTTTTTACCGGTTAATACAAATGGTCTAAGGTCTAAATGTCTTGGCTCAATTCCCTCTTCAGAAATTGTGGGATTAGTAGATAAAATTTCTAATGGTTGTGCAATATAATCGCAAGGTTTAGCTTTAATTTTATCTATCATATTTTCTCTTTCTTCTTTTGAAGCTTTAGGACCAATTAATATTCCATTACCACCTGATCCATTAGTAGGTTTTACAACTAATTTAGAGATATTTTCTATAACATGATCTTTATGGATTTTTTTTCTACATAAAAATGTTTTTACTTGTTTTAGTTTTGGTTCTTCGTTTAAATAAAACTTAATCATCTTATCAACGTAAGAATAGATAGCTTTATCATCTGCTATTCCTGTCCCAGGTGCATTTACAATACCAACATTACCTTTACGCCAACATTTAAATAGACCAGGTACTCCCAGCAAAGAATGTTTATAAAAAACTTTTGGATCTAAGAAGTTATCGTCTATTCTTCTATAAATACAATCAACTTTCATAGGACCTGTTACAGTTTTCATATAAACAAAATCTTTTTCAACGAATAAATCTTTTCCTTCAACAAGCGCTATACCCATTTGTTCTGCTAAAAATCTATGTTCGAAATAAGCTGAGTTATATCTTCCTGGAGTTAACACACACATATGTGGGTTTCTTGTTTTTCGAGGGACACATTCAAGCATACAGTGATATAATTTGTTTGGATATTGATGAACTGAAGAAACTTTGTATTTTGTAAATAATTCAGGAAAGACATCTCGCATTACCATTCGATTTTCAAGCATGTAAGAAACTCCTGATGGAACACGCAAGTTATCTTCTAGAACCATGAACTCACCATTGATATTTCTTATTAAATCAATTCCTGAAATGTTGGACCAAGCTTTATATTTTGGTGAAAAACCATAGCACTCTCTTAAATAAAATGGAGAATTAAAAACTAAATCTTCAGGAATAATATTGTCTTTAAAAATTTTTCTGTCGTTGTAAACATCGTCTATAAAAAGGTTAAGAGCTTTTACCCTTTGAAGTAGTCCTTTTGAAACTTTTGACCAGTCTTTTTTTAGAATAATTCTTGGAATTATATCTAGAGGCCATTTTTTTTCCTGAAGTTTTTTTCCTGATGAATAAACTCGAAAATTTATTCCCCTAGCATTGATTGTGCTCGCGCAATTCTTTTCAATTTCATTTAGTTTCTTAATCCCGTGCCTCTCTAAAATGTGTGATATAATAATAGCTTGCCTACGCAACTTATGGTCAGAGTTTAAGTACTCGTCATAAGTTTTTTTAGAATCGTATTTTTTCCACAAATTAACCATTTGATAATTCTTAATAGTTTATTGGCTTTATCAAATGCACAAATTCGATAATAGCTATGATAATTAAGAATTGAATATTTACTGTTTTTTAAATAAGAATTCACCATGACATATTGTATAGGTATTAAGACGAATGAAGGTGTTGTTTTAGCTTCTGACTCAAGAACAAACGCTGGTTTAGATAATGTAAATATATACTCTAAAATGCTTACTTACGATGTAGGAGATAGAACTGTTGTAATTGTTACTTCAGGAAACTTGGCAACATCTCAAGCGGTTTTTAAGTCTATTGAGAAGGACATAAAAGATAATTCCTTATTAAATCTGAATAAATGTAAAGATTTTGAACAAATAGCATCATATGTTGGGAAACTTACGATTAAACATTCATCTCCAGACGGGGTAAACACAGACAGTCTAGTTTTAGGAGCTACTTTTATTATTGGAGGACAAATAAAAGGTCAGGATTTAGAATTGTACCTCGTTTATCCTCAAGGAAATTACATAAGACCTGCGGACAGTAAGCCTTATTTAGTGATTGGCGAAGTAAAGTACGGTAAACCAATACTCGACAGAGTGATAACTCCAAATGTATCTATCGGTGATGCATCAAGATGTGCATTGATCTCTATGGACTCCACACTAAAAAGTGATTTAACAGTTGGACCGCCCATAGATATAGCTGTTTATAAAAAAGATCAAAAAAAATTATCTTATCTCAAATGTTTAAATACATCTGATGAAGATTATAAAAGAATTTGCAATCAGTGGTCTGATAAAGTTTTACAAGTTTTTGATACTTTTCCAAAATTTGATTGGGAATAATTTTCTTAGGTAATTATTTCTGCAAATCTATTTTCTATTAAATTTAATTTAAGATTATTTTTTTTGGTGAAATCGTTAATTGCTTTTTCTACTTCTGCAATATAACTTTCTTTACCATAATCATCACATAGAATAACTTTCTTCTGATCTTTCATGCCTCCATATAAAATCATGAGATCATTAGTTACAGTTTCGTAACTATGCCCCCCATCAAGGAATACGAAATCGATTTTTTGTAAATCTATTTCTTTTAAAACCTTATTTGTATCACCAGCGATTAACTTTATGTTTTGGCTATATTCTTGCAGGAGTTTTTGAACACTCTCAATTGAATTTAAATTTTCTTTTAGAATATAATTATAATAAATATTTTTTAATGGATTAGAAAATTTCTGATTTTTTAAAAAATTAGGTTTAATCTCATCTCTTTTATCTTTTTGATCAGTGCCAAACAAATCTATACCCGTATAAGAAAATTTATCTCCATTTGATCTATATAAAAAATCACAGGTATTTTTTGCAGTCACGCCACAAAAAACACCTATCTCTAGAACATTTTTAGGATTATAATTTGAGAGTCTTTCAAGAAAAATGCTCCCCCATTTTCCTTTTAAGCCAGATTTTCTCCAATAACTTTTATATTTAAGCTGCAAATATTAAGCAAAAACCTCGCCCCATGTTCCTTGTGTCGAAGCTTTAGAATATTCTGTAGCTCTTCCTTCAAAGAAGTTCATGTGCTCTACTCCGTTAAGCATTGTGTCTAACCATGTTAATGGATTTTTCTTAACGTCGTATATTGGGTTTAAACCTAGTTGCTCTAATCTTCTGTTACCAATAAATCTAATATACTGTTTAACTTCATCAGCTGTTAAACCCTGCATCGGGCCCATTTGAAAAGCAAGATCGATAAATGCATCTTCATGGTGAACAATTGTTTTGCAAGCTTCATAGATTTCATTTTTTAATTTATCATTCCAAATTTGCGGTTCTTCTTTAATAAAATCTCTAAAAAGTCTAATCATAGAGTTGCAGTGCAAAGTTTCATCTCTAACTGACCAGGTCACTATTTGCCCCATTCCTTTCATCTTATTAAACCTTGGGAAGTTTAATAAAATTGCAAAGCTTGCAAATAGTTGCAAGCCTTCGGTGAATGCTGAAAATACTGCCATTGTCATTGCGATGTTATGTTTAGACTTAACATCAAAGCCTTGCATGTAATCGTACTTATCTTTCATTTCTTTGTACTGTAAAAAAGCTGAGTACTCTGTCTCTGGCATTCCGATTGTATCTAATAGATGAGAATAAGCAGCAATATGAACTGTTTCCATTGCTGCAAAGGCGGTCATCATCATTAAAACTTCCGTAGGTTTAAACACTGTTGTGTAGTGTCTTAAGTAACAGTTGTTCACCTCAACATCTGCTTGCGTAAAAAATCTAAAAATGTGAGTTAAAAGATTTTTTTCTTCCACCGAAAGATTTTTTTGCCAATCTCTTACGTCGTCTCCTAATGGCACTTCTTCTGGTAGCCAATGAATTCTTTGTTGAGTTAACCAGGCATCGTAACACCATGGATATCTAAATGGCTTATAAACTGGGTTTTCTACTAGTAAACCCATCTTATTTGGTTGAATAATCGTTGGTTTAGTTTTTTCTGCTACTGACATGATAAACACTCCTCATAGTTATTGTTTTCATTATTTGATTCTTGTTTTCCAGAGTAAACATTTTTTGTCACATCTGTTGAAGATCCATTGTTTACATTTTCAGCTCTCTGGATTGATTTGGATCTACAGTAATAAAGGCTTTTCAAACCTTTTTTCCACGCTTGAAAATGAATATTGTGAAGTTCTTTTTTATGTATATCTGCGGGCACGAAAATATTTACTGATTGTGCTTGTGATATGTGAGGCGTTCTATCTGCGCCTAACTCAACGATCCATCTTTGATCGATTTCAAAAGCAGTTTTAAAAGTGTCTTTTTCGTTTGCAGTTAAAAAACTTAAATGAGATACGGATCCTTGATTGGTAGTAATGCTTGACCAAACTTCGTCTGTATCCTTATTGTATTTTTGAAGTATTTTTTTTAGGTATTTATTTCTAACATTAAATGAACCTGAGAGAGTTTTGTGCGTATAGCTATTAGCAGCTATAGGTTCTATTCCTGGCGAAGACCCACCACAAATTATTGATATAGAAGCTGTTGGAGCTATTGCAGTTTTGTTTGAAAATCTCTCCTTCATTCCATATTCTGCTGCATCAGGGCATGCGCCTCTTTCATCAGCTAAAGTCTTTGAGGCTTCATCAACTTTTTCTTGAATGTTTTGGAATATTTTTTTATTCCAAACTTTGCTCATTACTGATCCAAAAGGAATGTTTTTTTGTTGGAAGAACGAATGTAATCCCATAACTCCTAATCCAACACTTCTCTCTCTCATTGCTGAGTATTTTGCATGAGCAAATTCATCTGGAGCTCTATTGATAAAATCAGTCATAACATTGTCTAAAAATCTCATTACGTCCTCAACAAATTGTGGATCATCTTTCCACTGATCGTAAGTGTCTAGATTCAATGAGGATAAACAACAAACAGCTGTTCTTTGATTTCCTTCATTATCTACTCCAGTTGGTAATGTAATTTCACTGCAAAGATTAGATGTTTTAACTTTTAATCCGGCAAGCTTGTGATGTTGAGGGATTTGTCTGTTGACTGTATCAATATACACAATGTAAGGCTCACCTGTTTCAATTCTTGCAGTCAATAATCTTATCCATAGATTTCTTGCTGGTATAGTCTGTTGAACAGATCCATCATAAGGACTTCTCAATGCCCATTGACCATCTGTCTCTACTGCTCTCATGAATTCATCTGTTACTAAAACTCCATGATGTAAATTTAGTGATCTTCTATTTACATCTCCTCCAGTCGGTCTTCTCATTTCAATAAATTCTTCAATTTCAGGATGATCAATTTGTAAATAACAAGCAGCTGAACCTCTTCTTAAAGAGCCTTGACTTATTGCCAGAGTTAAAGAGTCCATAACTTTGATGAATGGAATTATTCCAGAAGTTTTTCCAACTTTTCCAATTTTTTCTCCAATCGATCTCAGGTTTCCCCAATAACTTCCGATACCACCACCTCTAGCTGCGAGCCAAACGTTTTCTTCCCAAAGATTTGTAATTCCTTCTAGACTGTCGCTAGCTTCGTTTAAAAAACATGAAATTGGTAGCCCTCTCTCTGTGCCACCATTTGATAAGACAGGTGTCGCAGGCATAAACCATAAGTTACTTATATAATTATAAATTCTCTGTGCATGTAAATTATCATCAGCGTAAACGCTTGCTACTCTAGCAAATAAATCTTGAAAGCTTTCGTTCTGACCTAAATATCTGTCTGTAAGTGTAGCTCTTCCAAAATCAGTTAAATTTTCATCTCTCGATCTATCAATCTTGATAGTGATACCCTTCTCATTCTGAAATAATTCTGTTTCTCCAGATAAAGAAAACAAATCGGGTTTTTTAGGTCCGTTGTTCTTTAGTTCGTTTTGGTTTTTTTGGCTTATTGAGCCGACAGCTTTCTCTATTGCCAATGATACACTTTTATTCATATTTTCCTTGTTTTTACTCGATTTGTTAACAAAACAACTACATGTTGTGTTACAGTAATGTTAATATACTATATAACATCGAAATCAATAGAACATTATAAGAACATCTGATTAATTTTGCAAGTGGAAAGTTTTGTTAATAAACATTTAATAACAAATGCCTATATTCTCTAGTATTTATTACTAATGAAAATCAATCCAAACGGTTTTAGAGAGTATGACGCGAGGTGGATCTTTGAAAAAGAGATCGATATTGAGGGAATCACTAATTTAGGCAAAGGTCTTGGAACTCAAATTATTCAAAACACTGAGAAAAACAATCCAAGAGTTATTGTCGGTCATGATTATAGATCTTATAGCGAAAAAATTAAAAAAGCTCTTTCTGATGGTTTAATTTCATCAGGATGCATTGTTGAAGATATTGGATTGTCTCTTTCTCCGATGGTTTATTTTGCTCAGTTCAATTTAAACTCAGACGCAATAGCTATGGTAACTGCTAGCCATAATGAAAACGGTTGGACAGGAGTAAAAATGGGCATTCAAAAAGGTTTAACTCATGCGCCAGAAGAAATGGCAAACTTAAAAGATATTACTTTAAATAAAAAATTTTTAAATGGAAAAGGATCATTTAAAAAAGTTGATGGTTTTAAGAATGTATACATTCAAGATTTAATAAAAAAAAATAAGATTAATAAAAATATAAAGGCTGTAGTTGCTTGTGGTAACGGTACAGCAGGAATATTTGCTCCAGAAATTTTAAAAGGCATTGGATGTGAAGTCATAGAATTAGATTGTAATTTAGATTGGTCATTTCCTAAATATAATCCAAATCCTGAAGATCTTGAGATGCTACATGCTATAGCTAAAGCTGTAAAAGATAATAAAGCCGATATTGGGTTTGGTTTTGATGGAGATGGAGATAGATGTGGAGTTATAGATGAACAAGGGAATGAAATATTCTCAGATAAAATTGGGTTACTAATTGCAAGAAATCTTTCAAGTAAACATAAAAATTCAAAATTTATCGTCGACGTTAAATCAACTGGGCTATTTAAAAATGATAAAATCTTAGAAAAAAATGGGTGTAAAACTATATATTGGAAAACTGGACACTCACACATCAAAAGGAAAGTTAATAAAGAAAAAGCATTAGCAGGTTTTGAAAAGAGTGGACATTTTTTCTTTAATCAACCTTTGGGTTATGGATATGATGATGGGATTAATTCAGCAATACAAGTTTGCCGCCTTATCATAGATCAAAACAAAAAAATGAGTGAAATTCTTAGATCATTACCAATAACTTATCAAACCCCAACGATGGCTCCTTATTGTAAAGATGAGGAGAAGTATAAAGTAGTTGATGAAATGATAAAAGAGGTGAAGAAATTAAAAGATGGAGGTATTAAAATTGATAATCAAAGCATTTCCGAAGTGTTGACAGTTAATGGTGTGAGATTTTCTCTTGAGGATGGGTCATGGGGTTTAATAAGGGCATCATCTAATAAGCCTTCTTTAGTAATTGTAACTGAAAGTACTAAATCAAACGAAAGAAAGAAAAAAATATTTGAATTTATAGATAATCTTTTACAAAAAACTGGAAAGATTGGAGACTACGATCAAAAAATTTAAAGTTTAAAATATTCGTATAAGAATCTAGTACCAATAACTATAAGAAACAATCCAAAATATTTAGTCATTCTCATTTTATCAATTCTATGGCTAGCCTTTGCCCCTAATCTTGCCATATAAGCAGTAATTGGAAAAAAGACTAAAAAAGCGGGAATATTCAAGAAACCAATGCTCATGGGTAAATCAGCTTCTAGATACGACCCAGAAATTAAAAACCCCCCTGCACCAAATAGAGCAATAATAAATCCAATAGCAGCCGCGCTACCAATAGCTTTATTTATCGGATAACCAAAAAATTTTAAAATTGGCACATTCATCACGGCTCCACCAATACCCATTGGTGCAGAAATAAAACCGCTCACAATTCCTGAAACGGCTTTTGAGAATAATCCTATTTTAATTTCTATATTTGTTTCTTTTTCTTTTAAAAACAGCAAGTAGAAGGCAAGAACATATACAACAATAGTAAAAAATAATATTAAAGGTTTTGTTTCTAAGCTTGCAGCAAATATTGTCCCTAAAATTACTCCAGTTGCAACAAAAAAACCAAAACCTTTTACGATACTAAAATCTACAGCTTTATGTTGGTGGTGAGTTAGTACAGATACAGTTGAGGTAGGTATGATAATTCCAAACGAAGTTCCTACTGCTAAGTGCATGACATAAGCTGTTTCTATTCCTGAAAAGCTAAATATATAAAATAAAATAGGAACTGTTACTAACCCACCTCCGATACCAAATAATCCAGCAGCAAAACCTGCTGGTATTGCTGTAGCAATCATTAATAAAACTAAATAAATTATTTCTGTTTGGGAAAGGATATCCAAAACTATCTCTCTAAAGAAACAGGATTATTTTTTCTTACTTGGTCCATAATATGGTTTACTTTTTGTAAATCTGCATCTCTTATGCACATATTTTTAGATAAGTATTGCTTCCAAGTTTTTGAACCATTTTGTCCATGAAACAATCCAACTGTATGTCTCATTATATGATTTAATTGTACACCTTTTGAAGTCTGCTCTTGAATATAAGGAATTAGATTTTCTACAACTTCTGCTCTCGTTGGTACATTTTTATTGTTAAAAATTTCTTTTTCAATATCTGCCAAAAAATAAGGTGAGTGATATATAGCTCTGCCAATCATCACACCATCTACTTTTACTAAATGGTTTTTTATTTCTTCTGTTGTTTTTATTCCTCCATTAATAATTATTTCGTCTTCTTTAAAACAATCTTTCAATTTATAAACAAAATCATATTTCAATGATGGAATATTTAGATTTTCTTTTGGAGTGAGTTTTTTAAGCAAAGCTTTTCTTGCGTGAATTATAAATTTTTTTGAACCTGCATCCTTTGTTGTCTGAATAAAAGTTTTTAAAAATTCAAAATTTTCAACATCGTTGTAGCCAATTCTTGTTTTAATTGTTACAGGTAATTTAGTTGCTTTAGTCATTTCTTCAATACATTTAGCTACTAGATCTGGTTCTTGCATTAGACATGCTCCAAATTTATTTTTTTGTACCTTTTTACTTGGGCAACCTAAATTTAAATTTATTTCTTTATAACCGTAATCTTCAGAAATCTTACATGCTTCGGCTAACTCTCTAGGATTGGATCCGCCTACTTGAAGTGTAACTGGGTTATTTATTTTTTTAAAAGAAAGCAGTTTGTTTCTATCTCCTCTTATAATTGCATTAGCTACGATCATCTCCGAGTACAAATGGATATTTTTGCTTATAAGACTTAAAAAATAAATTTCGTGCTTATCAGTGCAATCCATCATAGGCGCAACTGAAACAGTTTTGTTCATAATCTATTCTGATTTATTTTCTTCTGCTGGAACTTCTTCGCTTAATTCAAGAGGAGCTTCTTCTGTGTCCAAGTTTTCTTCTTTAATCTCTGGTTGCTCTGCTTTTAGCTCTGAAAGAGCTTCGTCAGCCAAGCTTGGTTTTTTTACTTCAGGAATTCTTCTTGTTCTTTTTGAAGGTAATATAGCTACGCCACTTTTAGAAACTTGTCCTTTATATAAATTTTCAAAATCGTCGTTAGTTTCCTCTTCAATTTCCTCTTGTTCCTCTGTCTCATCTGGCTCTTTTCTTAGTCTTTTAATCGCGCTAGCTTCAACTTCCTTAACATCTATTTTTCCATCTCCAATTTCTCTTAATGATATAATTGTTCGTTTATCATTATCCTCTTCAACTAACATTGGAGCGCCAGCATTTAATTGAACTGTTCTTTCTTTAGCTAACAAAACTAGATCGTATTGATTATCAACTTTTTCTAAACAGTCCTCTACAGTAATTCTTGCCATGATGAAGATTATATATTCAAATAATCTTAAGAAATCAATTATTTTCTAATCTTAATAGGTTCAAGCTTATTTCTTATTAATATTAAAAGAAACAACGAAATAAGTATGTATATCCCTGATACAAAAGCAATCTTTTCAATTGAAAAGCCATTGTCGATCAATAAACCGAAAACTGCTGTTCCAAAGGCAGTTGAAAACACCATAAAAGCTGTAGTCAAAGCTTTGATGGATCCAATAAATTTTACTCCATATATTTCGGCCCAAGTGGATGACCCAAGCACGTTAGCTAACCCATTTGAAATCCCCACTAAACCTAGAAAAATAAACGCCGAAATTTCATGTTGATAATAAAATAGTACAAACATTGAAATTAAAAGAGGTATGTTCATAATTGGAATTAATTTTCTACTTGTAAATTTATCGACTAAAAAACCCGAGAAGAATAAAGTTATAATTGAAGCTAATGAATAGACCATAAATGCTTTTGGTATTGTGTAAATATTCCACATTTTTGAGTCTGAAATAAATGACTGATATACAAATACTCCAGTAGCTATCCAAGGCATTGCAAGCATATTAAGTGAGACAATATAAAATCTATAATCTTTAATTACCTCTCTTCTTCTCCAGCTTTTAATTTTAAAATTTTTTTTAGGACTCAAATCTTTTTCTCTGGAGTCTAATTTGATTTTTTTGATTGTATTCAAAACAACAAATGGCAAAAATATAATTATAATAATTGCTATTCCTTGCCAAACTGATCTCCAAGAATAAATTACAAATAGATAAGTTATTAATACTGGTAAAATAAATTCTGCAGATGATAATCCAAACCAAATTGTACTTAGAGCTTTCCCCCTAGACTTTTCAAAAAATCTTGAGATTGTAGTCGTAGATGTATGGCTCATTAAACCTTGGCCAGAAAATCTCATTAAAAATATACCAATTGATAAAAAAATAATACTGTTGATGAAAGAAAAAAATAAAGATGAAAAAAATAATAATAGAATAACAAAAAAAGAATAATAAATTATTTGATATTCATCGATTTTCTTTCCGACCCATATAAGTAAAAGACTAGAAAATATTGTTGCAGTAGCATAAATATTTCCAAATTGTCCATGAGTAATACCTAATTCATTTCTAATTGGTGCGTTAAACAATCCCAAAAAAAAACTCTGTCCAAAACTTGAAAAAAATGTAAATATAAATCCAAATATAATTACTTTTTTATTTATTGAGAGGTTAATCATTTATGACTTGTAAAGTTGCTTTCATAGGTTTGGGTGTTATGGGATACCCTATGGCAGGTTATATATCAAAAGCTGGTCACGATGTAACAGTTTTTAACCGAACTAAAGCTAAAGCAGAAAAATGGGTAAAAGAATACAAAGGTAAAACAGCAGGTACTCCAATGGATGCTGCAAAAGACTGTGATTTTATTTTTACATGTGTCGGAAACGATAATGATTTAAGAGAGGTGACTTTAGGTGACAAAGGTTTATTTCAAACTGCAAAAAAAGGTGCGATCTACGTAGATAATACTACTGCATCTGCAAATATCGCCAGAGAACTTTACAAAGAAGCAAAATCAAAAGGTTTTGATTTCTTAGATGCACCAATTTCAGGTGGACAAGCGGGCGCTGAAGGTGGAATTTTAACAGTGATGGTTGGAGGAGATGAAGCTCCTTATAAAAAGGCTGAACCAGTCATTGATTGCTATAGTAAAAAGATTAAACTTCTCGGTCCATCAGGAAGTGGTCAGTTAACTAAGATGGTAAACCAAATTTGTATTGCAGGTTTAGTACAAGGATTATCTGAAGCAATAAATTTTGGAATGAATGCAGGATTAAATATGCATGATGTGATTGAAGTAATTTCAAAAGGTGCAGCTCAATCTTGGCAAATGGAAAATAGACATAAAACAATGATTGAAGATAAATTTGATTATGGTTTTGCAGTTGATTGGATGAGAAAAGATTTAAAAATAGCGATGGATGAAGCCAAGAAAAATAACTCACCTTTACCTATCACAAAAATAATTGATGAATATTATGCAGAGGTACAAAAGATGGGTGGTCAAAGATGGGATACTTCAAGTTTAATCAAAAGATTTAGAAAATAAATCGTGTCAGAAGCAGTTAGTTATTACGAAGATTCAAAAGAAATTGAAAAAAAAATCTGGGATTTATTATCAAAAGCTGTCAAAGATAGGTCCTCTGAATTCAGAACACCCGTATTTATTTGCGGAAATGATATGGATCTTGATGGAAGAGTCGTTGTTCTTAGAAAGGCAGATCAACAAAAAAATTTTATTCAATATCATAGTGATATTAGATCATCAAAAATTGAGAAAATAAAAAAAAATCCTAAGTGCTCAATTTTATTTTATGGTAAAGAAGAAAAAATACAGCTTAGAGTTAAAGCTGAGTGCGAAGTAAATTACAACAATGATGTTACAAAAGAGTCTTGGGAAAAAACTGGCCATATCAGTAGAAAATGTTATTTGGTTACTAATGGACCTGGAACAGAATCTGAAAAACCAACCTCAGGGCTAGATAATAAATTTGATAATTTTGATTTTACTAAAGAAGAAAGTGAAGCCGGTTATAAAAACTTTTGCGTTATAAGATGCAACATTAAAAGTATTGAATGGCTTTATTTAGCAGCCAAAGGTCATCGAAGAGCTTTAATTGATTTAAATGGTTCTAAAAAATTTACTTGGTTAGTGCCTTAATTACTCAGTGTAGCCTTTTAAAGACTTTGCATCTTTTTTATCAACAATAATAGATTTTACGTCATCCCAAAATTGTTTGGCGCCATATTCTTCATACCCTTGTAGAGTTCCTTTATCTATACAATTTTCTCCAAACCATTTTTTTTGATCTGTTTTATATCCTTGTTTTTCTCCATTCCATTCTTTTGATCCATCTCTTTTTTTAATAACTTGATGAAGATTAGATTTATAATTTAATGAACAAGTTGGAAGTGCGTGTGCGCTTTCGGTATCATATCTTGAAGGTGGATACATTCTACTTTCAAAATGATGTCCGCCTGAATAAGTTAGAAGATGTAAGATAGGATTGTTTGAGGAGTCTTTTAAATTTTTACAGACCCACGGAGGTGTTGATTCATCTTGCTGCCCATTTATTGCAAACATTTCAATTTTATCACTATAATTAACTTCTGATATATCTGGACAAGCGGCATTAATCATAAATCCTTTAGTAATTAAATTCATCGAAGGGTATTTATCCCTAAAATCTTGCCAACCTGCTTTAAATATAGCTAATGATCCTGTTGAGGATCCAATTAAAATTACTTCTTTAGTTTTTCCGTAAAGTTTTGTGACTTCATTTATAGTAGCTATAGCATCATAAAGAATCATAGAGCTTGTGTATGATCCAGTAAATTTTTTTTGATACCTTGGTTCAGCTCCATACACTATTGCAGTTGCGTATCCATGTTTGCTTACTTGCTTTTCGTAATAAATCTCATCATCCATGTTGGGGGTGCTTGAAGGAACTATAATTATTAGTCCATTTGAAATTGACTCAAGATTTCTTAACTCTACTCTTACTTTTTGATCCTTACCTTTGTTATTTAATAAAGTTAAATCATCATTAGTATTTTTTGAATTTATCGATATTTCTGTTACTTTCCTATCATCTTTCGAAACAATTTTTTTTGGAACATCTCCAACTCTTTTAAAATTAATAACACAAGGAACATAATCACTGTCTCCTTTATATTTTCTTTTCATTTTTAGATTCCCGTATTTTTTATCTCCATAATACTGTGATTTACCTCCTACCTTTCTTTTAAATTGATAAACAAAATATTTTTTTTCATCATCATTCAAATTACCTCTGATGATACTTTTATTACCACGTCTTTCACCTTTAATATAAATTTTACCTTTATCATCAACTCTTGATTTTTTTTCATCTATAGTCCACCTACCAGCTCCGCCCCTATCATTTGTTACCATTCCCTCTTTAATTATGAATTGACTTCCATCATAAGCGTTACTATTTTTACTTCCCCTACAATAATCGCTAAATGTATATACCCCATCATACTTTGACGAAGGTTTGCCAGTTGCAAAAACAGGACTTATTAAAAATAAAGAAATTAAAATAATAAAATTATTTTTTATATTTTTTAATATTCTCAACATAATCTCTAGCGTTTTCTTTGATATGTTTTATTTCTTCATCTGTAACTTGCCTAACAACTTTACCTGGGCTTCCTAAGACAAGTGATCTGTCTGGAATAACTTTATTTTCTGTTACTAATGAGTTTGCTCCGATGATACAATTTTTTCCAATCTTCGCTTTGTTTAAAATTGTCGAACCTATTCCAATAATACAATCATCTGAAATTTCACATCCATGTAGCATTACCATATGTCCTACTGTAACACCCTTTCCTACTATTGTTGGACAACCTGGGTCTGTGTGTATTACGCTACCATCTTGGATGTTCGAACCCTCGCCAATAATAATTGGTTCTAAATCACCTCTTAAAGTTGCATTAAACCAAATATTAGAATTCTTTTTTAATTCAACTCTTCCAATGATAACCGCATTAGAAGCTACCCAGCTGTCTGGATCCATTTTAGGAGTGTGGCCGTTAACATCATAAATCATAAATTTGCTTTAATGTGTTATTAATTATCTTATAATATATTATGGCTTTAACAAAGACACCAGTATGCGATTTTGGAAAAAAAGCTGAGGATTTCAAACTAAAATCAATAGAAAATAAAATAATCTCCCTTAATGATGTTAAAGGTGAAAAAGCTACACTTATTATGTTCATATGTAATCACTGTCCTTACGTAAAAGCTATTATTCGTGATTTAGCAAAGGATTGTAACGAATTAAAAAAAGACGGGATTAACTCTATTGCAATTATGTCTAATGATACTAAAAATTATCCTGAAGACTCTTTCGATAATATGATTAAATTTGCAAAAACAAATAATTTTGGAGAGATAAATTATTTAATAGATGAAACACAAGAGATTGCAAGAAAGTACGGTGCAGTTTGTACACCTGATTTCTTTGGATACAATAAGGAATTAAAGCTTCAGTATCGAGGAAGATTTAGAGAGCTTAAAGATTTAAAACCTGTTGTAGGTGGAGATAGTGATTTAAAAATAGCGATGAAAATGATTTCTGAAACACAAGCTGGTCCAAAAGAGCAAATTCCTAGTATGGGATGCAATATAAAGTGGTTTAATTAATGTTTTTAGTATCTACAAGAAATTTTCCTCCTGAGCTTGGTGGAATGCAGAACCTAATGGAGGGTTTATCTAACGCTCTTACAAATCATGGTCCAGTCAAGGTTTTTGCGGACAACCATGAGAATGCTATTGAATATGATCAAAATTCGAAATTAAATATAGAAAGAATTTCAGGTTTTAAAATATTTAGAAAGTATAGAAAAGCTAATTTAGTAAAGGATTTTATTAAACAAAATCAAATACGTGCATGTTTTTTTGATCATTGGAAAAGTATTGAAAATATTGATTTAGAAATCCTCAAGAAAACAAAATCTTTTTGCTTAATTCACTCTAAGGAAATAAATCATCCTGTTGGTTCTTCTTTAAATAAAAGAGTTTTAAAATCTTTAGGAAAAGCAGATTTTGTAATTGCAAATTCAAAATTTACTAAAGAATTAGGTTTTAAACTTGGAATAAAAGATATTCATGTCATCAATCCTGGTTGTAACTATCCTGTTGATGTTAGTGAAGAAGCAAAACAATTTTCTAAAAATATTTATGCTAATGCATCACCAAAGTTAATTACTATTTCTAGATTAGATGGGCGTAAAAGCCATCAAAATATTTTAATGTCAATTAAAAATCTTTTACCAAAATTTCCAAATTTAAAATATGTATCAATTGGTGATGGGGATGAAAGAAAAAATCTTGAGAAATTAAGAAAAGAATTAGGTTTAGAAAAAAATGTTGAATTAATTTTTAGCTCTACAGAACAAGAAAAAGTTGGTTTACTTGAACAATCAGATGTATTCGTAATGCCTTCAGTTGTTTATAAAAAATCTGTTGAAGGATTTGGTATTACTTATATTGAAGCTGCATCCTACGGGAAGCCGTCAATTGGAGGAATATATGGCGGTGAAGGAGATGCAATAAAATCTGGTGTAACGGGATATCTTTGTAATGGAAATGATTTAAATGCTATATACGATACACTCTTAAAAATTTTATCAAACGAAAAGTATAAAGAACTCGGTGCTAATGCTTTTGAGTTTTCCAAAGGCTTTGCTTGGAATAAAATTATCAAGAATTATATTAATTTAATCTAGATTTTACTTTTTCTAAAACAGTTTCTACTGTTAAATTATTTAAATTTTCGACACTAATTGCTTTAAAATTAAAATTTTCGATACTTACCTTCTTTGCGGTCGTATGGCTTCCAAAAAGTACAATTCCTGCTTTATCTAAATGTGAAGCTATATGAGCAGGTCCCGTATCATTTGCAATGATAAATTTAGCGTTACTTATTAAAGATATTAAAGTTTTAATATTAGTTGGCTGATTATTATCTAAAACAACTTTAGCATTCAACTTATTAGCTTCGTCAATTTCATCCGGTCCTGGAGCTAAAAGAATTGGATATTTATTTTTATAATCTTGTTTTAGTCGTAAAATCAAATCTTTAAAAAAAGGCCATTTTTTTTTAGGAAGTTTTTTTGAACAAAAAGGAAATAATAAAATGTAGTCATTATTCGCATATTGTTTTTTTAACCTGGAGATATCTGATACAGCCCAACTCAAGTCTATATTTTTTACAAATTCAGTTTGTATACCACTTTTTTTTAATTGAATTTCCATTCTATCAAGAACCGGGTCTTTATCGAAATCACTCTTTTTTTGACCTGGCTCTAAGGAAGTTTCAGTGGATGACCACTCAACGTTTTTTAAAATAAATCTTTTATAAAATTTTGTTCTACTTGAATTTTGTAAATCATAAATTTTTGTAAAATTATATTTTGCTAGATTGTTTTTAAGATTTTTTAAATAAAATAAATTCCACCTAGGTAATCTTTTATCTATTATAACGCCATCTAAATAAGGGCATTCTGACATAAAAATTGCATAAGGCTGTGCTGTAAGTAAAAAAACTTTTCTATTTTTGTAAAATTTTTTTATATCTTTGATTGCTCCATTTGCTTGAATTAAATCACCTAAAGATCCATGTTTTATTATTAATATATTTGACATTATTATTTCGAAGTATATTTAATGATTAATATAGTCAAATATTAATATGGACAAGAAAATGGACAAAATATTGGCAGAAATCTCAGCTGGAGAATTAATAGATAAAATTACCATTTTAGAAATTAAAAAAGAAAAAATAAGTAATAAAGAAAAATTATTTGAGGTGAACAAAGAGCTAAATTCATTAAATGAAACTTTAAAAAAATCGATTAATGATTCAAGTAATATAATTAACTTTAAGAATGATCTTAAAAATATAAATTTAAAACTTTGGGATATAGAGGATGGAAAAAGATCAGCTGAAAAAAATAATAAATTTGACGAAAAATTTATTGAACTTGCTAGAAATGTTTATAAATTTAATGACGAAAGAGCAAAGATCAAATTAGCAATTAACAATGCTCTAGGGTCAAATATAAAAGAAGTAAAGTCCTACGAATAGTTAATAACCTTTTAAACTAGGTATTCTTAATCTAAGATTTTTTGATAGTTTAGGATCTACTGAGGCTGTGATCACACCTTCTGATTTCTTTAATTCTTTTAATACTTCTCCATCTGGAGAAATTATTAGTGAATGTCCAAAAGTTTTTCTGCCGTTATAATGTGTTCCACCTTGTGCTGGGGCGAAAATATAACAAAAATTTTCTATAGCTCTAGCTTTTAATAATGAATGCCAGTGTTTCTTACCTGTAGTCTCAGTAAAAGCCGAAGGTACAGATAAAAATAATGAACCTGATTGAGATAATTTTCGATACAGATTTGGAAATCTAAGATCATAACATATGCTTAATCCGATTTTTCCCCATGGTAACTTAAATGTCTTTATTTTATTTCCCGGATAAAAACTCTTTGATTCAAAATATTTCTCTTTTTTGCTTAAAACAACATCGTACATATGAATTTTATCATAGTAGGTTCTTATTCTCCCGCTTTTATCAATTAAAACAGATCTATTAACTAATTTATTTTTTGAAATCTTAATTATTACAGACCCTATCAAAATCCATTTCCTATATTTTTTTGCAAGTTTTTTAATTCCATTTAAATAAATATCATTTTTCATTGACGTACAAACTTTTAGCAATTCTTTTTTATTTAAAGAGAAATGTGATGAAACTTCCGGAGTAATGATGAAATCTGTTTTTTGCTTTATTGCTTTAATTATAAGTTTCGATGTTTTATCTAAATTACTATGAATATTGTTATTTGATCTTAATTGAATACAGGAAACACGAAACATTACTTCATTATAGATGAAGCAAAATTCCATTTACAGTCAAAACTAGGAATATAAGCTCCCGATAACTTAACGTTTCCAAAGCTTTTTTCTAAAACCTTACACCAGTTATCAACTTGCTTGGGTTTTTTATCCTGGCTTCCGACTTGAGCTGTTATCACGCCACCTTTTTTAAGAATTCTTTTTAAACCTTTCATATTTTTTTTTGCTAAATCAATACAATATTGATCATCATTTAAATCTACAAAAATTTTATCGTATTTTGAATCTTCTATTTCTTTTATACTTTTGAATGCATCACCCCAAAATGTTTTAATTTTATTACTTTTTTTAACTTTTGAGCAAACTTTTGGTAAGTGACGATAGCAAACATCCACTATCTCAGGATCTAGTTCAAACCAATCGATGTAGTTAGAATTATTCTCCAAACAGGCTCTAGCAACACCTCCATCACCTCCGCCAATTATCGCAACATTATTGTTTTTTTTACTCAAATCGTAACTGGATTTAAAAAAATTAGAGCTATAAATTTTTTCATCTTTTTCAGCTACTTGAATTTCATGATCAATGAACAATGCGTGACCAAACTCTTCTAGATCCATTATTTCAACAAATTGACCGACTTTAGAAGTGAATTTTTCTAAAACATCTTTAACCACATAGAATTTCTTTTGACCTGGAGTGCTATAAATATCATCATAAAGACCTACGCTACTTCGATCGAAAGCGTTGGTCACAACTCTTTGATGATCGATCTCTTTTCTTAAAATTTTAAGAGCGACTTTAGGGTTCACTTTTCCACATGTAAAAAAATCGAAGCTTATCACACCTCTTTCAGGGAAGGTATGAAAGCTAAAATGGCTTTCTGACAACAAAGCGACTAAAGTAAATCCCTGTGGTTCAAATTTGTGGGAAGCAACGTTTAATATTTCTACCTTTGCAGCTTTTGCTATTTTGTAAATAATTTTTTCGTAAAATTCAGTTGAATAGTCTTTTTTAACACCAAGAAAATCAATGGTAATGTGCTCACCAACTTTAATCATAAAAATTACCCTTTTTTATAATTTTTAAATTTTCCTAAGACAATTTTCATTTCTTTTTTTGAAAGAATCTTAGGTATTCCAATTCTTAGGGCATTTATATATTGATGGCAAATATTTTCGATCTCTTGAGCAAGTTCAAAAGTCTTTTTTAAATTTTCTCCAAAAGCAACCTGACCGTGATTAGCAATCAAACATGCTGTTCTATTTTTTAATGCTTTAATAATATTTCTTGAAAGATTCTTTGTTCCAAAAGTTGCGTATTTACTGCACTTAATATCTTCCCCGCCTGCTACTGCAACCATGTAGTGAAAAGCTGGAATACTTTTTTGATGAGTAGAGACAGCTGTAGCACAAGTAGAGTGAGCATGAACTATAGCTTTAGCCTCTTTTTTATTCACATAAATATCTTGATGAAATCTCCACTCTGACGATGGTTTACCTTTTTTTTTATCATAAACACCTTTAAGCGAAACAAAGACGATATCATTAGGTTTAAGAGAACCATATTCTCTTCCAGATGGAGTAATGTAAAATCCATCAAATCCTTTTTCTTTGGCTCTTACAGAAATATTACCTGATCTTAAAGCAGATAAATTAGTTATATTTAATTTTTTAGAATATTTGATTACTTCAGCTTTTAATTTGCTCACTTAAACAAACCTTTCAAGCCTTTTTCAGAAGCTTCGCAAATTCCTTTTTCTGTTATTAATCCGGAAATAAGTTTAGCAGGCGTAACATCGAAGGCAAGGTTTAATGACTTGCTTTTTTTTGGGTAAATTCTAACCTTTTTAATTTCATTATTTTCATCAATACCCTCGACATGAGTTAACTCCTCTGAATTTCTTTCTTCGATAGGAATTTGTTTATGATCTTGAATTCTCCAGTCTATAGTTGAGCTTGGCAAGGCTACATAAAAAGGAATATTATTATCTTTGGCTGATAGAGCCTTTAGATAAGTTCCAATTTTATTACACACATCACCGTTAGATAATGTTCTATCAGTTCCAACAATGCACATATCTACTTCACCTCTTTGCATTAATAAACCACCAGCATTGTCAGTGATGACAGTATTCGGAATTCCCTCTTCATTTAATTCATATGAGGTTAAATTAGCTCCTTGATTTCTAGGTCTTGTCTCATCAACCCAAACATGAACTTTAATTCCTTTTTGATGAGCATGATAAATTGGGGAGGTTGCAGTTCCCCAATCTATAGTTGCTAACCAGCCAGCATTACAATGAGTTAAAATATTAACCGTATCTTTTTTTTTATTATAAATTTCTTCAATAATTTTTAAACCGTTAAGCCCTATATTTTTGCAAAAATTAACATCTTCCTCGACAATAGCTTTTGCTTCATCAAGTGCTAGCTCAAGAATATCTTTTTCATTAACACCAGATAATTTTGTCATCATTCTATCTACTGCCCATTTAAGATTAATCGCTGTTGGCCTTGAAGCTATTAAATCTTCACTAGAACTTTTAAGAAAAAGTAAATCATTTTTTTCGATTATTGATAAGACTAAACCATACGCAGCTGTAGCGCCAATAAGAGGGGCTCCTCTAACCTCCATTGTTTTAATTGAATTAATTGCATCTTTTACAGTTTTTAAATCTTTAATTATAAATTTATGAGGTAATTTTGTTTGATCAATTATTTTAACTATATTATTTTCAAACCAAATAGTTCGATAAACTTTATTTTCTATCCTCATTACTTCTTATTAAGAACTCTTCCAGCTATGTTTTTAAGTTTTTTAATTGTTTTTTTAGTCCTCAACTTTGGGTCTGTAATAACTGCCACATCTAAACAATTATTTGCTGGATCTTTGTCCACAGAAAAATCTTTGTATGTTTTTATAACTTCTTTAATCATATTTTGCGCGTTTGAAGCATTTTTCATTAAAGTTTTAACTACCATGCTCACATCAACTTCATCGTGATCAGGATGCCAACAGTCGTAATCAGTTACCATTGCAACAGTACAATATCTGATTTCTGCCTCTCTTGCTAACTTCGCCTCAGGCATGTTAGTCATGCCAATGACATCTGCATCCCAAGATCTGTATAAATTTGATTCCGCGTAGGTTGAGAATTGAGGACCCTCCATGACTATATAAGTTCCTCCAACTTTATAATTAATATTTAATTTTTTCAAAGCTGTTTCGCAGCATTTTGAAAGTCCATAACTTGTTGGTTTTGCCATTGATACATGCGCAACAATTTCTTCGTCAAAGAATGTTTTCTTTCTTGAAAAAGTTCTATCAATAAATTGATCAACAATAACAAATTTACCAGGTTCTAAATTTTCTTTTAAAGAACCTACAGCAGAAACTGAGATGATGTCAGTAATGCCTAATTGCTTGAATGCATCAATATTAGCCCTAAAATTAATATTTGTTGGGTTAATTTTATGCCCTCTTGAGTGTCTAGGAATAAAACATATTTCCTCTTTTCCCAATTTTGCTAAAAGTATTTTGTCTGAGGGTTTTCCCCAAGGTGTGTTAATTTTTTTCCAGTTGGTTTTTTCAAAACCTTCCATTTTATACAAACCACTGCCACCAATTATCCCAAGCTTTCTTTTTTTCATTATTTAATTATTAATGCTTTTTTGTTAGAACTTGAAGCAAATTATGGATTTAAAAAAACATATCAGATCAATTCCAGACTATCCAAAAAAAGGTATTTTGTTTAGAGATATTACAACGTTAATTAAAAATGCAGAGGCTTTTAAATATACAAATAACAAGATTATTGAGATATCGAAGAAAATTGAATTTGATAAAGTTGCAGCTATAGAATCAAGGGGCTTTATTTTTGCTTCAACTGTTTCTCACGTTTTGGGAAAGCCATTTATCTTGTTGAGGAAAAAAGATAAACTGCCAGCTGATACATATTCGATAGATTTCGAATTAGAATACGGTAAAGCGACAATTGAAGTACATAAAGACTCGATTTCAAAGAATGAAAAAGTTTTAATAATTGATGACTTAATTGCAACTGGAGGTACTGCGGAAGCAGCGGCTAAACTCGTAGAATTGTCCGGAGGAAAAGTTGCGAGTTTTATATTTGTTATAAACTTATTTGATCTACCGGGTAATAAATTACTACAGAAAAAGGGATACGAAACGCATAATCTTGTTGAATTTCCTGGACATTAATTATTTCTTAAAAAATCATTAATGTAATCTTTGAGACTAATTTTTCCGTAATATTTAAATATTTGATTTGAGAGGTTTTTGTTCGTCAAAGCAGAAGCGTATCTTTCTCCAGCTCTTCTAGGTAAAAATTTTATTTTTGTATTAAACATTTTTGCAACTTTTAATATTGAGTAAGATTTTTTACTTGAAATACTATAATGTCTACAAAGATTTTTTTTCCAAGCTGAATAACAAACTTCCACTGTATCAAAGATATGAGTAAATCTCCTGGTTTGAGAGCCTGGTTTTACAACTGGCAAGGCTTTGCCATTTTTATAATGATCTTCAAAAATCCCTATTACTGTAGACATTTGTCCTGTACAAATTTGATGTGGACCGTAGACGTTATAAAAATATATAACCTCATATTTAAAATTAAACCATTTTTTTAAATTTTCTAAAAGTTCTAGATTTTTTGATTTTGTAAAAGCATATGGAGATAAATTTTTGTCTTTGCCTTTATTACCTAAGGAGGCTGAGGTTGCTGAATAAATTAATTTAATATTATTTTTCAAACAAAAATTAAAAACGGCATTAGAACCAATTGTGTTTGAGTCTATACATTGGTTCATTTTAAGAAAACTCTGATAAATTCTTGCAAATTCCCCGAAATGAAATATTGATTTTATTTCTTCAGGTGAATTAATTAATTTATTAATATTTTTTGACGATCCCTTTATATATTTAATTCTTTTATCTTTAATATGATTTTTTTTACTGCCTGAGGAATAATCATCAATACTTATTATTTTATAACTCGTTTTTTTTAAAAAAAGCTTTATTAAATTTGTTCCTACAAACCCTGCTCCTCCTGTGATAACAATTTTATCTTTTTTTCTCATTTTAAAAAAAATATATCTTTGAAATAGTTAAATCAATCTAATCTTGGTCTATACCATGATCTTTTGTTCAAAAATGAATTATAAAAACCGGATACTCTACAAGTATAAATTTTAAGTTTTTTTTTATCATTAATAAAAAAATATAAAAAACATCTTAAACAACCTTTGATAAAATCTGGTAAACAACTTAATAAAGCATTTAAAAATCCATAATGTTTTTTTCTAAAATAAAATTTTGACCAACTCCAATGCCAGTTTCTTGAAAGCTCAATTTCATTTTGATATTTATCATCAACAGTTTTAGCCCCTAAATGGGAGATTAAAGCTTGCTTGCATATATAAATTTTGTGATTATTTTTTTTTGCTCTAATACACAAATCGTCATTTTCTAGATACATAAAAATTTTTTTATCAAAATAATAATTATCAAACTTAGATAAATCTAAAATCATCGCATATCCATCAACGCTATCTACTTCAAATAAGTTTTCTTTAATTTCATAATTTTTACTATTACTTAAAATTTTATAATTTGGATATTCTTTGTTATCACTTTGTGGACTTAAAATACTAAAATCTAAATTTTCTGAAATTTTAAAGATTTGGGATAAAGTATCCTTTTTTAAAATTGTATCAGGATTTAATATCATTACGTACCTTGTTTTTGCTTTCTTAATTCCAAAGTTGTTTCCTTGCCCCATACCTAAATTTTCACCAGTTATATAGCATTCTATATTCTCATATCTATTTTGTATGTCATTTATAAATTTTTGATTAGAGGAATTTTCTACGATTATTTTCTTAATTGCAGGATCAATAGAATTCAAACAATTATCAATTATTTTTTGACTCTTTATAGTTACAATTACTATTGTCAAATTATCTTTAGTGATTTGCATCAAAAAAAAGCCTCATTGTGGTAGAAAGTATACTTAATTAAATAAATAATATAAATAATTACAAATGAAAAGATTTATTGTTACTGGTGGCTACGGTTTTATTGGCAGTAATTTAGTTAGGTTGCTCCTTAAAAAAAAATATAAAGTTCTAAATATTGATAATTTTTCCTATTCCGCTCAAAAGTATAATTTACGTGGAATTTCTAATAAAAATTACATTTTTAAAAAAGTTGATATTAACAATAGAAACAAGCTAAGGAAAATCTTAAAAAATTTTAAACCCCATGGCATATTTAACTTAGCAGCAGATACTCATGTGGACAGATCTATTGACGACTCCTCAAATTTTATAAAGAACAACATCTTAGGAGTATTTAATTTATTAGAGGCACTTAAATCAGTTAAAAATAAAATCAAATTAATTCACGTTTCAACTGACGAGGTTTACGGAGATATTAAAGGATCAAAAAGGTCTAACGAAAAACATACTTATGATCCTAGTTCACCTTATTCTGCATCCAAAGCATCGTCTGATCACTTAGTGTTATCATATGTCAAAACATATAAGTTAAATGCAGTTATTACTAATTGTTCAAATAATTATGGTCCTAGACAATTCCCTGAAAAAATTATTCCTAAAATGATATTTAATGTGATTAAAAATAAACCTTTGCCTATTTATTCTAAAGGAAAAAATTCTAGAGAATGGATTTATGTTGACGATCATTGCGAAGCTTTAATTAGTTTATTTTTTAAAGGAAAAAAAGGTGAAAAATATAATATTGGATCAGGTTTTAATTGTAGTAATTTATATTTGGTAAAATCAATTTTAAAAAAATTTAAAAAAAGTAAAATTAAAATAGGCTCAAAAGTAAAAATTAAATTTGTGAAAGATAGGCCAGGCCACGATCTTAGATACGCTTTGGATAGTAAAAAATTGATAAGAACTATTAACTGGAAGCCTAAAATAGCCTTTGAAAAAGGAATAGAAAAAACAGTAGAATGGTATATTAAAAATCCAGAGTTTTTTAGGAGGATTTCAAAAAAACTTTTTAACAAGAGACTTGGCGTATTATGACAAAAAAAATACTTGTTACTGGGGGAAACAGTAGGTTTGGTAAAGAACTTCAAAAAGTAAAGAGCAAGTATAAATTTATTTTTCTAGACAAAAAAAAGTTAGACATACAATCTATTAGGTCAATTAAAAAAAATATCAATAAGGTGAAACCAGATTGCGTTTTGCATTTAGCAGGCTTATCTAGACCTATGTCAATACATGAAAAAAAGATAAAAAAAAGCATTGATTTAAATATTATTGGTACCGCAAACTTAGTAAAAAGCTGTTCAGAGAAAAATATTAAGTTAATTTTTTTTTCGACTAGTTATGTTTACCCAGGAAAAAAAGGTAACTATAATGAAAAAGATGCCTTGTTACCTTGGAATAATTACGGCTGGTCAAAACTCGGGGCAGAAGCTTCAGTTCAAATGTATAAAAACTCTCTAATTATTAGAGCTTGTATGACTGAGAGACCTTTTGTACATAAAACTGCGTTTAGTAATGTGACTTCAAATTTTATATTTCATGATGAATTTGTAAAACTTTTTCTCAAAGTGATAGATAAAAAAGGGATTATAAATATTGGAGGAAAAAGCCAAACTATTTTTACTTTTGCAAAAAAATATAATAAGAAAATCAAAAAGATTAAATCAAAAAAACAGATGCCGCTTAAAATATATATGAATTTAAATAAATTTAAAAAATTAGCAAGAAAATGAATTTAATAAAAACAAAGTTTAAAGATTTAATAATAATTAGGCAAAAAAAAAATAAAGATAACAGAGGTAGCCTCAGAGAGACTTTTAGCAATTTAGTTCTCAAAAATAAAAAATTCGTATTCGAGTATTGCACAAGTTCAAAATCAAATTCCCTAAGAGGTTTTCATTTTCAATATAAATTTCAACAAGCTAAGTACGTGAATGTATTAAAAGGTAAAATATTAGATTGTGTAATTGATTTAAGAAAAAATTCAAAAACATTTGGAAAAGTTTTTAAAATAGTATTGTCTGAAAAAAATTGTCTTGGCTTATATATACCTGAAGGATTTGCTCATGCTTATTTTAGCTACGAAAAAACTAATATTATTTATTACAAATTAACAAATTATTATAAAAAAAAATTTGAGAGTGGTGTTAATGCAATGGACAAAAAACTAAAAATTAAATGGCCGAAAAAAAATCTTTTAATTTCTAACAAAGATAAAAATCTACCAAGTTTTGAAAGTTTTAAAAAAAATTTTAAGTATTTGTAGTGGTAGCGAGGGGCGGATTCGAACCGCCGACCCCAGGCTTATGAGTCCTGTGCTCTAACCAACTGAGCTACCTCGCCAAAAACTTTTTATAATACATTTAATTAACTAAATCATTAATTTAGTTTTTAGTAATACTGCGGAAATTTTTTAATTTTAAAGAGTAAGAATAATACCAAATACAGTAACAGCTGAAACTGCAGCAACACTTAGTGCTAAATTTCTGTTTCTCTCAATTTTTTTTTCTTCATTAATTCTAGACAATAGGTCAGTAAGCTTTACCTTGCTTTGGCTATTCAGTTTTTGTGCTTGATTGTCTAGTTTATAATGCGTGCTCATCTGAATTAATTTAATCAAAAATTTAATGCTTTTTGAATACCTTATTGTTGCAAAATGGGTTGAAACACTGATTCGGCCCAAAATGATTAAAAATTTTTAAAACTGTTTTTAAATCTGAATTAAGATTTGGCGAAATTAGATATGCCTGTTCTTAATTTTTCGACGATCTCATCAATGTGTTTTTTTTCACAGATAAAAGGAGGGGCTATTATTAGAGCATCGCCTGTTGGCTTTATATTTAAACCAGCCTTGTAGCATTCTTTGTACACTTGGAAACCAGCCTTACCAGGTTTGTCTCTCATTTTTATGTCTATGCCTCCTAACAATCCATAATTACGAATACTTTCAATACAATTAAGATCTTTTAAAGAGTGCAATCCATCCTCAAAATACTTTGAGATTTGTTTTACTCTGTTGAAAATATCTTCTTTTTCAAATATTTTTTGAACTGCAATAGCTGCTGATACAGCTACAGGAATTCCAGAATAAGTGTATCCATGAAATAACTCGACTGCTCCATCCGGTGAAGCATCCATAACTGACTGATAGATTTTTTCTCTAACTGCTACTACTCCCATAGGCACAATCCCATTTGTTGTAGCTTTTGCCATTGTTATAATATCTGGAGTTACGCCAAATTCTTGGGCTGCGAAAGCTGACCCTGTCCTTCCCCAACCAGTGACGACTTCATCAAAAATTAAAAGTATACCGTGCTTGTCACAAATTTTTCTTAACTTTTGTAAATAATTTTTAGGAGGAATTAAAGTACCAGTTGATCCTGCAATTGGTTCAACGATACATGCAGCTATGTTTTCACCACCTAATTTTTTAGCAATAACCTCTAAATCATCTGCTAGCTCAGATCCTGTATCAGGTTGACCTTTTATAAACTTATGTTCAGGTAAAAAAGTGTGTCTCATGTGTTCTACACCTGGCATTAAAATATTTTTAAATTCTTTTGAATTATTTGGGATACCTCCAACTGTTAAAGCTCCAATATTCATACCATGATAACCTCTTTCTCTTCCAACAAATTTAAATCTATTCTTTTGAC
Organism: uncultured Pelagibacteraceae bacterium; assembly: GCA_902610515.1. Taxonomy (GTDB): domain Bacteria; phylum Pseudomonadota; class Alphaproteobacteria; order Pelagibacterales; family Pelagibacteraceae; genus Pelagilacustribacter. The sequence goes on from CACLVZ010000004.1 coordinate 61,778, forward strand.
CAATAGATCTAAAATATGCCACTGCGATCTTTATTGCTGTTTCTACTGCAGTAGATCCGCAGATTGTGTAAAATATTCTATTTAAATCTTCAGGAGTTTTTTGAGCGATCATTGTTGCTAATTCAAATGAACCTCCATAACCTTGTTGGAAAGGCATTGTGTAATCTAAATTTTCTAACTGATTTTTAATTGCTTCGATAATCTCTTTGCGCCCATGGCCAAGGGGGTTACAATACAATCCAGAACTACCATCAATTAAAATCTTTCCGTCATGAGTATGAAGATAAATGCCTTCTGCTTTTACTATGATACGAGGGTTTTTCTTAAAATCTTTATTAGATGAAAATGGCATCCAATGTTCATTCAAAGAATTAGGTATTTTTGATTGAAATGAGGTACTCATTATTAAGTTATAGCAAAGTAACTTTTTGAATGCTATCTAAATATTATAAGAAAATTAATGAAAAAATTATACTTTATTGTTGTTTTAATAATAATTGATTTGCTACTTTCACAATTATTTTTGCTAAAGTTTTTAGAGAACGATCTTATAAAAGCGAATAAGGATAGTTTTGAGAATAGAGTATTCAACAAAAACTATAATTATACATTTAAAAAACAAGCTCAATTCACTTCTCGATATGATGACAATATTTACCAAATCTTTACTAATGATCTAGGATTTAGAGATGATAGTACTCAACCATTAGATAGGGATAAAGAATATTCAATTTTAATTGGTGATAGTTTTATTGAAGGAGTTGGTCTTGATTATAAAGATACAATTGTAGGAATAATGAATAAAAAACTGGCAAATAATAAATTTAAGTTTCTCAATGCAGGAGTAGCATCATACTCGAGTTATATTTACTTAAGAAAAATTGAGGACATAATTAAAAACAATGGTGATTTAAAAGTTAAAAAGGTAATTGTTTTTCTTGATAAAAGTGACGTATCTGATGATGAAAAGTACTTAAATAAACCTGCTTTTTTTAAAAATACTAAAGGAAAATTTATTAATCAAAGAAAGGAAGATTTTTGGGGAGATTTAAGAGAATTGAGTTTTTGGAGATTTTACACAAAACAAACTATTTCAGGAAAAATAATTAAATTAGGCACAGATCAAATTGAAAATTTTTTATCAAATATTAAAAAAAGATCTTTTATTTCAAAAAAATTAAACAAAAGTTTTTTTGAGGTAACTGAAATAGAAATTAAAGCTATTAAATCGATTAATAATAAGCCACACATAAGAAACTGGTATTTAGGTCCTACGTGGGAAGAGAGAACAAAAAAAAATATCAAGTTTTCTGTAGAAAATTTAAATAAATTAAAAGATTTTTTAAGGAAAAAAAATATTGATTTCTTAGTAGTTTTATATCCTTGGTCATTTGAAATTGATAATGAGGAAATAAGAAAAAAATATTTAGAATTTATTATTCCACTCTTAAATGAAAATAAGATTAATAATTTATCCGTTTACGAAGGATTTCTAAAAGGAAATATTTATGAGAGTATAGGTAAAAATTATCTTTATAATGACATTCATTTTAATAAGTATGGTAATCAGGTTATAGTTAACGAATTATTAAGAAAAATAAATCAGTGAAAAAATTAAAAAACTGGGATAATAAAACTTGGTTATCATCTAGATCTTATATTTCTCAATTTAACAAATTTCTTAAATTAAGAGTTAACCTAAACAAAAATTCAAAAATTTTAGATATAGGCTGTGGAAGAGCAAATATAATCAGTTCACTTCATAAAAAGTACAAATTTAAGAATAAACCTGTTGGTATCGACATTGTTAGAAATAAGGATATAAAAAAGAATATTATTTTCAAAAAAATTAACGCTTCTAAATATTTGGAAAAAAATCAGAATTACGATCTTATTTTAATGAAGCAAACAATTCATTTTTTTACACAAAAAAAATTGGATAGTCTGCTCAATCTTGCTAAAAAAAGCTTAAATCCTAAAGGTAAAATATTGATTTTTTCACTTAAAACAAAAAATAACTCGATACCTTGCTTTAAAAAAATGAGAAAAAAATTAGAAAAAAGTTTAAAAAGAGATGAAGTTTTATTTAAGATAATTAAAAAAAACTTAAAAGAAATAAGCTACACATATTTTAACTTTAAAGTAAATATCTCGAAACAAAAATACATAAGAATGATCAGAGAAAGATACATTTCATGCTTATTAAATATGAGTAGTAAAGAAATTAATTTGGGTATCAGTGAAATTAAATTAATGTATAAAAATCAACTAAAATTCACTGATACCCTAAAATGTATTAGCTACAGAAAATAATTATTTTCCTGGCTCTTTGTATGATGATGCCATTTTCTGAGCAGTTTTAGCTATTTCATTTAAATTTACATCTTCCAAAATTGTAAAATCTGAAACAGCACCACTAGAAACAGCAACCATTGCAGCTGCAGCAGCTTGTTCAAAAGTTCCTTCAATCACTGCCATAAAATCATATTTTCCTCTTAGGCCTGAGTATTGAGTTACTTTAGCTCCTACAGAAGCAGCAAGTGCAGATGTAGCAGCTTTTCTATCTGTAGACGGATTGCTTACAAATCCCCCAAGACCTTTGGCTGTGTAACATCCTAATGTATAAAATTTTGCCATTGTTACCCCTTTCCTATTTCTCGATTACAACTGTACCAGAATGAGGATCAGTTACTCCTAAATCTGATGACAGTTCTTCTAAAGTGTGCCGAAGAGAGTCCAAAAATTCAATCATTTTTGGTCTTGCTTTAGCAATGTCATCTTCAGAATTCCATTCACCTATCATAAAAAATTCGTTAGGCTTAGTTTCAACGTATTTCGCTGAAATCTGCCCATCGAACTTTGGCATCTCATCTATTTTTTTTAAATATTCTTCTCTGTTAGATGATTTCACTTTGCATCTAACAATATTCATAAACTTTGACATACACCTCCTTAAACGTAAATTTTATCAGCTAAACCGTAACAAAGAATAGCGCTGATGATAACAAGAACAATTGGAGCATATATTCCATCGTTTCTAGTTTTTTTAGTCAGACCTGTTTTATCAATTTTCAATGTATAAAAATTTGTAAATAAAATTGAAACATTCATTATAAAAACTAAGTTAAAAAAGGCCCAAGTAGCCTCTACACCGCCTGATCTAATAAAGGCAATATATATTGCCATTAAAACAGTTGCGATCATGAATGAGCCTGCAAATCTCGTAATCAAGGTAGCAGTTTTATCAACTCCTCTACCCTTTAGAAATTTTTTAGTATCAAAGACTAATTGGTAAGCGTAGGTACCAACTATAATAAAATGTGCTAAGTAAATTATTAAATAAAATGCGTTTCCAAATTTATCGATCATAAGTATCCTATGCGTTATAGTCCATGACTTGATCTGTGCACTCAACAAACTTATGAGGAGTGAAAAAATCGTTCATTTGACCTAGTTGATTAATAATTGCTTGCTCATCTTTTCCCTTCCACCAGCAAAACATTTCCATTGTATCGCCCGGAGTATTCCAAGTCATTTGACAAGCAGCATTGTCACTTTTCATACTTTTAACAATATCTTCCATTTTCATAGAAGCTACTGTTTCTGTAAATTTAGCTTTCATTTCAGCAGATTTGAAAGTGTGTGTTACCATGTAGTTTTTCATTTTTTCTCCTATAGGTTTATTTTTGAAAGTTCATATAATTGAGCGCTTTCTACACACTCAGCATAAATTGCTTTAGCTGTGGAGTTATTTCCAGTTACAAACTCTTTCATTCCTGCTTCGTTATGAACATTAACTTTAAATAGCATGCCGCTTTTATCTGGTATCATTGCCCCAACAGTTTTTTCTGGGTAGGCAACGCTTTTTCTAACGCTCATACCTTCATCTGATTGCATCCAACCCATGAAGGTTTCTAATTTGCCTTCTTTAAATTTAAGATGTACTAACATTTCTTTTTCCATTTTTTCTCCTTTTATTTAAACTCCTTTTATTATAATCCCATTAGCTACTGAGTTTGCTAATCTAATTGGTTTAACTGGTTTATATTCCTCAGAGTCATACCACTCTAAAGCTTTTTCATAAGTTGGAAATTTAATTACTACAGTTCTAGGATATTTCCACTCACCATCGATTACTCTGTACTGCCCAGCACGTACAAGGTATTCTCCTCCAAATTTTTGGACTGTGGGTAAGACTTTTCCAACATATTCTTTATAAGCTTCAGGATTTTTTACATCTATGTTAGCTATAACATATCCACTCATTTTTAGCCTGCATAAATCGTTCTAGATAATTTTTCGATTTTTTCTTCTGAACCTTTAATTTGCTTATGAATAAATTTATTACACTCACCATTTTTAGCTTTGTCAAAAGGCTTCCCATAAACTTTGTCTACGTAGGAATTCATACCTTTATTCATCTCATCGTCTTTAACACCTTCGGAAGCGAGGTATTCTCTTATAACTTTTACTGAGGCCAAAGCTAATTCCATATTTTTAACCTCTATAGTATCAGCTGGTAAAACAGCTGTCGCACTGTAGTGACCTAAACACTCTATTGTTTTTTCCTTTTGTGCTTTAGTTATATGTCCTGCAGCTATCGCTGAGCCCATAAATAATAGAGTTGCAATTAAAATAAATTTAAATTTCATAATCAAATCTTAATTAAATTAAGTATAGTTTAACTATGTTAAAATTTAATTACAGGTATGCAAATTGTCTACAACTTGAAGATGATTTATTTCCAATTAGGCTTTGTTTTATTAAGAAAACTTTTTATTCCAATTTTTTTATTTTCACTATCAAGCAATTTATAAAATTCTTGTCTTTCTTTTTTAAGTGATTTTTTTAAATTTTCCTCTGAATTGACTAAATGTTTAATAATTTGAAGTGACTTTTTTGGCTTAGATGAAATTTTATTTAAAAAATTTATTATGAACTCTTTAAAATTTTCTTTAGGAATAATTTGTGAAACAATTCCATACTTCATTGCCGTTACAGCATCAATAATTTCTCCTGACATTGCTAAATATTTTATATTTTGATTTGAAGTAAATTTTTTTGTTTTTTGTGTGCCGCCAATTCCAGGAATTAATCCTAAATTAATTTCAGGTAATCCAAATTTTGCTTCAGAACTCGCAATAATTATATCGCTTGATAGGGCTAATTCAAAGCCTCCGCCTAAAGCATAACCCTCAACAAATGAAATAATTGGAATATTGATTTTTTGCAAATCGTCAACTTTGGAAAAAAGTTTTTGTTTTTTTGCTTTTTTGGAGTCAAGTTTTTCTAACTCTTTGATATCAGCGCCAGGTGAAAAGAACTTTGGACCTCCAATTAAACCAATACATCTAATTTCTTTTAATTTGTTCAAATCCTTGGTTGCATCAGCGATTTCATTTAAAGTTTTTTGATCTAAACTATTATTTTTATTGTTAGCAATTTCAATAATTGCGTAATTTTCTCGCTTTTCTACTTTAATATTTTTATAGTTCATCATTTATAGAATATAAATTTCATTATGACAGAGCAACTGATTATATTTATTGAAATCATTTTAATTGATTTAGTTTTAGCCGGTGATAATGCAATTATTATTGGGATGGTTGCCTCAAAATTTCCTGCTGAAAATAGGAAAAAGATTATTTTTTGGGGGATTTCTGGAGCTGTCGTTCTTAGAATAGTTTTAACACTTTTCACTGCATATTTGCTTCAAATAAACGGTTTAAGATTTATAGGGGGAATTTTATTATTATATGTTGTTTATAAACTTTATAGAGATGTGATAGATGAAAAAAATAATGCTCCAAAATTTCAGGCGAAAAAAAAAAGTTTTTATAATGCTATTTGGACAATTTTATTAGCAGACTTTACTATGAGTTTGGATAATGTGCTTGGGGTTGCTGGTGCCGCTGGAAACCATTATCATCTTTTGATCTTTGGATTAATTCTTTCAATCGTTCTAATGGCGGTTGCTGCTAATTTGATCTCTAGTTGGATAAAAAAATATAAATGGATTGCTTGGTTAGGGTTGATTGCAATTTTAGCTGTTGCTATTGATTTAATTTATACTGATATAAAAATTTTGATTTAAATGATAAAAAAAATTATTTTTTTTAATCTTATTATTATTATTTTTTTTATTTTGGCTGGTGAGGTAATCTTGCGAACTTTTAAATTATCTCAACTTATGGGTAGCGACTCTAATATTTTAACATTTAAAGATGGAATTCATTCACTGACCCCAAATTCTTCTGGTCTAGTTTTTTCAAAAAAAGTTTATATTGATGAAAATCAAACCAGAGTGCCTTCATTTAAATTTAAATACGATAAAGACAAAAATATTATTATTATTGGAGACAGTGTCACTTTTGGAAATGGGGTTAAAGAGGAAAATACTTTTGTAGGACTTTTGAGAAAAAAGTATGATTCTTATAATTTTTATAATACTGCTGTTCCAGGTCATGATTTATTACATCATGAAGAAAATTTAGATAGTTTATCTAAATTTAGTAAAGTTGAAAAAGTAATATATGTTTTTACCTTAAATGATGTATTGAGAGATAAAACAATTGTTCATTGGAATAATAGAAATCAGGAAAAGTTGTTGGAAGAATTAGGTTTTGTCCAAAAAATTATAAGAAATAAGTTTTTTAGAGATATTAATTTTTATTTGAGAAATAAATCTTATATTTTTATGTTCCTAAAAGGTATATTAACAGATCCATCTAAAAGATGGTATGCCAATATAGATATTTTCTATAAAGAAAACGAGATAGATCATTTAGCGGTCTTCTTAAAAAAACTTAAAAAATTTTCAAAAGAAAGAGATGCTGAGTTATATATGATTATTTTACCATATGAATTTCAGACTAGAGATTGCAAAAATAATATTGAACATTTGCCTCAACAAAAAGTTAAAAAAGAAATTTCGAAAGTTAAAGTAAATTTTGTTGATTTTTATGAAGAATTTTGCAAGTTTAAAAATCCAAAAAAACTATTTTATAAATATGATCCAATGCATTTATCTAAAAGCGGACATAAAAATGTTTTAAAAATGATCGAGCGTGAGATACCTTTTTAATATAATTTTTTTATTTTGTTTAAGTATAAGCAATTCTTTTTCCTTAGAATTTAAAGGTAAATTCGAACAAGGTTCATTTATTTTAGGAAAAACCAAACCGGAAGCTAAAGTTTTTATTGATAATAAACAAATAAGAGTTTCAAAAGACGGTTTTTTTGCATTTGGGTTAGACAGAGATAGAAAAAATAATGTTTTAGTCAAGATTATTATTAATAAAGAAATAAAAGAATTAGAAAAAAAAGTTTTAAGAAGAGATTATATGATTCAAAGAATTGATGGCTTACCTCCAAAACAAGTAACCCCGCCACCCGAGGTTTATGAGAAAATTAAGAAAGACAATTTTTTAATTGGAAAAGCTAGGAAAATTGATAGCGACATTGATTTTTTTAGAAATGAATTCATATATCCAATCGATAAATACATTATTACAGGTGTATATGGCAGCCAAAGAATACTTAACGGTAAACCTAGAAGACCTCATTATGGAATAGATTTTCATGCGCCAGAAGGAACTCCAGTAAAAGCAATGATGGACGGCAAAGTAACTCTATCTGAAAATGACATGTACTTTACTGGAGGGACAATAATATTTGATCACGGACATGGTATTAGTACCCTATATATGCACATGAAAGATATTTATGTTAAAAAAGGACAACAAATTAAAAAAGGGGAAATAGTTGGAACTCTTGGTCAAAGTGGTAGAGCTACAGGGCCTCATTTAGATATAAGATTAAATTGGTTTGATGTTAAATTAGACCCTCTAACTATCCTTAAAAATTAAATAAACCTTACTTATAATTTCTTAATTATTTCACTAAAAATATAATCTGAAATTTTCTTATTTCCTGTAGGCCTGGTATGAAATGCATCGTATAAATCCACGTTTATTTCTAAAATTAAATTTTCATCAAGTTTAAAACAATTTGCATTTTCATTTACACAAAATTGTTTTGTTTGTTTATTTATAATTGATAAAGCAGTTTCTAAGTAATGGTTTTTGGGAACTCTTTGCGTAATAAAAATTGCTTCAGCTTGAAATTGATCTTTGGAATATTGTTTTAATTGAATTAGTCTAGAATAGTATTCACTTAAAAAAGATTTTATCTGTAGGTTGTTTGTATTTAACTCAATATCCTTTTTTTCATATGTGCTTTCCCATGTATCAGTGCCATGAATTAACCCATAATTTCTAGCAATTATATTTCCAGTAATTATTTTATAAAGATTGTAAAGTGCGCTGTTATTTTTGACATAGCTTATAACTTTATCATACGAATGTTCCTCTACTAAATTATCTGCGATGCTAAAAGTTTTCTTAAACTTAGGATGTTTCTCTAATTCAACTAATAATAAAATTGCATCATTAATCCCAAGATAAAAAATAACATATTTTGGTTTTAAATTATTAATTTTATCAAACCATAAAGAAAAATTTTTGACGTGACCTTTTGACGACTGTCCATCAACACCAGCGTTAGCAACTTTAAAAAATTTATCATTTAGATGATTGCTTAGTTTTTCTTGAAGAATATTTGACCAAGTGAGCTTCTCATCAATCCATCGTTCATCAGTAGTACTGCCTCCAACTGTAATTATCTTTATATGTTTAATGTCATCATAATCTCCACGAAATCCATTCGAATCTTTCTTGTACATCGCCTTATGATCACTTTTATAGTGTGAAGGTTTCCAGACTTTGGTAATATTTTTTTTAACAATTAAAGATGAAAAATTATTTTTTTTAAACCAACTTCCAAAAAATGTTTCAATTAAAACAATTCCAATAAATAGCAATAAAAAATTAAAAAAAACTATCTTTAAGAAATTTTTTCTTTGCATTTTTAATCGAGCTCAAACTTGTCTTTATAATCTTTTATTATAGACTTATCTTGATCATTTTTATAAAGAACAAAATTTTCAATTACTAAAATATCTAAATTTGTTCCCATAAAACAATTAAATGCATCTGATATTGAGTTAACTATAGGTTCACCACGTACATTGAAAGAAGTATTAACTAATACAGGACAATCTGTAATTTTTTTAAATTCTTTCAATAAATCATAATATTTCTTATTTGTGTCCTCATGCACAGTTTGTATTCTAGCTGAATAATCAACATGAGTTATTGCTGGTATTGATGATCTTTTGATATTCAATTTTTCAATTCCAAAAAGTTTTTTGTCTTTCTCTGACATTGAAATTTGTTTTTCCTTTTTTACATCTGAAACTAAAAGCATATATGGACTATCACAATCTAAATCAAACCAATCTTTTAAATCCTCTCTTAATATCGATGGAGCGAAAGGACGAAAACTTTCTCTAAATTTTATCTTCAAGTTAAGTTCTTTTTGCATTTTTTCTGATCTAGGGTCGGCTAAAATAGATCTCCCTCCAAGAGCTCTTGGCCCAAATTCCATTCTACCTTGAAACCATCCTACGGTTTTATTATTGGATAGCTCTTTTGCCACCTCTTTTGAAATTTCATCCGCAGTTTTTTTGCTAAATTTTGCATTGAGGCTATTTAATTGCTGTTCAATATCTTGGTCATTAAATTTTGGTCCAAGATAAGCTCCTCTCATACGATCATAATATTGATCTCTTGGCATGTTCAACTCGTGATACCAATAAGCTAAAGCAGCACCCAAAGACCCTCCAGCATCCCCAGCTGCTGGTTGTATCCATAAGTTTTCAAATATTTTCTCTTTTAAGATCTTTCCATTAGCTACACAGTTTAAAGCAACGCCTCCAGCTAAACATAAGTTTTTTATCTTAAATTTATTTTGCAAATCTTTGACTAATTTAATAACAATTTCTTCAGTCACTGCTTGAATAGACGATGCCATATCCATATGGAAATCTGTAAGTAAATCCTTTTTTGGATTTCTTACTGGTTGCCCAAATAAATCAGAAAATTTTTTATTTGTCATTGTAAGGCCAGTAGCATAATTAAAATACTTCATATTTAATTTAAAAGATCCATCATCTTTTAAATCTAATAAGTTTTTTAAGATTTTATCTTTATATTTTGGCTTTCCATAAGGAGCTAAACCCATAACTTTGTATTCACCACTGTTTACTTTAAATCCGGTATAATAAGTAAAAGCAGAGTAAAGAAGACCGATAGAATGAGGAAAATGAATTTCTTTTATCATTTCAAGTTTGTTTTCTTTACCAATAGCAACAGTCGTAGTCGCCCATTCACCTACTCCATCTAAGGTTAAAATTATTGCTTCTTTAAATGGAGAGGGATAAAAGGCACTTGCAGCATGGCTGTAATGATGTTCAGAAAATTTTATTTTTTTAATATCATTAAAATTTTTATCCTGGCTTTTTAATTTTTCAAATAAAAATTTTTTTTGAAATAATTTTTCTCTTAACCAAATAGGCATTGAGAGACTAAAGGATTTAAATCCTTTTGGTGCAAAAGCCATGTAAGTTTCAAGCAATCTTTCGAATTTTAAAAAAGGCTTCTCAAAAAAAACAATATGATTTACTTCGCTTAGTTTTAAATTAGACTCCTTTAAAACATAAGTGACGGCATTGGCGGGATAGCTTGGATCGTGTTTTATTCTTGTAAATCTCTCTTCTTGGGCAGCAGCTATTATTTCACCATCTTTTATTAGTGCTGCTGCACTATCATGATAAAAAGCTGATATACCTAAAATAGATGTCACCTAAAATATAGTATAAATAAATGGAGCTACGGCAGAACCTTGGCTTAAAACAATTAAGGCTCCAAACAAAGCTAAAACAATTATAATTGGTAGCAACCAATATTTTTTCCTCTCTTTTAAAAATTCCCAGAATTCTTTTAAAAAATCAATCATTTAAAACTGCTTATCCATAGTTCCAATTTTTTTTTTTCTTTTTATCCAGTATGAATTTAAATTTTTTGAGTACTTTAGGCCCAATAAATCTTTCCCGAATATTCTTACTAAAAGACTTATAGGTGTTAAAATTATAAAATAAACTACACCCATGACTATTGGTGCGATAATTTTCCCAAGCAATTCCCCGAATTTAATCCAAAGAGTATTTAAAGGTGTCAAAATTTTTGAGTTTAAAATTCCTAAAATTAAAAAAATAATTGAAATGATTATTAAGTATAAATTTATCTCATTGTTTGAAGTTAAAGGCCATAATCCTATTGCTAAAAAAACAATAAAAAAAAGAATTCCAAAACTTCTGTTTGATGATTTGTTGTGCATAATTTGTAAATTACCTATTAACTTTATGCTTAATATCACTTTAATTAGTTTTATGTAAAGTATAATAAGATTAAGATATGCTTTTTGTATGGAGTTTTTGGAAACTATAAATCTCAGTGCATCAAATTTTCTATTTTTTTGTATTGTGATTCTTTTAGCCTCATTTGTAAGGGGTTTTAGTGGCTTTGGTTTTTCAGCATCTAGTGTATCTTTACTTTCATTTATCCTTCCACCAAAGGAAATAGTGCCAATTATTCTAACGTTAGAAATAATAGCCAGTTTTTTTATGATACCAAGCATTTGGAATAAGATTAATTGGAGATTTGTTGTTTTTTTATTACTTGGTGTAACGATTGGAACTCCTATCGGTGTAAAATTATTATCTATTTTGGAAACAAATATTATGCATTTGATTATTTCTTTAACCGTAATGATTTTTGCTTTTTTGTTGTTAAAGGGATACAAAAATAAAAAAATAAATCATAACCTTTCTAAATTTTTTGTTGGATCAATTGCAGGAACAGTGAATGGTTTTGGAACTTTAGCAGGTTTACCTATTGCACTTTATCTTTTGATTATCGCTGCTGAACCTGCTGTAATTAGAGCCTCATTAGCTGCACTATTTTTCTTCACTGATTTATATGCAATAATTTTATCTTATTTCAATGATATTTTAAATTTTAAGGTAATTTATAGAACGTTACCGTTAATATTTATAGTGCCTTTAGGTGTTTCCTTGGGTACAAAATTATTTAAGGGAAGTTCAAAAGAAAGTTACAAAAAATATGTGTTATATTTTTTAATTATAGTATCTATCTTTGGATTAATTAGATCAATTTTTTAGTTTAGGTTTTTTTATTAAAATTTTATCTTTATATCTACTTAATAATTGTCGTAATGTTGCGCCTGTAATTCCTAAAACTATAGCAATTATTATTGCGAGTGAACCGTATAGTAAAGGACTTTGATCTGAGAGCATTATTATAAATTTTGAAAAAGAATTTATATTTTCTAAATTAACAATCTCTGCTTGTTTAACTTGACGTACACCTTCATAAAAAAAAGTATCATAAGCAATTGCTATTGCAACACAACATAACAACATGGCAAATAAAGTTTTTAAATGAGAGCTATCAAGATACTGACCTACTTTTTGACCGACTTGAACACCTATAATAGATCCAACAATTAAAATAATCACAAGAATTAAATCTATCGATCCGTAATTGAAAGCATGCAAAACAGTAACGATTGCACTTATAAATACTGTAACAAACAGAGAGGTCCCCGGAATTAATTTTATTGGCATTCCAATTAAATAAATCATTGCAGGTACCATCAAAAAAGCACCTCCAACTCCAATCAATGCAGCGACAAAACCGGCAAGTATTCCAAGAATTACCGGAGTAAAAATACTTTCATATAATCTTGATTTTGGAAATCTTAATTTAAATGGTAGGCCATGTATCCAATAATGAGTATGTAGTTTTTGCTTTAAAATAATTTTTCTTCTAGCTCTTTCTATTTCGCTAGCTCCTTGTATTAACATGAGAGTACCAATAATTGCCAATAAGTACATATAGGACAAAGAAATAATTAAACTAAGTTTTCCAGTTTCTTTAAAAAAGGTAAAAGCAGAAACTCCTAAAATCGTGCCAATTAAGCCTCCGATAATAATCATTAATCCCATTTTGTAATCTAGTGTATTTTTAAACCAATGAGTAAGTGATCCAGAAACTGATGTCGCTAAAATATTGTTTATTTCATTAGGCACTGCATAAACAGGAGGTATTCCTAAAAAAATTAAAAAGGGAGTCATTAAAAATCCTCCTCCAACTCCAAAAAGGCCAGATAAAACTCCTACACCAAAACTTAAAAATAAAATAAAAATGACGTCGATATTAACTTGAACAATAGGAAGATATATTTCCATACCTAAACAATAGGTATTCCTCTAAAAAATGTTTGTCAATAAACAGTTTAATTAAGCAGCAGCTTTTAACTTATGTTTTGAAGTCATGCCGCTCAAAAAATTCCAAAGATATCTTGCTGTCAAAAGAGACGCTGTTTCAGCTTTTTTTTGTTCCTCTTTCGATAAACCATCAAGCAGCTTTTCACACTCTGCTCTATGGATCACATCAGCAGACTTATGAGCCTCAAAAAATTCTAAGCCTTCTTTAGAATTTACTCCATAGAATTTTTTTAAACCTTGAATTTTTGTCTCAGCAATCTCTGGAATCTGCCTTTCATAAGTATATAAAGAAGCTAATCCCTCAGCATAAGATTTTCTTGCTTGATCGAAAAAATTTTCAATCATATCTTTCGTGAACCAATCAAGTTGAACATTTTCGATTGCTTTTTCATCTGCGCCTAAGGCTTTTGCGAAATTCTTCCAAAGTTTTGGATGATCTCCATCTTTATTTTCTTCGTCTTGTAAGTTTTCCAAAAGAATTCTTCTTTTCTCTATATCCTCGCAAATAGAATGTGTAGCACTTATATATCTAGGAAAAGCTTTCACATGTTGATAATACTGTTCAGCATAATCTTTGATAATCTCTCTATTTAACTTTCCCTCGTTCCAATAAATTTGGTAAAATGGGTGTTTTAGTAAGTGGTATTTGTCTAATTTTACTCCTAGCTCTTTAGAAAACATTTTGCTCCTTTGTTAGATACAGCCTATAAAAATTTTATTCATGAATAAATAAAAAAATTATCCACAATTAAAAGTTGAATTAAGGAAATGTTCTTGTTTTGATTCACTTTTGATTCACTTAGGGACTCAAAATACAACCTTAGATAGTCTTATCCACAGTAGCTAATGGCCTTTCATCAATTGGTAAATGTAATGCAGTTGCGATAAAAGATAAAACTATCGCTAAATACCATGCGTAATCAAAACTTCCAAATTGATCATAAAAATACCCTCCTAGATAAGCTCCTAAGAAAGATCCAAACTGATGATTTAAAAATACAATTCCAAAAAGGAGTGAGAGATTCTTGGTTCCAAAAATCTGAGCAACTATACCGTTTGTAGCTGGAACTGTAGCTAACCATAGCAATCCAAAAGTAGTTCCAAAAAGAATTGCTGATAAATTTGAAGCGGGTAGAAATATAAAAAGTATTAAAGTAATTCCTCTTAAAAAATATAAACCACTCAGAAGAATTTTTTTACTATACTTATCGCCAAGGTGACCCATAATAAGGGTACCGATTATATTAAAAAAACCTATTAAAGCTAAAATGGCCATTCCAGTCCAGTCTGCTAATCCCTTGTCTTGAACGTATCTTGGTACATGTGTTGCGATTAAAGTTATTTGAAATCCGCATACAAAAAAACCAAGAACTAGTAATCTAAATCCTTTATGAGCAAAGGACTCTTTAAGAACTTCCCCTAAACTTCTACTATCGATATTAGAATTAGTCTGGGATATTTTATTCTCAGGTAATTTGACTAGTAAGCCTGGAATACACATCAAAAATAATATTATTGAAAAAATTATAAAAGACATTTGCCAAGTTGAAATATTTTTAAAAATACTTGCCATTATTGGAAATATAAACATACCTAAACCACCACAGGCAGTTACATATCCAGCTGCTTTGCTTCTATTTTCATTTGGAAAATGTTTGGAAACCATTGGTGTGAGTATCGTGCCTGCTGCTCCAGCCAAACCTAAACCCACAAACAAACCTAGGTTAATTTGTAGCCACATGCCTGAGATATAATTATTTCCCATTAATAACATTGCAATCGAATAAAAAATTAATGCGGGTACTATTACAACATAACCTCCAAGCCTATCTGAAATTCTACCAAATATAGGTGTGAAAATTCCCCAAAAAATTGCGTGCACAGCTATTGCAAGACCAAATTCTGTATTTGAAGTTCCGCTTGTTGTTTCAAACTCACTGGAGTATAGCCCAAAAGTTTGTCTAACTCCCATAGTTACACAAACTACAAAACATGAGGCGATTAAAGCGTATAATGCTGTATTGTTTGGAAAAAATTTTTTCATTATTTAATCTTTTTTAATCCTTTTCTTAAATCATTAATTAAATCTTTAGGATCCTCTAAACCTATATGTAGTCTTACAATAAATTCATCCTTTTTAAAGCGGTTAAAATGACGTCCTTTCAAATATTCATCTTTTTTAGTACTCTTAATTTCTTGAAGTATTGCTAAACTTTCAAATCCACCCCAACTGTACCCTATCCCAAATAACTCTAAAGAATTTACAAAATTTAAAACTGAAGATTTTTTTTTACTTTTAATAACAATTGACAGTAAACCTGTTGCACCAGAATAATATTTTTTCCATAACTTATAATTTTTACTAGAGGGTTTATAAGGATAAAGAATTTCCTTAATTTTTTTTTGTTTTTTTAAGAAATTAATAATAATTTTTGTATTCACACTATGTTGCTTTAATCTTGTATCTAAGGTCCTTAAGCCTCTTATTATTAAGTAGGCCTCATCAGCTGACATACGATATCCTGAAAGTTTATAAAAAAACATAATCTTACCATAGACTTTTTTATTAACCGCTAAAGATCCTCCCATGGCATCTGAGTGTCCTGAAAAATATTTTGTCGCTGAACAAAAAGACATGTCAAAACCAATTTTTAAAGGTTTCAAATAAAGGGGGGTTCCCCAAGTGTTATCTAACAAAGTGTAAATTTTTTTTCTTTTTGCTAATGAAGTGATTTTAGAAAGGTCTTGAAACTCAAAAGTGTTACTTCCTGGATTTTCTACTAAAATCAATTTTGTTTTTTTTGTAATTTTGTCTTTTAAATCTTTGAAAGATACAGGATTGTAAAACTTTGCATTAATATTGAATTGCTTCATCAATTCTTGTGATATTTCTTTTGTAGGTCCATAAACATTATCTGAAACTAGAATTTCATCTCCTGGCCTGCACAATGCCATTAATGCTAAAGCTATCCCGCCAAATCCTGTGCCAGTTAAAAAAACGTGATAAGCTTGCTCCAATTCTTTTAAAATATTTTCAAGTTCAATTGTTGTAGTGCTTCCATATCGTCCATAAGTGTAATGAGATACTTTCTTATGTTTTTTAATTTTATTTTCATGTTGATACATTTCCTGCATAGAATTGAATAAGATTGTAGATGCTCTAGTAACTGGTGGATTGGCAGATCTATTAGTATTATCTTTAGTAGGATGTTTTAAAAATGTGCTTATAGACTTTTTCATAAAATAAGTATATCTGACATTTATATAGTACTTAACCAATTATGATATAAAAAAGGAGGCAAAAATATGGGGTATCCGAAAAAGCATCGAGGAAGAAGAAAAATTGGCTCAAAAAAAAGAAGAGCGAGAAAAAGAAACAAGAAAAAATAATCTCTAAATAGTTTATGCCTGAAATAACTCAAATTAGAAAATTGAGTATATGGATATTTCTAATTCCATTATTTGCTATTAATTTATGTTTGCTGATTTCTCAAAACCCAGATTTTTTAGAAGATACAATTTTTGCAGTAGATCAAATCGGAAGATCTGGTTTTTCTATTCCTTATCTGGATGGAAGCTTATCAATAAGTAGAGCGTCTAGAACCTATCCTCAATATTTAGTTTTTAAACCATCTATGATTTTAACGTCAGTTTTTTTGTACTTTTATTGGAATAACAATAACAAATTAATAAACAAATTATATTCATCTAATATTAATTTTAAATTTAAAACTTTTGGAATTCTGTCAGCAGTATTTTTAGGTATTCATTCGGTTTTTCTCGGAATAAAGTTTGATATTCAAATTTACAAATTATTTAGAAGAATAGTGCTATTATTGTTTATAGTTTTTGAATTAATAGCTCAGGGATATTTAGTTTATCATTTATATAAATTAAAAAACAAATTAGAAGAGTTTGTTAATAAAAAAATTCTGATTTTTAAAATTTTGTTAGTTTCTATTTTAATTTTAGTAGCTTTTTTAAGCTTACCCACATTAGTAACAAAAGGTAACACACATTTTAAACATATGCTTGAATGGAACTATTTTGTTGGAGTTATTTTATTTTATTTGCTTTCAAGATTTTTTTGGAGAAGAACCACATAAATTTCTAGGCTTTCGCCCAGAAATTTAGTAGTTTTGGCTCGTCGTTTTAGGCGCTACCGCCAAGCCTCCCGATGGACTATTCTAGCGCTACTAGGTCCACCTTTCTGCCCTTTAAGCTTGAACCTCTCGGTTTTTCCCTAAATGGCCAGTTAAGAGTTGCCTCTTAATTACGTCCATTAAAACATAAGCTGACAAAATATGTAATCACTTAATGCGTGTTTTAAAAATGATTGTTAATTAAGTGGATAAAAAATTATTAAAAGTCTTGTCTATCCAGCCTCCACCTAAAACCTTATCCCCAAAATCATCTTTTGAGTAAAAAACGCAAGCTTGCCCTGGAGAAATTCCTGTCTCCTTGTCTAAAATTTCTACCTTTGCATAATTATCTATGAATTTTATTTTTGCCTTTAGCAATTTTCCAGTAGATCTCACTTTAACATTTACTATTTCATCAAATTCTTTTTCTGAAGCTAACATATTTATTTCTCTCAAAAGTATTTCTTTGATTTCTAAGTTTTCTTTATTTCCTACTATAACCGTATTATCCTTAGCATTTATATTAACGACATAAAGAGGTTTGCTGCTTGAAATTTTAATTCCTTTTCTTTGGCCAATTGTGTAATTAATTATACCTTCATGCTCGCCAATCTGATTTCCTTTAATATCTATTATTTTTCCAGTCTTGAAAGACTCTGGACGAAATTTTTTTATAACAGAACTATAGTCACCATTAGGAACGAAACAAATATCTTGGCTATCTGGTTTGTCCGCGACGTTTAAATTAAGTTTTTTTGCTATAGATCTTGTCTCTAATTTATCAATTTCTCCTAAAGGAAATCTTAAAAAATTAAGTTGTTCTTGGGTGGTGCTAAATAAAAAGTAGCTTTGATCTCTATTAATATCTTTTGCTCGATACATAGAAGCGTGACCATTTCTTTGAATTCTTGAAACATAATGACCAGTAACTAATGCATCAGCCTTTAATTCTCTTGCGTATCTAAATAAATCTCTAAATTTAACAGTTTGATTACATTGAACGCATGGAATAGGTGTTTCACCTGCAGCATAACTATCTATAAAAGAGTCAATAACCTCAGATTTGAATTTTTTTTGATAATATAAAATTTCATGTTTTATGCTTATTTTTTCAGAAACTCTTTTAGCATCCATTATGTCTTGGCCGGCACAACATTGTCTTCCTTCTTTGGACTGCTTTACATCATCGTAAAGTTTAAGAGTTATCCCTGTAACGTTATAGCCTTCTTCTTTCATCAACGCAGCAACCACGGAAGAGTCAACACCTCCTGACATCGCAACAACAACTTTAGTTTCTTTGCAAGGTTTATTAATTCCTAGAGAATTCATCATAAAAGTATATAATATATTTATTATTTTTTTTCCATAATGCTTATTGATTTTGAACCAGGTGATTATGTTAAAAACCCTGATAATAAAGATTGGGGAATAGGTCAGGTCCAATCAATTATAGGTAATAAAGTAACAGTGAATTTCGAAAATTTTGGTAAAAAAGTTATTAATATTGAAAACGTGAAATTAGAAAGAGTTGAGGGTGAATAAAGAAGAGCTTAAAAGGTTAGCTGAGGGTCTTGTAGAAACCTTTCATTTTGCTGGCGAAGAGTCCGTGAGACTTTTTAAAGAAGGATTGAAAATTAATATAAAAGAGGACAGGTCTCCTGTAAGTAATGGTGATTTAAGAGTAAATGATTTAATTTCTAAAAAAATTTCTGAATTAACTCCAAATATTCAAATTATTTCAGAAGAAACTGTGAATATAAAAATTAAAAATAAATCAAAGATTTTTTGGCTTATAGATCCAATAGATGGAACAAAGGAATATATTGCTGGTAAAGATGAATATACACTGAATGCAGCTTTAGTTATAAATACTGTTCCAGTTTTAGGGTTAGTGGGTGTGCCAAAAAAAAATAGGCTTTTTTTTTCTTATGGTTCTGGCGATAGTTACTTAATTGAGGATAAAAATACAAAGAAAATAAAGTGTGAGAAACAACAGCCTAAAGGTGAAATTGTGGCATTATCTAGTGTCATAAAACCATCAGATGTAATTTTAAATAAATTAAAAGAGCATAAGGTGACATCAATAGTTAAAATGGCAAGTTCTTATAAATTTTGTGTAATAGCGACAGGCGAATTTGATATATATGCTGCGCGAGAAAGAGCTAACGAGTGGGACTATGCAGCTGGTCATGCTATCGCTCAAAATGCAGGTGCAATTATTAAAACGCTTGATGGCAAACCATTTTTATATGGAAAAGAGGATTATAAAAATCCAAGTTTATTAATAAAAAGATCAGAAAATTTAAATGATTAAAACAATTTTAATAATAATTACATCAGTAACTTTTTTTGGGATATTATTTTTTATTTTAGTAAGAAACGCTCTTAAACGTAAATTAGATATTCTTTTAGAAGAAGAAGAAAAAAGAAAATCAGATAATACTGATTAATTTTTTAAATTCCTCTGTGTCAAGATCAAGAACTCTTTTTGATAGCTCAAAGCTAAATCCTCCTCTGGCTAAAATACCCATATCTTTTTTGTAAAATAATTCACGATTATTCTCAGGTCTTAAAGGTCCTATTCGTCGTCTTTTGCATAATTTTAATGCCGAAACAAAATCAGGTTCTATCTGATTTTCTTTAATCTTTTCAATACTTTGTTTTATAAATTTTTCTTCAACTCCTTTACTCCTAAGCGACTGATTAATCTTATTCAAGGAGTAACCTCTTCTTAAAAACATTCTAGCTTTAGAGTCAGAATACATTTCATCACTAAGTAATTTATTTTTTTCTAAATTCATTACAATTTGATCGATGATTAAAGAAACCTCTTTTTTAGATTTGCCGCCTTTTATCTTAGTAAGGTATTTCTTGAGTAAGTAGACTTTAAGCTGCTGTTTTGATGGACTATATTTTTCAAGATAAGAATACGCTAAATCTTTTAGATTAGTAGTTAAGTCTTCAAAATCACTTTTATTTGATGTGGGATTCATAAACTTAATATACTATATTATTTTTTATGATAAATGACCTATTAACATATATTAATTCTGAAACTATTTATTTAGTTGCTAACTGGGGTGTTATCCCTTTTTGGCTGTTATTAATTTTTTTTCCAAATAATTCAACAACTAATTTTTTTGCTCAATCAATAATTGTCCCTCTCCTTTTAGCCATAGCATACGCGTATTTAGCTTATAATCTTTATTTAGAGGAAAATATTTTTGATGGATTTGAGCTTTATAAGGGATTAGATGGTTTATACTCCATGTTTTCAAATGAAATTTTGTTATTAATTTTTTGGCTTCACTTTCTTGCCATTAGTTTGTTTGCAGGTGCTTGGATGGTAAGAGATGCAAGAAGATACTTTATTCCTAAAGTTATTACTATTCCCTCTCTAGTTTTAACTTATTTTTCTGGACCAGTGGGGATAGTGATTTATTGGTTTTTAAGGATTTTCTTTGCTAAAAAAATCAGCTTTAATGATTAAACCTTTTGATTTTTATTTTGACTTTGTAAGTCCTTACTCTTTTTTAGCACATAAAGAAATTAGGTTAATTGAACAAAAAGCCTCGATTAAAGTAAGATATAAACCTATTCTTTTGGGTGGTTTGCATAACTTACATGGAATAAAGGCTCCTGCATTTATACCCGCAAAAGCAAAACATATGATTAGAGATTGTAAACTAATTGCTGAAAAAAATAATATTAAATTCAAATTTAATTCATACTTTCCCATAAGAAGCTTAAATCTAATGCGTGGTGTATTTGTAGCTGAAGAAGATAACTTTAAAAGTTATTACATAGACAATATTTTTGACTCAATTTGGCAAGATGGTTTAAACATGAACGATGAAAATATAATTCAAAAAGTACTAAAAAATTTAAATGTCAATCCTAAAACTTTTACCTTAAGAGCGACATCCTCATCTATAAAAGAGTCGCTGAAAAAAAGAACCAGTGAGGCCTATGAAAAAGGTATATTTGGTGCTCCAACTTTTGTATCAAATAATAAATTATTTTGGGGACAGGATAGAATTGAATTTGTTTTAAAAGAAGCTAGTAAGTAATTTATTTTTTTTCTTTTTGAACTACTTTAAGTCCAGCATTTTTTAAAGCATCAAATCCACCTTGAGCATTAGCCACATTTTTAAAGCCCATATCAACTAGTGCTTTAGTAGCGAGCGCAGATCTAAAACCCATAGCGCAGAAAAAAACCATTTTTTTTGAGTCTTTAATTTTATTTTCTTGATAATAGCTACTATTAGGATCTAGCCAGAATTCTAACATCCCTCTTGGAATGTGTTTTGAATTTTCAATTGTGCCATCTCTCCACAGTTCCCTGATGTCCCTGACATCAATTAATGTTATTTCATTTTTATCAATAAGACTCTTTATTTCTGATGGACTAAGTGTTTCAATGATTTCATTGGCCTCCTCAACCAATTTTTGTGAAGATTTAATACTCATAGATCAAATATTTAAACTATTATATATATTTTACTAGTATGAAAAATATCAAAAATACAAAAAATACTGGATTTTTAAAAAAGGTATTTATTAAGATTTGTAGGAAATTAGGTTTTGAAATTATTGATCAAAATACATTTGAAATTGTTACTGCTGGAAAAAGAATTAATGACGACTTAAGTTTAATCGGAGAAAACTCTATAAATCTTCCACTGGGTAAAATAAAAATTACAAGACAAGTAAAAGCTTTAGATATTATCATTAGAACTTGTGCGAGCGTAAATATGCTGACTCAATCTAAGTCAAGGTTATTTGAGAAAGAAAAAATTGAGTATACTACAAGAACTATAAGGTCTATTTTAAATTCTACATACCATAATCCACAATTAAAAAAGATTAAAATAAACTTCAAAATAATTGACGACAATTCATCAAAAGATAATTTAGAAAAAATTGATAAAATATTTAAAAATTTTCAAACTAAATATGATCTTATCAATTTAGATCTTTCGAAATTCAAGAATTATATTGAAAAGTTAAATGAGCGAGGAGAACCAGTTACAGAAAATCAGATGTCTAATATGGCTAATATTAACCAATCTTTATTAGAAGCTAAAAATTGTGAAGATTTAATTTATTTTGTTGAAGATGATTATCTTCATCAAAAAGACTCGATTGGTGAAATGATATTAACTTACGAGAGAATTTCTTCTCAAATAAATAATGAAATAATAATATGTCCCTCTGATTATCCGTATTTATATACTAACGCAAATTTAACGCAGAATTTTTTAGGTCTAAATTATCATTGGAGGAAGGTTAATGAAACATTGTGTACTTTCTTGACCAGCAAGAAAATTATAGAAAAATATTGGGAGAAATACCTAAGCATGTGCACAAAAGAACATGCTCCTTTTGAAAAACCTCTTCATCAAATTTATGAAAAAGAATTATGTATTTCTCCAATACCTTCACTTGCCATTCATTTTACAAATATAAATTCTATATTTGGTTTATCGCCAAATGTTGATTGGGAAAAGATTTGGAAGGAAAATGAGAATTAAAGAAAAACATCAAATTACCTATATTTTTCAATAGATTTGTAAATACAACTTTAACGATTATTTAATAAATTTTTTAGAAAAATAAATTTATAACTTAGACAGATTTAAATTAAAAATATCACTATGTTTAAAAATTTAAAAATTAATCAAAAATCAAAAAAAAAAAGAAAATATTTATATTATTGAACTAATTTTTATGACTGAAATACAACCTTAAATTATACCCATCAGAATTATTCATTCCTAATTGAAAAAGGCCCGAAGGGGGTCTCCGGGCCTTAATATTTCTCCAACTAACGAGGGAGGAGATAAGCTAAATTGTTTTAGTCTCTTATACCGTAAGCTATTACACCGACTTCTGCTTTGTCAGTTCCTAGTCTTTCAGCTTCTTTGCTTATTCTTAATCCAATTGTATTTTTCATAATTTGGAAAACAATAAACGAGACTATAAATACGAATACCACTACTGAGATTGTTCCTAGGAATTGAGCTCCAAAAGTAACATCACTGTTTGTTAATGGCACTGCTAATGTACCCCATACTCCAGCTACTAAGTGTGCTGGGATGGCTCCAACTACGTCGTCAATTTTCATTTTAAACAATAGTTTTACTGAGAAGTACATTAATACTCCTGCTATTGCTCCAATAAAGATTGCAGCTAACGGACTTGGTGTTAATGGTTCTGCCGTAATACCTACTAAGCCAGCTATCGCGCCGTTAAGCATCATTACTACGTCAGTTTTACCACCAATTAATCTTGATACTGTTGCGGCAGCTAATACGCCACCACCTGCAGCTAAGTTCGTATTGATATAAATTGTAGCTACTGATGAAACGTCTTCTAACGTACCAGAAGCTAACTGAGATCCACCATTAAATCCGAACCAACCTAACCATAGTATAAATACTCCTAGTGTTGCTAACGGAATAGATGATGCAGCAAATGGTGTCATAGCTTTGACTCCACCGCTAGAACTAAATCTTCCAGTTCTGGCTCCAAGTACTATTGCACCTGCTAAAGCGGCGGCACCACCTGCAGCATGTACTAATGTTGAACCAGCAAAATCTGAAAATCCAGCAGCCGATAACCATCCGCCACCCCACTGCCAACCCATTGAAATTGGATATATAAATCCAGTTAAAATTGCGGCAAATAAGAAAAATGGCCAGATCTTAATTCTCTCAGCTAACGTACCAGATACGATTGACATTGTGGTTGCACAAAACACCATTTGGAAGAACCAATCAGAACCATCAGAATATCCTGTTTCTAATGCTGAATTATCACTCCATGGTGTGAATGAACCTATATATCCGCCTTCTGGGATACCGTAAGCTAAATTGTAACCAACCAACCAGAACATTACCCCGGCGATTGAGTATAAACCTATATTTTTTGCACAGATTGCTGATACAGATTTTGATGTTACCAAACCTGACTCTAACATTGCGAAACCTGCGGCCATCCACATGACCAAGAAACCTGACATTAAAAATAATAGGGTATTAAAAATGTATTGTACTTCCGCAGACACTGTAGTCTCGGCATAACCTAAACCAGCGAAGCCAAAATAAATGGCTGTACCTGCTAGAAAGTATCCTAAGTATTTTTTCATAATAACTCCCTTGTTAAAGGAGGTTTATAGGATTTTAAAAATTGAAAAGGAATTGATTTAACTTAATTTGAGCTATGCAGTTTTTGCAGGTAGTTAGCCCTTATTTGAGTAAATCAAATAAGGGCTAAATAAATCGTTTATCTGTTAAACATCTCTTTTAAGCTTTTAGCAGGTAAAAACTTTACTTTCTGAGATGCAGCAATTTGAATTGACTCACCTGTTCGTGGGTTTCTTCCTACCCTAGCTTTTCTTTTTGCTACTTTATAAGTACCAAATCCGGCTATTTTTACAGTATCGTCATTCTTTAAAGCATCTAAAATAATTGTCGTTATTGAGTCAAAAGTTCTTTCAGCGTCAGCCTTACTTTGACCCAGTGTGGACGATATTTTTGCTACTAGTTGTTTTTTATTCATTTTTGCCCCTTAGTTATTATGTAATTTCTATAAAAATCCAATAAAATCAACATTTTTTTGGTGTTTCACGTAAATATCAACACAATATATTGTGTGGTCAAAAATCGTTGATTTTATTGACTTTTTTGATTGAAAAAATGGCTTAGAATAAGCCTAAATCTTTTAAATCATTAAATGTTGTAAAAAACATTAAAGAAAGTAGTAAAAAAAGACCGATTCGAAAAAATCCCTCCTGGGTCTTTTGGGTAAGAGGTCTGCCTAAAACCTTTTCAAAAGCATAAAACATCAAGTGTCCTCCATCTAACATAGGAATAGGCAACAAATTAATAAATCCTAAGCTAATCGATATGTAAGCCATAATGCTTAAAAAGGCTATGAAACCCATTTTTGCAACCTGACCAGTTATTTTAGCTATTTTTATTGGGCCACCAAGTTGAGTGGTGTCTCCTGTGCCTTTAAACATTGAAATAATAAAATTCCATGAAGCATCAATTACAAACCAAGTCTCTTTAAAAGCATAAAACAAAGCAGTTGCTGGGCCTAATCTTTCTCTATTAATTTCATCGTTTAAAGGTGCTATTTTTATGCCGATAATCTTTTTATTTGCTTTATTGCCTAAAGAGTCCTCCCCTTCAATTACCTCAGGTTTTACAGAAAATTTAATTTCACTGTCATTTCTTAATATGCTGATATCAATTATCTCTGATGAAGAGGAATTAATGAAAGCGGAAACTTCCATAATGCTATTTACATCTTTGCCATTTATAGATTGAATAATATCACCTGATTTAATGCCTGCCTCTTCAGCAGGGCTTTCTAATTGAACCTCTTGTATTTGAGCAGGAGTAAAATCTTTTCCGGCAAACATATAGATGAATGCAAAAATAAATATTGCTAATAAAAAATTTGCAAAAGGTCCTGCTGCTACTATTATTGATCTTTGATATAAAGGTTTGACTACAAATAATTTCTCTTGATCTTCTTTACTGTATTTTTTTAACAATTCTTCTTGCTCTGCTTGACTAAAAACATTTCTATCGCCAAAAAATTTTACATATCCGCCAAGAGGAATTGCGCAGAATTTCCATCTTGTTCCAGATTTGTCATTAAAACCAAATATTTCTTTACCAAATCCTATAGAAAAATCTGTTACACCCACTCCATACTTCTTAGCATAGTAATAGTGGCCATATTCATGAATAAATACTACAACTGTAAGTAGTATTATAAAGGGTATTATAAATGAGATTAAAATTTCCATTCGTTTACTTTGCTAAATAAAAAATTTCTAAAAGCTATAAGTCTCGCATTATTTTTCAATGATGCTGGATATACAAAATGAGTTTCCGTTGGTTTACCTGGTTCGTTTGGTAAAACTTTAGTGATGCCACTAATATTATGAGCAATATAATCTGGAAGCGCAGCTAAACCAACTCCACTTTGAACAGCTAATAACAGCCCGTAAACACTGTTTACTTTCATCACAGATTTTCTTTTTTTTCCATCTTTTGCACCTATTTTTAAAACCCAATCGGGATTATAAACAGGAGATGGAGCTCCCTTACCATAAGTTATAAATTTATGTTTATCTAAATCTTTTAAAGTTTTTGGATACCCATTTTTCTCTAAATATTCATTTGACCCATAAATATGATAATTAAAATCCACAAATTTTTTTTGAATCAAATTTAATTGTTTTGGTCTTCTCATCCTAATTGCAACATCAGCTTGACGTGTTGCTAAGTCAAGCTCTACATCATTAAAAATTAGCTCTATTTCTATATCAGGATGAAGATCCATGAATTCTTTTATTCGAGGAGTTAACCACGTTGTTCCGAAACTTACGACAGTAGTAACAACTAATTTTCCGTTTATCTTATCTTTTTGACCACTTAAATTCGACTCAACATCTTTAAGCTTTGAAATAATTTCATGAGCTGATTTAAAAAGATATTCGCCATTTTCAGTAAGAACCAATCCCCTCGCATGACGTTCGAATAATTGGACCTTTAAATCGGTCTCTAAACCTTGAATTTGGCGACTTATTGCTGATTGGCTTAAATTTAGAATAGTAGATGCTTTAGTGAAACTCGATGCTTCTGCAACGGTGTGAAAAATTTTTAACTTATCCCAATCCATTATTTAATAATTATAGTTTATTTATTTGGATTTACTATAGTTCTTCCAAATAACTCGCCTTTTAGAAGCTTTGGATAAACATCTAAAAGTTCAGTGAACGAAAGTTCTTTAGTAAATGATTGAACTTTAGAAAAATCAATCAATTTGGCTGCTTCGCCCCAGACAAACTCTCTTCGTTTTATTGAGGAACCAGACGAGTCGATGCCCCATAGTTTTACTCCTCTGATAACAAAAGGCATACAATTAGTATTTATCTTTATTCCTCCTGCATTTCCTGGAAGCGCCACAATACCACCTGGTTTGGTTTGAGCTAATATTTTTGTAAGAGAAGCACCTCCTACAGTATCAACGACTCCATCCCAAACTCCTTTTTCAAGAAGCTTGCTTTCTCCCTCGAACTCTTTTCTGTCTATAATGTTTTTTGCACCTAAATCTTTTAGATAATCGTTTTTATCTTTTTTTCCTGTAACGGCGTGAACATCATATCCCATTTTAGATAAGATCATTATGGCAATACTTCCCACTCCTCCTGTAGCACCAGTTACCAAAACATCTTTTACTTTTTCACCTAACAATAATTCCTCTTTGGCTTTAACTGCAAAAGAACATAGAAGAGCCGTAAAACCTGCAGTGCCTAGCATCATAGACTTATGGGTATCTAAACTTTTTGGTATTTTTATTAAAAAATTAGCATCAACTTTTGCATACTGAGCGAAACCACCAAAGTAAGCCTCTCCAACTCTGAAACCAGTTAAAATTACTTTATCGTCTTTTTTAAATTTATCCTCTTGACTTTCAACTACGGTGCCTGAAAAATCAATTCCTGGAACAAATGGAAATTTTCTTACTATTCTCCCACCGTCTTTTAAAATCATCGCATCTTTAAAATTTAAGCTAGAGTAATCAATTTTTACTAATACGTTTCCATCTTTAAGATGACTTATATCGATTTCTTTAATTTCTCTTGTGAATTTTTCGTTTTGATTATCTATTACTACAGCTTTAAATTTTTCTGACATCTATTTTGCAATGTATCTTAAGTACCTATTTTGTATACTTAAATCTTCTCTAAAAGAACCTAAAAAATAGTTGGTTACTGTAGTGGCTTTTTCTTTTTTGATACCCCTCATTGTCATACATTGGTGCGCTGCATCAACAGTTACCGCAACACCTTTTGCGTCAAGTGCGTTCATTAAAGTTTTAGCAACTTGCATTGTAAGTCTCTCTTGGGTTTGTAGTCTTTTTGAAAAGACTTCTACTGTTCTAGCTAATTTACTTAACCCCACAACTTTTTTGTTTGGAATGTAAGCAACGTGAGCAACCCCAATAATTGGTGCCATATGATGTTCACAATGACTTTCAAGAGTAATATTTTTTTCAACAACCATATCGTCGTAACCCTCAACGTCACCAAAAGTTTTAGATAAGTCTGCTTCAGCGTCTTGATGGTACCCTTTAAAATACTCTTTAAAAGCTTTAATAACTCTTTTAGGTGTCTCAATTAAACCCTCTCTATTTGGATCTTCCCCGATCCATTTTAAGATTGTTTTAAAAGCCTCTTCAGCCTGCTTGTCAGAAACTTCTGACTTTTTTAAGGAATTTTTATCGATGTCTTTAACTAATTTCATTGCTCGAAGGTTTTATAGGACATCTTTGATTAATGCAAATTGCTATTTTGTCTTTTTTTCATTATTTTACGTTCATGTTTAAAAAAAGAGAAAATGTATTTGAGGTAGAAGAGGGAAAATTTCTATCTCCTAAATTTGATAAAGATGGACTTATTCCAGTAACCACCTCTGACAGTGGCTCCGGTGAATTATTAATGCACGGTTACATGAATGAGGAAGCTCTAAAAAAAACAATTGAAACTAAAGAGGCTCATTATTGGAGTAGATCTAGAAAAGATATTTGGCACAAAGGAAAGACTAGTGGTTTTGTTCAAAAGGTCATTGATTTAAGAATAGATGATGATCAGGATGCATTGTGGATGTCAGTAGATATAGGAAACGGAGCAAGTTGCCATGTAGGATATAAATCATGCTTTTACAGATCAATACCTTTAGGAAAAATTGAAAATTCTGAAGAAATTAAATTAGAATTTAAAGAAAAAGAAAAAAAATTTGATCCTGAAAAAGTTTATAAAGGTCAACCCAACCCAACAAAGCTTTAATTATGAAAGTAATAAGCCCTTTTGGTCCAAAAATAGCTAAATTAAAATTTTCTAAACAATTAATAAAAAAAATTAATAATGAAGTTGACCAAATTATAGATAAAAAGAGTTTATTAAAAAAACTGGATTATTCAAAAAAATTAGTCGGACAGGTCAAACAGGAATTTGAATTGCCGAAATCTTTTGTAAAAAAAAATTTAGAAAAAGTAATATATAATGAGGTAAAAAAATATATTTTTAAAACTATTGGAAAAAAAGTAAAGAAAATTTTAATCAAAAATTTTTGGATAGTAAGACAATTTAATAATGAATATAACCCAATACATTTCCACGATGGACACATATCTGGTGTGGGTTACTTAAAAATTCCAAAATTTGTTTCAAAGGGCTATAAAAAATCAAAAATCGACGGCACAATTGATTTTATAAATGGAAATAAAATGTTTTTAAGTGATAGTATTTACAATCATCAGCCAAAAGAAGGAGATGTAATTCTTTTTCCGCATTATTTGATGCATACAGCATATCCATTTAAATCAATTGGAGAAAGAAGATCATTTTCATTTAATCTAGAAGTAGATAAAAAAATTGCTAATGTTTTTTCAAGATGAATAATGAAATTCAAAAAAATGTTTTCGGTGAGCCTTTAGAACCATGTTCTAATAACCCATTAACAGGTTGGTATAGAGATGGATGCTGCAACACTGATAAAAATGATAGAGGTTTTCATACTGTTTGTGCCAAAGTCACAGATAAATTTTTACTTTGGTCGAAAAAAGTAGGTAATGATTTAATTACACCTCACCCAGAGTTTGGATTTCCAGGTTTAAAAGATGGGGATTGTTGGTGTGTATGTGCTACCTGGTATGCTCGGGCAATAGAGGAAGATGTAGCATGTTCAGTCTTTTTAAAAAAAACTAATATTAAAACACTAGAGCTTATACCAATTGAAAAATTAAAAAAGTTTGCTGTAGACTTGTCTTAGTATACTTTAGAACCTCTAGTTTTGATTATTAACTCAAGCTCACCGTACTCTTTACAGTTGCAATTTTTGAGAACTTCTAATCTTTCGTTAGCTTTTTCTATCTGATTTGTTTGAACATAGAGTTCACCAAGGTACTCATTAATTCCGTTATGATTTGGCTTAATGCTTAAACCCTCAAGATAAAATTTCTCAGCTCTCTCAAAATTTCCTGTTTTTCTTGTAGTAAAACCCATGTAATTAAGAATGTCTGGATTTTTTTTGTCAGATTTATAAGCTTTTTCTAATTTTTTAAATGCTTGTGAATAAAGTTTTTTTGCTTTGTCTTGCTTATTCTTTTTTTCCATTCTACTAGCTCTTTTGATTAAGTTCACTGCTTGTTTGTAATCAGATTCAACAAGATTCTCGTTGCTGTCACTACCACTGCTGCTACTGCTGCTATCACTTCCAGCTGCATAGAGGCTTGTAGTTATTAGGATTGATGCTAAAAAAATAATAATTTTTTTCATAAGATACATCTATAGATTTACAAAATATTTGTTATGCGACAGATGATCGTCCTCCATCTACCCCTAATATTTGGCCAGTTATCCAAGAACTTTCATTTTTCAATAAAAACTTTGCAACAGATGCTGAGTCTACTCCCTCTCCTATCCTTTTCATGGGATGCATTTTTGCAATTCCTTCAGCTATTTTTTCATTTTTTAGTAAAAAATTAGAAATTTTAGAATTTGTTAAACTTGGTGCAATACAGTTTACTCTAATATTCGGCGCAAACTCAGCGGCTAAAGCTAAAGTCAATCCCTCTATTGCTCCTTTAGCAGACGAGACAATCGCATGATTTGGAAAACCCTTTTTAACGGCTACAGTTGAAAATAAAACGATTGAACCTTTATTTTTTTTCAAATTGTCTGTTAATGATTTAATTATTTCAGTAGCTGATATAAGGTTTAGATTGAATGACTGCATAAAATCACTTTTTTTTGTAAGCTTTAATGGTTTTAAATCTATTGAACCAACACAAAAAGCTAATCCATTTATCGGTACATCATTTAAATCATTAACTATTTTCTCAGAGAAATTTTCTTCCAGCACATCGCAAACAGTGAAAGATGCATTTAAATTTTTCGCTAATTCTGATAAGCTAGATTGATCTCTTCCAACCAAATGTACTTGCTCACCGCTATCAACTAGTTGCTTCGCCAAAGAGGATCCGATTGATCCAGTTGCACCTAAAATTACTTTTTTCATAATTAAAAATATCATTATTAAAGGTTATTTACATGCAAATAATGACGCGTGTATTATCTAAATAAAATATGTATTTTGTTACTTATGAAGCTTTTTATAATTTTAGGAAATCAACTTTTTAACCCAAAATATCTCTCTGACTATAAAGACCATACTTTTTTTATGGCAGAAGATTATGGACTATGTACTTTTGAAAAACATCATAAATTAAAAATACTTTTATTTTTGTCATCAATGAGATCGTTTAAGGATGAGCTAAAATCTAAAAATTTTAATTTAATTTATAAAGACGTTAATAAGGATTTTAAATTATCTTATGAAAAAAAATTAGAAAGAACTATTAAAGAAAAAAAGGTAAAGGAAATTACATTTTTTGAAATTGAGGATAAATTTTTTGAAAAAAGAATATTAAATTTAGGAAAAAAAAATTTACTTAAAGTTAATCAGATTAAGTCTCCAATGTTTTTAATGGAAAGACAAGAGTTCAAAGATTACCTTTCTAAAAACAAGCGGCCTTTCATGGCAAATTTTTATAAAATTGTAAGAACAAAAATGAATTTATTAATGAATAAAAATGGAACTCCAAAAGGAAATAAGTGGAGTTTCGATGAAGATAATAGAAAAAAACTTCCTAATACTATTAAAGTCCCTGTAATTTCTAAGGTAAAAGAGACAAAAGACACTGTTGCTCTCAAAAAATTTATAAATTCTAATTTTAAAGATCATCCAGGAAATACTGAAAAGTTTTGGTTTCCAACAACACGAAAAGACGCAAACAGATGGTTGGATGAGTTTTTGAAAGAGAGAATAAAGCTTTTTGGGGATTACGAGGATGCGGTAACAGACAAATCAAATACTGTTTTTCATAGCGCGCTAAGTCCACTTATAAACTTAGGTTTAGTAGCTCCAGAAGAGATAATAGAGAAGTTAAGAAAGATAGAAAATAAAGTGCCTATAAATTCCTTAGAGGGTTACATAAGACAAATTATAGGTTGGAGAGAGTTCATGAGAGGAATTTACCAAAACTATGATCAACGATTGGACAACACTAATTTTTTTAATCATAAAAGAAAAATGAAAAAATCCTGGTATGATGGAAGTACTGGTTTAGATCCGTTAGATCATGCAATCAATAATGCTAAAAACTTTGGCTGGTCACATCATATAGAGAGACTAATGATATTGGCCAACATAATGAATCTTTGCGAGATAAATCCTAAACAAGTGTACAAATGGTTTATGGAAATGTTTGTAGACTCATCTGACTGGGTAATGGCGCCAAATGTTTATGGAATGGGATTATTTAGTGATGGTGGAATATTTGCAACTAAACCTTATATTTGTGGCTCTAGTTATTTTCTTAAAATGATGCATTTTAAAAAAGGTCCTTGGTGTGATGTAATGGATGGATTGTATTGGAAGTTTATAGACAGACATAAGAAATTCTTCTTAAAAAATCCTCGTCTTGCAATGATGGTTAGAGTTTCTGAAAAAATGAATAAAGAGAGAAAAACAAGAATTTTTAAAGCTGCCAATAATTTTATAAAAGAAAATACTAATGGTTAAAGTTTTTTTTAATAATTCATGTAATATTTGTAGAGCCGAAATCAATCACTATAAAAAACATAGTGATAACAGCGTAGAATGGGTAGATGTAACTAATAATGAAGAAGCTCAGAGAGTTACCTCAAAATCATACAAAGAACTTTTAAGAAGAATGCATGTTATTCAAGATGGCAAAGTAATTGATGGAGCTGAGTCTTTTTTAATAATTTGGAAAAATGTTCCTAGATATAATCTTTTATATAAAATATTTAAGATTAAACCTTTGTTTTTTATATTAAATATTTTATATGAGATTGCAGCTTATTTTTTATTTATCAAAAATAAACATCTCCTTAAGTGATAAAAAAAACCGATCTTCCTAAAAAAAACTGTCCAGTTTGTAATAAATCTTTTACTTGGAGAAAAAAATGGAGATTAAATTGGCCGATGGTTAAATATTGCTCAAAAAAGTGCTCAAAATTAAGTAAATAAACAAAACTAAATCCTCTTCAAGTCAGATATGCAAAAAATAAAGTAATAGTAAGACATAAAATTAGTATTCTAAAGTAATGAGTAATTACGAACAATTCAGATCAGTTATGAAAGATGCTGGTTTTGCTTTATCGAGTAAACCAGTAACTAAAAAAATTTTAGAAAATGCTATTAAATTTTCAAAAAGTAAGGAAAAAACAATATTAGCAAAGCAACATGAAATATCTAAAAAAATTTATTTTCTTTTAGATGGAAATGTAAAATTTAATAAATACTTTGAAAAAAATTCTCTTACATTTGCTAAGATCAATAAAAAAAATTCACCTTTAGGTATTTCCGGATTAAATCCTCCAGGAAGATTTATGGCCGAAATATTGATTGATAAAAATACTAAATATTATTCTTTTGATTTAAGTTACCTAGATGAAATTGAAAGCGTTGACCCAAACTTTGTTGCAACTTTTTTATCTTATATATTATTTTTTTCTACCAATCTTTTATGGTCAACTAGAAATCTTGACATTGCTTATAAACAAAATAATTATCAAATATCTAAGGGATCAAATTCTGGAATTAATGAGAGTAATTATGAAAAAATAAAAGATACAATTTTTTTTTCTTCCATACTTGAGGAGGATGTAAAAAAATTACTGAATTTAGGTGAGATAAAGTTATACTCTACAGATGAAATCATAACACTAGAAGGTAATGATAGCAGTGGATTAAATATATTGCTATCTGGAAAAGTTGAAGGTTCATTTAATAGTAGAATAGATAATTCGATTAAGAAAAAATATAGATCGATAGCAAGACCAGGAGTAGCGTTTTCGTTATCTTGTGGCAAAAGATTAATTAAATTTCCATATTCAATTAAAGTAACTAGAGATACAAGAATATTACATCTATCTAATGAGGTAATTAATAATTTAATAGTAGATAATCCTGTTCTAGCTATCAAGCTTCTCAAAAGACAAATTTGGCAATTAGGAAGATATCAGCAGAGTGCAACGGGGCTGGCAAGATACGCTGCTAAAAATGAAATAGAACTCTTGAAATTTTTAATACAAGATAATTTTTCCAAACTTCCTGTAAATTCAAAAATATATAGTGTTCCACACTTATTAGAAAATCGGTACTCTCATGAATTAGCTTTCGATATCATTTACAATCTAATGGTAACTGGTAATGAAATTGAAAAGTCTATTGCAAACTTGATGTCAGATGCTCTTAAAAGTTTTGAAAAGCAGCAAAGATTCTTTAGAGAATTAAACATAATTTATAATCGTGTAGAACAATTCAAAGAAGTTAAAAGTAAAGACTCATTAGATAAATTAACACTTTCTAATTTTATTAAAGCATTTGATCATGTGCCTTACGTTATAAAGGGAATGGAAAATCTTCCAAGTAAAGCTAATAATATTTTTTTTTACAACCATCTCGCAGCTAATGATGAAAATAAGTTACCTAATGGGCATTCCTTTTCAATAGATAGTCATTTTGTAAGTGCAAAAATTTTATATCCAAAATACGGTAATGGAGGAAGAAGAATAGTTCGTGCGAGTAGGAATACTGAGTATTGGAGGCATAATTTTTACGAAAATTTAGATTATATATTTGTTCATACTAAAGAGTCAGATTTACTAAATGAGACTCATGAAGAAAAAAAAAAGAGAAAAGATAAATTTTTTAAAGATGCGCAAGATATAATTAATAAAGGCCAGCCTTTGGTAATTGCTCCTGAGGGAACCTCTGAAACAGAAGATAACTTTACTGAAACATCCCCTGGGCCCTTCAAACCCGGTGCGTTTGCTTTGGCAAGTCAGTTGAAACCTGAACCTTATTTAGTTCCTATAGCTTTAGCAAACTTTGACAAACCAGTTTCCTCGACTGTTTACTCGGCAATTATTAAGCAACCTATAAAAATTTCAAATTTTGTAAAAGACACTGCAAATATAGAAGAAATTAAGTCTTTTTTACTTGATTATAGAAAAACTTTTAAAAGCTATGTTGAAGAGGCGCACGAATTATCTAATAAAGTAAAGCTTGATACACATGATTTAACAAATTTAAGTACTAATTATAATCTTGTGAGTCCAATCGAGGAAGAATTTGAATTAGATGTTAGAGAACTTGAATTGAACGCAATAAACAGTTCTATTAATCAGAAAGAAATAATATTATTTGGAAGTTCTACTTTTCGTATGTGGAAAAATTATGAACAAGATCTCGGTGGAACAAATATTTTGAATCTTGCTTTTGGGGGTTCAACTTTATCTTCATGTAGAACATATTTTGAGAGAATTTTTTCAAACTATAGTCCAAAAATACTTTTATTTTATGCAGGCGATAACGATATCGGAAGAGGTTTAAATTCTGATCAAATCAATCAAGAGTTTTTATTATTTGCGACTCAAGCTGCAGAAAAATTAAGGAATACAAAATGTTTTTTTATTTCAATAAAACCAAGTCCTTTTAGAAAAAAATTTTTAAAAGAGATAACTAATACAAATAATAAAATAAAAAAAACAATAAATCATTTAGAAAAATGGAAATTCATTGATATTTGTAACCCAATGTTAAAAGCTGGATATGAAAAGTTTTATGATCAAGATCAATTACATATGAATGACTTAGGATATAGTTTGTTAAGCAAGTCTTTGAGAGACGAGATCGCAAAGATAAATTAAATTAAATAAATTTAGCTAGAATTTTAGGGATATTGTTTTTAAAATTAAAATATCCTTTATTAGAAAACTGCCAAGAAAATTTATCTTGCTCACTCAAAAAGAAGTTTAATTCTAAATTTCGCTTTTTTCTTATAGAATTTAAAAAAGAAAAATTCTCTCCAATGCATGGATGAATAATATCAAATGAGTTAATTTCATCTGCAAGTGTTTGAAATTTTAACTCATCTATGATTTGTAAATCTTCAAATCTTTTTTTTTGGTCATTAATTATTTCTGATTTATAGTCTAGTACCTTTTGTCCAAGCTTTATTCTTCGAGCATCATTACTCAATAAAACTAAGTAAATATTTTTATATTTTTTTAAATTTTTATTTTCTAAATTTAATTCGCTCTCAAAAACTAGTAAATTTTCGTTTGACTTGTCTTCTGTAATAAAATTAAGTGGATTTAATTTATATTCTCTTTTATCTGTTATAGGTAAAGCATTCTCATTTAATTTAACATTCGTGTATTTATTATTAGTAAACTTGCTTATGTTCCATGATTGAGCAACGTAGTGCTTTCCTTTAGTTTGAAGTCCAGCAACCCATCTCCAACTCAGTGTGTTAGAAGCAGCATCGCCATCAAATAAATGTTTCATAAAAAACTCTGCTCCTTTCTGCCAAGGTAAATTTAAAGTAAATATCCAAATACTAGCAAACCACATTCTTGTATGATTATGTAAATAATTATTTTCTTTAAGCTCTTTTACCCAATCATTAAAACATTCAATTTGAGTTTCACCATTGATTGCTTTTTTATAATTGTCGTCTTCCTTTAATCCTTTTAAATCCTCTATAAAGTCAGTCCAAACTTGAGGCCTAAGTTCTAACCAACCTTTCCAATAAACTCTCCAAAATATTTCTTGAACGTATTTTTCAACTTTTTGATATGGAAACTTTGCTAAAACTTTCTTTGCAACTTCATATTCAGTTATTAATCTGTGAGAGATGTAAGGTGATAAGCAAGATACATTTGATTTGTCTTTTGGCCCTAAATCAAAATTTCTTTTGAAACTATAATTTGCTAATTCACTGTTTATAAAAGCATCGAGCTGTTTTAAAGCTCCGTCTCTTGAAATTTCGAATTTCATTAATCTTCGTCATCCCTCCACCCATCAATAAAAAGTTTCCAGCATGCAAACGATACACAAACAATTCCTACGCAAAAACCCAAAAGTACTCCGTTATGTTTACCTAAATATATTGTTCCATAGTGAGTGCTTAGTATTGGTGGCAAAACTAAAATTGCTCCAATAATTAAATATCGTATGGCAAATGGAGGTCTTTTCAAATTGAATTTCCTTGATCAAGTGGCATTGAAACTGCAGTAGTAAACCAACAATTTATACAATTTTCCTCATTGCCTTTACTCACATGCCATTCATAAAAAAATTGTTGCTTCTCATCGCTTAACACTTTTACTCCATAAACAAATTTATTTTCAGTATTCGTAATTAAATCTATTTTATGTGAAAAATGGTTTAAAAGAATTCTATAATGCACATCATAAAGCATAATTCTAAATCTAGGGTATGGCCCAGTCATTTTTTTGTTATCTGGATGAGCAAATATCCATGTTTGTTTAATGCCGTTATCTTTGTCATCATTATTTTTGAGAGCATCTAATTGTATTTTTATTACGTCGTAGGCAGATAAATTTTCGGCTGGTTTTATCATTTCTGCATTTGCTGAATTAATAAAACCTAGAAAAAAAATTGCTATAATTATTTTTTTCAATTCCATATTTTTCTCAAGGTATCTTCTCTTTTACACCCATTTTTGTACATCAAGTAACGAATAAAATTTTTCTCATAATAATCTTGGTGATAATCTTCTGCGGGATAGAATTTCTTGAATTTCCAAACTAAAGTGACTATTTTTCTGTTGAATTTACTTTCCAAATTTTTAAAAGATTTATTAATAAATTCTTTTTCTAGTTGATTCTGGAAAAAAATTACTGATCTATAGCTCTTACCTTTGTCGCAAAACTGGCCCTCTGAGTCGAAAGGATCTATATTTCTCCAATAAATATTTAAGAGATTTTCATAGCTCACAACTTTCGAGTCATATGTAATTTCTATAGCCTCTACATGGCCGGTATCTTTATAAATAACATCTTGATAAGTAGGATTTTTTAAGTGACCTCCTGAATATCCAGAAATTGATGAAATTACTCCCTCTATTTGATCAAATGACTCTTCCATACACCAAAAACAACCGCCAGCAAAATAGGCCTTTTTTTCTTCTGCATACAAATTAAAATTTAAAGTGAATACAGTGACAAAAAGTAAAATTTTTTTCATATATAAATGATATATGAATAATTATGGAACGCGATGGATTTATTGTCATAGAGGGAATTCATAAAAATCCCAATGATATAAATACTTTAGACGAACAAACTAGAATTGAACACGGTCCTTATAATAAAAAAGAGGCTGAGAAAGTAGCTAAAGGATTAATTCAAAAAAACATTGACAATTTTTATCATAGAGCATGGGTAATAAATCAAGATGTTGAACTAAATAATATTTGTGAAGAGTGTAAAAAAGGAGATGAAAGTGTTAAGCAAAATCTAATTATGCACAGTTACAAAATTTGTAATAGCTGTAATTTGGCTAAAACTATTTTTCCTCTTTAAAATCCTTTAAATAAAACAATTACCAAAAATAAGAAAAAGGCTTGGAACAACCATGAAACAACAACAACTCCAAAAGCTTTCCAAAGACTTTCATAATCTAGTGCAGATTTTACGGCAACAACCATACAAGCGAGCATCCAAAAAGCTGAGCCTATAAAAGTTACTGTCATCAATTCTGGTGTAACACCAAATACTCTAATAAGACCTGGTGCACTTGAAAATCCTATAGTTCTTAAAAGTTCGCCATGATTACTTTTTGTATTAGGATCTCTAAATAATTTTACGCCCACAAAATAAATTACGTAAGCCCAGACATACCAGCTTAATAAAGACAATGCTGGAGCTGCTAAAAAATTTGATGCACCTAAGTGAATTGAACCAACCCCTGCAGCTAAACTAGATAAAACTACAACTAATCCAGCCTGAAAAGTTGCTTTTTTGTCCTTTTCAACTTCCTCATAAAGTTCTATGTCTATTTTGATTGCTCTAAAAACTCTGTTAATA
The DNA here is from genome assembly GCA_902610515.1 of uncultured Pelagibacteraceae bacterium. Lineage (GTDB taxonomy): Bacteria > Pseudomonadota > Alphaproteobacteria > Pelagibacterales > Pelagibacteraceae > Pelagilacustribacter. The sequence goes on from CACLVZ010000004.1 coordinate 101,205, forward strand.
AATAAATTAATCATATTAAGTAAAAGGTTTTAGTAATCTTAGAATTTTCATATGTAAAGCTTTATTAGATGAAGCTACAATATTCCCACCTTTTTCTGCTCTTTCGTTTTTCCAATTAGTAACTACAGCTCCTGAATTTTTTAAAATTGGTATTAATGGCAATATATCATAAGGTTTTAGATTAGCTTCAATTACTGCATCAACTGTCCCTTCAGCTAATAGGCAATAATTTAATGCATCAAATCCTGCTAATCTGAATGACCAACCAAACTTCTTTATAACTTTTTTTTGTCTTTCATAACTTAATGTCCCATGAAAATTACCAATAATTTTAATTTTTTTTAAATTATGATTTCTTGATGATTTTAATGTAAAACTTTTATTATTTTTGAAAACATAAGATTTTTTTTTATCGTTAATATAAAATTTATTTAGTTCTGGAAAATTAGCTAAACCTAAAACAGATTTATCATAATACGATAAGCTCACTAAATTAGACCATGTAGGAGCTCCAATAACAAAGGCTCTTGTTCCATCTATAGGATCTATAGACCATTTAAAATGGTTTTTAGAAAATTTATCATTAAATTCCTCTCCAATTATTGAGTCTTTTGGAAATTTTTTGTTAATTAATGTACGAATATACTTCTCAAAGGCTCTATCAAAATTTGTGACTGGATCAAAATTTTTTTTAGATTTTGATTTATTTTTAACTTTTACGTTTAATTTAGATTTTTTTATATAAAAAGCGTTTAATTTTGAAGGCAATTTTTTTAAAAAGTTGAATGATTTTTTATAATTCATTATGTGTATATAACTTAATTTTAAAAAAAATATATATGAAAATTCCTAAAAGTTTTAATCCATTAATTGCTGGGATAGCCGCCTCATTAATAATAGGAACATTATCTTTTTTAAGCTTTGAAACATCCACAGGATTTTGGTTAATTTTCTCTTTTGGATCCACAACTTTGATAGTTTTAGTTTTTTATGAAAGCGAATTTGCTCAACCTCCCAACATACTTTTTGGACACCTCTTAGGAATTACTATAGGGATATTATTTAATGAATTTCTTGGTATATCATTTATTACCCTTGGATTGTCAGTTGGATGCACAGTCACATTAATGATGTATTTAAAAATTATTCATCCCCCAGCTGCAGCTAACCCTTTAATTGCTTTGTTTGCGGATGTATCTACTAGTTATATTGTTTTCCCTGTTTTGGTTGGAAGTATTGTAATAATTTTTTTATCTGTTTTAATTAATAAATATATTTTAAGTAGGCCTTATCCGAAAAAATGGTTTTAATTTAGAAAAAAAATTGAAATATTTAAAACTAAAGCATAACTAGACCAAGATAGATAAGGTATCATTAAGTAAAAACTTAATTTGTCTTTAAAGTAATATTTCTTCATTAAAATTAAAACAAATATTATTATTATAATTAAATTTATTAGTGCCAATCCAATTTGATGAAAACCGAAAAAAACAATGCTCCAAGTGCTATTAAAAAATAAATGAAAAAAATATAATTTTATTATCTTTTTATCATTTGCTTTAACCCAAACTCTCCAAATTGCTAATGACATCATGAAATAAAGTATTGACCATACAGGAGCAAAAACCCAACTAGGTGGATTGTAGCTAGGAAGGATAATTTCTGAATACCATGGCTCTTTAAAAGTAGATGTAGCATAACCACCTATTGCTGGAGCAATGAAAGTAAATAAGATTAAAATTATAAAAGATAAGTATTTATTCTTAGGCATTAATTAAGATATAACTGAATAATGAATGAAGAACAGAAAAAAATATGGGTTACAGGCGCTAGTAGTGGAATAGGCAAAGCAGTCGCTTTACGATTTGCCAAAGAAGGCTGGAAAGTTGCTGTGTCTGCCAGAAGAGTTGAAATTTTAGATGAGTTATCAAAAAATCAAAATATATTTTCGTATCCCTTAGATGTTAGCAATAAAGATAAAGTAATTGAAGTTTTTAATAAAATAAAAACTGATTTTAATGAAGTTGATTTATGCATCTTTAGTTCAGGAATTTATGAAAGACAGTTGGAAAAACAAATTAATATTGAAAACATAAGAAAAACTTTTGAAATAAACTATTTTGGTGTAGTTAATTGTGTAAAATCTGTAGAAGATTACTTTAAAAATAAAAAAAAGGGACACATAGCTATAGTTTCATCACCAGTTGGATATAGAGGTCTGCCGAAATCTACAGGGTATACTCCATCAAAAGCAGCATTAAATAATTTTACGCAAGGAATTTTTTTTGATTTCAAAAAATATGATGTAAAAGTAACATTAATATCTCCGGGTTTTATAAAAACGCAGTTAACAGATAAAAATGATTTTCCAATGCCGTTTCTTAGAAGTGTGGACTATGCAGCTGATAAAATTTATGATGGCATAAATAAAAATAAATTTGAGATTATTTTTCCACCACAAATAGCATTTATGTATTGGCTTTTTAGAATTTTACCAAATAAAATTTATAATTTTTTAATAACTAAATTTGTGAATCGTTAAATTAAATAACTAAGCTTAAAAAAGATTTCATTATGATAGGAACATTTTTCGCTCTTAGATAAAATTTTTTATAAGCAAAATTTTTCAAATTCATTATTTTATTGTTGTCCAAATTTTTGTGATCGAATATTAAATTATATTGATTGAATTTCTCAAATTTTTTCTCATTTATTTTATCTTTATACAAAGAATAAATTGGCGTCCCTGGATAAGGAGTAAAAACACTATATTGCACAAGCTGGTGAGGTAGTTTCAGAGAGTAGTCAATTGTATTTTTTATAGTTTCATCATTGTCTTCAGGGTTTCCAAACATAAACATGGATTTTACGTAAATATTATTATCTACCAATTTTTTTATTAATTTATATTGATCATCATTATTAACTGTAAATCTATTAATATCTTTCAATACACTCGAGTTTGAGGACTCAATTCCAACATAAACTAATTTAAGTCCAGACTCTTTTAGAAGAGATATAAGTTCATCATCTAAATTTTTCAAATGTGTCTCAATTAAATAGCTTATCTTTATTTTTGAATTAATTATCTCTTTACAAAGATCTACAGTATATTTTCTATTAATTGAAAAAACTGGGTCTCGGAATATAAACTTATTTGTTTTTAAAGTATTTATCCAATGTTTCATTTCATTAACTACATTTTTAACAGATCTAAATCTAACTTTTCTCCCTTGTTGCAAAGGATAAGTGCAATAATTAAAACACGAATATGGACATCCTCTTGTTGCAGTAATTGGAATAGCAATTTTAGAATTAAAGTCTAAAAAATTATTCCTCAATGGATATTTATTAGTGTAATATTTCCAGTCCGGGAGAGGAAGATTATCTAAATTTTCCACTAAATAATTCTCTGTTGAAATGTTTTTCTTTGATTGTTCATCAAAATAATTATTGAGTGTTTTTTTGTTTAAATTGATTTTTGAAAAAAAGGCTTCTGGTTCACCTGGTATGATATAAGTTTGATTATTTTGATAGTTTTCTTTTACTACGTTTGCAAATATTCCGATCAAAAATATTTTTTTTCCCATTAAGGTAATTTTTTTTAATGCCTCAACTTCAGTTTCATGACAAATAATGGAGGAAGTTAAAATTATGTAATCTGCATTTTCTACTTCTTCTTTAACAATATTTCTCGAATAAATTACATCACAGCCCCTTTCTTTCAGAACGGAGAAAACATACATCGAATACATAGGAGGCATAGATATTGCTCTCGATACAAACTTATTAATACTTTTAGAAATTATACTGTCACCAAAATCATTGCCTGTTCCGTATCCACCAGCTGTATCTTTAACTAGACGCCAATTGTTGTTGGTGTAGAGGTCTAAAATAAGAAATTTCATTACAAATTAATATAAATAAATTCTTTGTAAAATAAAGAATTTAATATTAATCCAAAACGAGCATAAAGCTTGATTCAGTAACTTTTATATTAATATTATAGATAAGACTCAACGAACTCCCAATTAATTAATTTTTCAAAGAAATTTTTTAAATAATCAGGTCTTTTATTTTTATAGTCTAAATAATAAGAGTGCTCCCATACATCACAACCTAATATAGGTTTCATGTCATGAATGATAGGATTTACGGCATTAGGAGTTTTAGTTACTACTAATTTTTGATTTTTTATAGATAACCAACACCAGCCAGATCCAAATTGACTTATTCCAGAATTTATGAATTCCTCTTTAAATTTTTCAAAACTTCCAAAATCTTTTTTAATTCTATTCTCAAGTTTTGACGGAATCTTGCCGCCTCCATTTGGTTTCATACATTTCCAAAATAGATTATGATTCCAATGTTGACTTGCATTATTAAATATACCTGCATTATTCTCAGATGATGATTTTTTAATTATTTCCTCTAAAGAAAGTTTTTCGTATTCGGTATTTTTAATGAGATTATTTAAATTTTTGATATAAGTTTGATGATGTTTACCATGATGTAAATCTAAGGTTTGTTCAGACATAATAGGGCTTAAGGCTGAGTTTGAGTAATCTAATTTTGGTAGTTCAAACATATTAATCTTTAATAAACATTACTGTTAATTCTGCTACTTTAATTCCAAATTTAGTCATTGTCGCTCTGTTAATTGCAACTCGTTCATCCTGCATGAAAATCCAATCATCAAAAGTAATTTTAATATTTTTACCTTTGACAGGCACCAACAACACATATTCAAATTTAAAAGCTGGACCATATGAATATCCTTTAGCTGTTCCAACTACATCAGAGGCTGTTCCTTCATAGTTATGTTCATCAATTTTTTTAATAGTCCATTGACGGGTTTGCCTTTCCCCATCATTCCAATCAAAAACTTCGTCTAAAATTAATTGAGAACCGTCCCATTTTCCGTTTAAATCAGCTTTAAATTGTCTTGTAACTTTTCCAGATCTGTTTTGTAATACTCCCCAAGCTTTGACATTACCCGATAAATAATTTTCGATGACTAGTCTTGGTTTTTGATCTTTAAAATCTGTCGGTTTCATTTTATTTACACATCCTGTTGTTAAAATTAGTAAAAATAGTACTATAAATTTTTTCATGACGAATATCTATTAGACATAGAGAATTGAATCAAGTTAATGTTTCTAGACTTAAAACCGCCTTCACAATAAGATAAGTAGAATTCCCACATACGCTTGAAATATTCATCAAAGCCAAGTGGGCTAATTTTTTCCCATGCTTTTAAAAAATTTTTTCTCCAAGTAGCTAAAGTTCTGGCATAGTCGTCGGAATATGTATTAATTTTTTCTAGTTTTAGGTCATTTTTTTTAATTAGATTTTCCATAAATTGAATTGAGGGTAAAAACCCGCCTGGAAATATATATTTTTGAATAAAATCCTCATTTGCTCTATATCTTTCAAATAAGTCATCTTTTATCACGATGCCTTGAATTGCAGCAGTTCCCCTATAATTAAGAACATTTTTAATTGTACCAAAATATTGATCCATATATTTTTCACCAACAGCTTCTATCATTTCTATTGAAGCTACGTGATCATATTTTTCCTTGAGATCTCTGTAATCTAAAAATTTAACATTAACTTTATTGTTTAGTCCTGAGTTAAAAATCTTCTTTTTAGTAAACTCATATTGATTTTTAGAAATTGTGATACAGTCTACACTCACATCATAATTTTTAGCTAAAAATTCAGCAAATCCGCCCCATCCACACCCTATCTCTAAAACCTTATTTCCATCTTTAATATTCATTAAATTTATAAGCTCTTGAAATTTATTTCTTTGAGCGATTTCTAAATCATCTTTCTCGTTTTTATAGACTGCGCTTGAATAAGTAAGAGATTTATCAAGCCACGACGAAAAAAATTCATTCCCTAAATCATAGTGTTTTGAAATATATTTTTTACTTTTAGATTTTGTATTTGATGCAAATATTTTTTTTAGAAAATTTTTGACTTTTTGTAATTTTAAACTTCCTGAAAAAGAATAGATTGTATTAATATTTCTCGCTGTAAGTTCGATTAAATTTGTTAAATTTGAGGAATAAAAATCTTTTTTCATGTGAGCTTCACCTAAAGCTGAGCTTCCACCCATGATAACATTTAGGTAAAAATTAGGTTTATTAATTTTAATATCTGAAGATAATTTACTCTCTAAGTCACCAAAATGAAAAACTTTTCCGTCATAATTTATGAGCTTAAGATTTCCTTGTGAGATTTTTTTTAATTTATTTAGGACGAATCTTTCTGAAATTTTTATTAAACTCATTAATATTCCTCATAACTTAAATTATTTTTTAATTTAGTATTTCTTTTTCTGTATATTGCCCCTTTTTTCCATAAAAGTAATGCTTCAAAATGTATCGAACTAATAATTTTAATTGTCATCAAGGGATACTTAAAAAAGTTAAGCATGAGTTGTTTTGGGCCGAATTCTTTTCTTTCTCCTGTTTGGGTAGCTGTTAAAACTGTTCCTTTCGAGTCTGTTTGTTTTATAAATACTGAGAGTTTATCACTGGGGTTAAGTAGTCTAAAATTATAGTAAGTTTCCATATCCATAAATGGTGAAACGTAAAACTTTTTTCTACATTTTTGAACTATTTCTTCATTATCTTTAATTTTAAAAATATATGTGTGCTGCTCATTAAAAGTATTTTTTACTTCATAAAAAATTGCCTTCAATTTTTTATCCTCGTAGCAGTAAAAAATACTTAAAGGGTTGAACACATAGCCAAAAATTCTCGGATAACAGAGTATTTTAACTTTATTTATTTCAGCTTTTATATTGAACTTGCTAATGTTTTGTAGCACCCATTTTTTTAAATCACTTCCGTCACGTTCTCCATGATCTTTATCGTAAAAGCTAAAAATATTAAATTTATTATGAGAGAAGATATTTATTGAACTGTCTAATTGATTGATTTCATCTAAATCAATTAAAAATGAAAAAGTTTTATATTTTAAAAAATGTCTTACAGGTTTGAATCTGGTATGGGTTACTTCACCGTTGTAAATGCAGGAATTCATCAAATTTTAAAGTTATTTATCAAATCTATAGATGATTTTAATCCATCTTCATGAAATCCGTAACCAAAATAACTTCCACAAAACCAAGTTCTTTTTTTTCCTTGTATTAATCTTAGATCTTTTTGAAGTGCGGTATTTTTTGAATTCAAATATGGGTGTGTAAAATCAACTTTTTTTATAACAGAATTTTCGTTAATTTTAAAAATTGGGTTTAAGGTTAAAAAATATTCTTTAGATGTATCTAAATTTTGTAGTTTATTTAACCAATAGGTGATGCATGTCTTTTCTCCATCTGAAACAGAATTCCAACTAGACCAGGCCCTTTTTTTGTGAGGCATAAATCTCTTATCAGTATGTAAATAAGCCTCATTCTTCACGTAATTAAATTTTTCCAATATATTTTTTTCTTGTTCCGTTGGTCTTTCTATCATTCTTAAGCTTTGGTCCGCATGGGAAGCTAGAACTACTTGATCATAGTCAACATATTCATTGCCAATAATTACCCTGATATTGTCATCGCTTCTAATTATTTTATCCACCTTATAATTTTTAAAAATTTCTCCACTAATTTTATCTGTTACTTTTTTTACATAAGCTCTACTTCTATTTGAAACTGTGTACCACTGCGGTCTATTTTTAAATTTAAATAAACCATGATTAGTAAAAAAATTTAAAAAAAATTTTAATGGCATTTCCTTTGCCTTATTAAATGGCATCGACCAGATAGCAGCAACCATGGGAATTAAGTGATAATCGATGAAGTATTTTGATAACTTTTTTTTAATAAGAAAATTTCCTAGAGTCTCCTCTTTAATTTCACTTTCAAGTAATTTTGGAGCAGTTTTATAAAATGAAATTATCTCTCTAATCATATATAAAAATTTTAAATCAAGAAGATTTAATTTATTAGCAAAAATACCTCCTAAACCACTTCCGCTATATTCAACATTACTATTCTTAATTGATACAGAAAATGACATATCGCTTTTTTCATAGGGAACTTTTAATTCATTAAAAAAATTTACTAAATTTGGATAAGTAACCTCATTAAAAACAATAAAGCCTAGATCTACTGGAACAATCTTATCATCTTCTTTTATCTCGTAGGTAAAAGAATGACCTCCAAAGTGATCTTCTTTTTCGTATAGATCAACTTTATATTTTTTTGAGAGAAAATATGCGGAAGATAATCCTGCGATACCTGAGCCGATAACAGCGATTTTCATTAAAAGAGATTAAGCAGCTTCATCTTTATATTCATCCATTGAAGGACATGAACATACTAAATTTCTATCTCCAAAAACGTTATCCACTCTAGCAACCGGTGCCCAATATTTATTGTTTTTAACATACTCAGTGGGAAAAGCCGCTTCCTCTCTTGAGTAAGCATGCTTCCACTCACTAGAAGCTAATTCGACATAAGTATGAGGTGCGTTTTTCAGCGGATTATCAATTTTGTCAAACTTTGATGACTCCACTAAATTAATTTCTTTTTTAATTTTTATAAGTGCATTACAAAATTTATCAATCTCTTCCAAATTTTCACTTTCAGTCGGCTCAATCATAATTGTACCAGCAACAGGCCATGACATTGTTGGAGCATGGTAGCCAAAGTCAATCAGTCTTTTTGCTAAATCCTCCTCAGAGATTCCTGAACTTGCTTTTATTGGTCGGATATCAATTATGCATTCATGTGCAACATTTCCATTTTTACCAGTATAAAGAACTTTGTAATCTTTAGATAATTTTTTTGAAATATAATTTGCATTTAAAATTGAAACTTGTGAGGCTTTTTTCAATCCTTCAGCACCCATCATCTTTATATACATCCAGGATATTGGAAGAATGCTTGAACTACCCCAAGGTGCGGCTGATACAGCTCCCATTCCATTCTTTGGGCCTGCCTCTTTAATAATTTCATGTGTTGGTAAAAAATCAGCTAAATGCTTGCCGCAAGCGATTGGGCCCATTCCTGGTCCGCCTCCACCGTGAGGTATACAAAATGTTTTATGTAAATTAATATGACAAACATCTGGTCCAAATTTCCCTGGTTTTGCAACACCTACAAGTGCGTTTAGATTTGCTCCGTCCATATAAACTTGTCCGCCATGCTGGTGAATTACTTCACAAATATCCATAATTTTTTCTTCAAAAACTCCGTGAGTAGAGGGGTAAGTAACCATTAAAGCAGCTAAATCTTTCGAGTGTTTTTCAGCTTTATTTTTAAGGTCGTCTATGTCCACGTTTCCATCTTCGTCACAATTGACTACAACCACTTTCATCCCACACATTTGGGCACTTGCTGGGTTAGTTCCATGAGCTGAGTCTGGAATTAGACAAACGTTACGATTTTCTTGTTTATTATTTTTATGGAATTTTCTTATAGTCATTAAACCTGCATACTCTCCTTGAGCCCCAGAGTTAGGCTGTAAAGAAACTGCGTCATATCCAGTAATTTCTTTCAGATCGTTTATTAGATCATTAAAGAGAATCTTGTAACCCTGCATTTGATTTGTAGGAACAAAAGGATGTGGAAGTGAAAACTCTTTCCAAGTAATAGGAATTAATTCTGCTGTTGCATTTAGTTTCATTGTGCAAGATCCTAAAGCAATCATTGATCTATTAAGTGCAATATCACAATCTTCTAGTTTCTTTAAATATCTTAGCATCTCAGTTTCAGAATGGTATTTGTTAAAAACTGGATGAGTTAAGTATTTTGAAGTTCTTAAAAGATTTTTTGGAAGATTATCTAGTTCAACCTTTATATCTTGTTTTATAATTTTAGAAACTCCAAATAGTTTTAACAATGAATTTACATCATCAAGTTTTTTTGCTTCGTCAAAAGCAACTGATAAGTGCTCTTTATCAACTTTTCTTAGATTTATATTCTCTTTTAATGCAGCTTCATAAATAGAATTTGTTTTTTCATTTGTCTTAATTGTAACGGTATCGAAGAAATAATCTGATAAAATCTTGTAACCACCTGATTTAATGTTATCAGCAAAAATTTTAGCTAATTTAGAAGTTCTATTCGCTATTTTAAGTAATCCTTCAGGTCCATGATAAATTGCAAAGGCAGCAGAAATAATAGCTAATAATGCTTGAGCAGTACAAATATTGCTTGTTGCTTTATCTCTTCTAATGTGTTGTTCCCTAGTTTGTAAAGAAAGCCTGTAAGCTTTTTTTCCGTGTCTATCTTTAGAAACGCCTATTATTCTTCCTGGCATTGATCTTTTAAATTCTTCTTTTGTAGCAAAAAATGCTGCGTGAGGCCCACCATAACCCATTGGGATACCAAATCTTTGAGCACTACCGACAGCAATGTCGGCTCCAAGTTCAGCTGGAGTTTTTAATCTAGCTAAAGCCAATAAGTCACAAACCAAAATAGCTTTACCGTTTTTTTTGTGAATTTGACTGATGCTTTCACTTGGATCGTTTATCTCACCTAAAGTTCCTGGGTAAGATAAAACTCCACAAATAATATCTTCATTAATTTTTGTAAGTTCTTTTTTTTCGTCACCAATGATTAATTCTAAACCAAAGGGATTTGTTCTAGTCTTTATGAGATCAATTGTCTGAGGATTACAATTGCTTGAAATAAATATTTTTTTTGAATTAGTCTTATCTAATCTCTGGCTTAAGCCTACTGCTTCTGCTGTTGCTGTTGCTTCATCCAATAAAGAAGCATTAGCTATATCCATGCCCGTCAAGTCAATTATCGATTGTTGAAAATTTAAAAGCATTTCTAAACGACCTTGAGCCACTTCAGGCTGATAAGGTGTATAAGATGTGTACCATCCTGGATTTTCTAAAATATTTCTAAGAATTACATTAGGTGTAATAGAATTGTAATATCCCATTCCAATAAAATTTTTAAAGATTTTATTTTTTTTAGATATAGATTTTAATTTTTTCAAAGCATCGTTTTCTGACATTGGCTGATCGATTTTAAGATCATCTGTTAATAAGATTTTTTCTGGCACAGTATTACTCATTAAATCTTCTAATGATTTGTACCCAACATATTGCAACATTTTGGACTGATCTTCTTCAGATGGACCAATATGTCTTTTAATAAATTCTTTTGAATTATCGTCAATCATTTAACTTGGGTTCTCCTTACAAAATTTATCATATTCATCTTTTGACATTAGGGAGTCATACTCACCTTTATCTTTTATCTTTAACTTAAAAAACCAGCTCACACCTTCAGGGTCAGTATTTACGCTCCCGGGGTCATCTGCAATGGCTTTATTTCCCTCAGTAATTTCCCCAGAAATAGGAGAATAAACATCACTCGCAGCTTTAGTAGACTCTACAACAGCTGCTTGACCTTCTTTTTCTACGGCTTTTCCTGCATCAGGAACCTCCACAAAAACAATGTCACCGAGCATTTCTGTTGCATGCTTAGTTATTCCTACTGTAGCAACGTCTCCTTCCAATGAGACCCATTCGTGTTTTTTAGAAAATTTTTTTTCACTCATATTTGTGTTCCCTTATTTAACATAACTTTTTTTATAAAATGGAAGTTCAGAAATCTTACCCCCATATTTTTTTCCTCTTACTTCAAGCTGAATAGGTGTGCCTATTTCAGAAAATTCGGATTTAACATATCCCATTGCAACTGGAGCGTTCACACTTGGGCCAAAAGTACCACTTGTAACGAATCCTATTTCATTATTATCTGACGAAAAGATTTTCGTATTTTCTCTAGCTATAACTTTTCCATCTGGTTTTATACCAACTCTAATTTTTTCACTTCCGTTTGCTAATAAATTTTTTATTTTTTCCCATCCATTAAAGCCGCCAATTTCTTTTCTTTTTTTTGCTATTGCCCATTTTAAATTAGCCTCTACTGGATTTATTTTTTCATTTAAATCATGACCATATAAACAAAGACCTGCCTCTAATCTTAATGTATCTCTAGCTCCTAAACCTATCGGTTTAACTTTATTTGAAATTAAGAAATCGATAAGCTTTTCAACTTTTGTGTTTGAAATTGAGATTTCAAAACCATCTTCACCTGTATATCCAGATCTTGTTACATAAAGATTTTCACCTTCATACTCAAAATTACTTCCTGTCATAAACTTTAAATTAGCTACACCCGAAATTAATTTTTCTAAAATCTCTACAGATTTGGGTCCTTGTAACGCTATTAAAGATAAATCGTTGTTCAAAAGATGTTTATGATTTTTTTTTAAAAATTGCGAAATTTGTTTGATATCGTTTTCCTTACAAGCTGCGTTTAAGATTATACAAAAACCTTTCTCGGTCCTTGTAATAATTAAATCATCAATTATTCCACCTTCGTTATTTAATAAAAAAGAATATTTTGAATGGTTTATTTTCAAATTTTTTAAATCTGCTGGTATAATTTTTTCTAGAGATTCTATTAATGTTTCATCTCCCTCTAAAAAGAATTGCCCCATATGTGAGACATCAAAAAATCCAGCGTGTGTTCTTGTGGAAATATGTTCCTTAACAATACCATCTTTGTATTGAATAGGCATTTCATAACCAGCAAACGGAACAAATTTTGCTCCTAAGTTTTTATGATAATTATATAAAGCTGTTTTTTGTACTTCCATAATAACCCTTGTCTAACCCCATCTGTCTATGTACCTGAGAGATTTAATCCTTCGGTGAGGCTTTCGCCTGCTTTCCAGAGTTATTACTATAACGGTCCTTTTGCCTGAGAGTTTCCGGGGTGGTTGCTCCTTCGGCGCCTAAATGGTCTCTCCCGTTACGATGCGGACTTTCCTCTAAATATACTTAAAAGTCAAATGCAAATTATTCAAGTCTTGCTATGTTTTTTGTCAAAACTCTTCAATATTATTGCAGAAATAATGACCACTCCACCAATAAATACGCTTAGTGGAGGAATTTCATTCAAAAATAACCATACCCAAAGAGGCGCACATAAAGTTTCCATCAACATTAAAAGTCCAACTGTTGCTGACTCAACTGTTCTTGATCCAATTGTTATACAAATAAAGCTAACTGCCAATTGTGGAACTCCAAGAAGAAAACCCATCCAAATATCATGTTTAGTGAATTCAAAGGACTCTGCTAAGAAAAAACCGTAAATCAAACTAAATATTCCAGAATAAAAAATTGCTGGAACCATATCAACTTTGGTATTTTTCCTAATTATCATTACCAAAATTGCAAAATTGATTGGGATTGCTAATGCCACTATGTTTCCAAATAATGACCCACCGGAAATTGAGTCTCCAACCATTATAATAATACCGCTCATAGCAAGAAAAATTGATATTAAGCCGATTAAAGAAACTTTTTCTTTTAAATAAAAGTAGCCAAATATAGCCAGAAACATTGTTTGAGTGCTAATAATAAACACGACATTTGCTACTGTTGTATTGCTCATCGCGACTACAAAAGCAACAAAACTAAATGATAAAACAAAACCACCTAATAATCCTGGAAGGCCAGAGTCTTTAATTATATTAAAGGTATCTTTTTTATAAGTTACCAAAAGAAAAGTTATTAGAGCTAAAAGGAAAAAAAATGATCTAAGAAATAATATTTGCCAGATACTTGCTTCTTCAAAAGATCTAATTATGAATCCTCCCCAGCTTAAACAAAATCCCCCAAATAAAAGTAGAATATAACCAGGTATTTTATATAAAAATTGCATTTAAAATTTTTTCAAAATATTTTTAAAATAATATTGTAAAGTCAAGGATCTTAATATCATAAATAACAAAAGAGAGAGCCAAATACCATGATTACCTAGATATTCTGTTAGGAGGATTGATATTCCGATGTAAATCAAAACAGAAATTATCATTGCATTTCTAATTTCTTTTGTTTGGGACGCTCCGATAAATATTCCATCTAATTGATAACAAAAACACGCAATTGGTGGTATTACAATCACCCACAAGATATGTTGAAAAGAAATAAATCTTAAAATTTCAATATTAGTAATTATGTAAATTATTTCTTTAAAAAATATTAAATAGATTACAGAGATAATTATAGCAGTAGCAAAACTTACCTGAATAGAATTTTTTACAACCTCTAAAAAAGATTTTAGGTTTCTTCTTCCTATGGTAAAGCCTATTATGCCTTCCGTAGAAAAAGCATAAGCATCTAAAAAAAATGATGATAAAATAATAAATTGCATTAATATTGTATTAACTGCTAAGTAGTCTTCTCCAATTTTTGAACCGAGATAAGTTACCCATAGAAAAGCAAACGTAAGAAACAGAGTTCTTATAAAAATATCAATATTTATATTTAAAAGTTTGAATAATTTAGATTTCACAATCAAATTTTCAAATCTAGGAATAATTTTGAATTTCTTAATTATATAATTATATGTAAATAATGTGAAAATAATTAAGGTAATGTAGCTCGAAATTAATGTTCCAAGAGCAACACCAAAAACTTTTAAATCGTAAGATAAAACTAATAATGAACTAAAAACAATATTCAAACTCGATAAAACAATGATTAAAAAACTTGATATTTTAGTTTTTTGTATTCCAAGATAAAAGCCGACTAATACATATATGATTAATTCTGCAGGTATTGAAAAAATCCTTACACTTAAATAAGTATTTATTAAAACTTCGGTTTCATCAGATGGAGAGAAAAAATAATTAATTCCAATTTTTAATGCTGGGTAAAAAATAATTATTATGAATGCTGCAATTAAAGCAATAATTAAATTTCTCAAAATTGTTTTTACTATTTCTCTATAATCGCTTCTTCCATAGGCTTGGGCAACAATTCCAACTGTTCCCATTCTTAAAAAACCAAAGCTCCACACAATCATAGTCATTACTGACGTAGCTATACTGGTTGCAGCTAAATACTTGGTCTCGCTCAGATTTCCCATCAAGCCCGTATCCACCATTCCTACTAATGGTATAGCTATGTTTGAAAAAAAAACCGGTATGGACGACAAAATTATTTGTTTTTTTGAAAATTTTGAGGAGCTTTTAAGTAATTCCATTTTATTCTTTAATATATCCAAATAACCTTATATATATTCTTAATATAGATGTTAGAGCAAGTAATCATCTCAATTCAGATAATCTTAATAGATATCGTTATGGCTGCGGATAACGCGATCATAATAGGTTTAATAGCTGCCGGATTTGCTACAGATAATAGAAGAAAAATCATCGCTTGGGGAGTAGCAGCTGCATTTTTATTCAGAATAGTATTCGCCTCTGGAGCAAATTATTTATTTGAATTTGCATGGATCAAAATTTTAGGTGGTGTTTTACTATTATGGGTTATTAATAACTTAAGACAAGACTTTTTTGGGAAAAACAAAATTAAAACACCTCAAGTTAAATCTGCTGAAACCAAAAGTTTTAGCATGGGAGTTTACCAAGTATTAATTGCAGATCTCACTTTGAGTTTTGATAATACTATAGCAGTTGTTGCGGCATCAAAAGGAAATTTTCATTTAATGGTTATTGGCTTGCTTTTATCTGTCTTTTTAATAGCTACTCTGGCAAGTTATTTTGCCGAGTATATCAAGAAACATATGTGGCTTGGCTATTTAGGTTTATTCGTAATTTTGGTAATTTCAATTCAGCTAATTATAGGTGGACTTGTAAGCTACGAAGTTCTTTCGATTAACGAAAAGTATAAATTTTTATTTTTATAATGATAGATTTTTGTATTATAGGGTCAGGTATAGCTGGCTCTACAATAGCTCATCTTCTCTCAAAAAAATATTCAGTACAAATTCTTGATAAAGCTAGAGGTCCAGGTGGACGTGCGTCAAATAAAAGATTTAAACAAAATTTAAGTTTTGATCATGGGGTTCAATATATTTCTCCAAAATCCAAAGAATTTTTAGCGTTTATAAAAACTCTTTGTAAAAAAAAAGAAGCGAAAATTTGGAGTGGAAATCATTTAGATTTTACATTTGAAAAAAAAGACATATCTGAAAAATTTATTGGCATGAAGGGGAACAATTTTATTTCAAAATATTATACCAAAAAAATTAAAAAAAGTTTTCAATCTTCAGTCAAATCAATCTTTAATAATAAATACTTTTGGGAAATAAAACTAGACAATGATGAAAATATTCAAGCGAGGTCGTTAATTTTAACTTGTCCTTTTCCTCAATCAAAAAAGATTGCAGGTAAATATCTTGAAAAAAAAATTTCAAATTTAAAGATAAATATGGAACCTAACATTACTACAATGTTGGCTTTTAAAAATCAAAAAACTGTCCCAGTAAGTAGTATGAAATTTAATGATGACATTTTAACTTGGGCAGCTTTTGAAAATAGTAAAAATAGATTTAATTCTTCAAATTCACTTTGGACATTGCAGTCATCGATTGGATGGGCAAGAAAAAACATAAATCATTATAAAAAAAATAAACAAGTAGAAAATACTTTAGTATCAAAATTTTTAAACTTTACAGGTTACAAAAAAAATAACATTATATTTAAAAAAACACATGGATGGAAATATTCTTATAATTTAAAAGGTTCGCCTTTTAAGAGTTATTGGAATAAAAAATTAAGATTAGGATTGTGTGCTGATTGGTTTATCGGTCCTAAAGTTGAGAATGCTTGGTTAAGCGCTAATGATTTAGCGAGGAAAATCAAATAATTAAAAAATACTTTTACCTTTTTTAATTCTTTTTCTCATTTTAGGTAAAATTTCCACATTAAGTCCTTTAAGATCTTTAGGTTTTAATTTTCTTAAGTTTTGAACGCATTTTAAAAATCTTTGTGACTCTTTTTTTGATATAATATCATCTGTCAGAACTTTAAATTTATTAATATATTCTTTTCTTCCAAATGGTCGTTTTCCAGCTGGATGAGCATCTGCAACATTGATCTCCTCCGATATTGTTGAACCGTTTTTCATTTTTACAATAACTCTTCCTCCAAAACACTTCTTTTTAGGATCTCTGTTATGATATTTTTTTGTCCATTTCTTATTCTCTTTAGTTACTATTTTTCGCCAGAGTTGAACTGTGCTTTTTCTTCTAGCTCTTTTTGGTGTGTAAGACTTTATATGATGCCAAGCTCCGTCCTCTAAAGCTACAGCAAAAATATACATAATAGAGTGATCTAATGTTTCTCTACTTGCATATGGATCCATTTTTTGAGGATCATTAGCGCCAGTTCCAATTACATAATGCGTATGGTGACTTGTTTCAATTACAATTTTTTTAATATTATTTAAATTTTTAATTTTCTTATTCAAACTTCTTGCTAAATCAATTAATGCCTGAGACTGATACTCGGCAGAATGCTCTTTGGTGTAAGTTTCTAATATCGCTTTTTTTGGCTCATTAACTCTTGGTAAAGGAACATTATATTTTTTCCCTGGACCAGATAACACGTAGGCTATAACACTATCTTCACCTTCATAAATTGGACTTGGAGCACCCTCGCCTCTCATACATCTGTCAACTGCCTCGACTGCTAATTTGCCAGCATGTGCAGGGGCAAAAGCTTTCCAACTGGAGATTTCTCCTTTTCTTGATTGTCTGGTTGAAATAGTCGTGTGCAAAGCTTGTTGAACCGATTGGTAAATTGTTTCTGTATTTAATCTCAATAAACTTCCTAAACCTGCTGCAACACTAGGGCCTAAGTGTGCTATGTGATCTATTTTATGTTTGTGTAAACAAATCCCTTTAACTAAGTTAACTTGAACCTCATAACCCGTTAAAATTCCTCGAATAATATCTATTCCACTGCACCCTTTTTGCTGAGCTACTGCTAAAATTGCAGGTATATTATCTCCGGGATGGCTGTAATCTGCCGCTAAAAAAGTATCATGATAGTCAAGTTCTCTCACTGCAGTACCATTAGCCCAGGTTGCCCATTCACAATCTACTTTTATTTTAGGATTTAATCCAAAAACATTTGCTCCATTCTTTCTTGGATGTGCTAAAGCCATTTGTCTTGCTGAAACAACAGGCTTTCTATTGTAAGAAGCTATTGCAACTGATGCATTATCAATAATTCTATTGATAACCATCTCAATTGCATCTTTATTTAATTTTGCTTTATCAGAGGAGATTTCTGCAATCTTCCACGCTAGTTGTTCCTTCTTTTTTAAATTAGCTTTAGATGGGTGAACTTTTACTATGATATTTCTCATTAATTGAGCATGTTACGTAAAACAAACTGAAGAATTCCTCCGTTTTTGTAATATTCTATTTCATTTTCAGTATCTATTCTACTCAAAGCTTGTATCTTTTTAATCGTGCCATCTTTATATTTAATTTCACAAGCTACCTCAGCCCTTGGTTTAATTCCTTTTTCAATATCAATTATTGTAATAAGTTCAGCTCCTGTTATTTTTAATTTTTTTCTATCAAAACCCTCTTTAAATTGTAGTGGCAAAACACCCATGCCTACTAAATTTGATCTATGAATCCTTTCAAAACTTTCAGCTAACACAGCTTTAATGCCTAATAGCTTCGTTCCTTTAGCTGCCCAATCTCTTGAGGATCCTGTTCCGTATTCTTTACCAGCAATGACAACTAAATCATTATTTCTTTTTTTATATTCCATTGCAGCCTTATAAACACTCATAACTTTGCCATCAGGCTGTAAAGTAGTAAATCCACCCTCTGTTCCAGGAGCCATTTCATTTCTAATTTTGATATTTCCAAAAGTTCCTCTCATCATTACTTCATGATTTCCTCTTCTCGCTCCGTAAGAATTGAAGTCTTTTTGTTGGATTTGATGCTCCATAAAATAATCGCCAGTTGGACTATCTTTCTTAATGCTTCCTGCTGGTGAAATATGATCTGTAGTTACTGTATCTCCTAATAACAGAAGTATTCTTGCATCATTAATTGCCTTAAAACCTTCAGGTTTATCAGGAAGATTGTCAAAAAAAGGTGGTCTTTTTACATATGTTGAGTTTTGTTCCCAGTTATAAATATCACTATCAACCGTATTAATTTCTCTCCATTCTCTTGGTCCTTCTGAAACATTAGAATATCTTTTTTTAAACATATCAGCATTTAAAGAGGTAAGCATAATATCTTCAATTTCTTTGTTGCTCGGCCAAATATCTTTTAAGAAAACATCTTTGCCAGCTTTATCTTTCCCAAGAGAAGATTTATATAAATCAAAATTCATATTCCCAGCTAAAGCATAAGCAACAACTAAAGGGGGTGATGCTAGATAATTTGCTTTTACATCTGGATTTATTCTACCTTCAAAGTTTCTGTTACCAGATAAAACTGAAACCGCATATAAATCTTTTTCGTTAATTGCATCTGATATATTTTTATTTAATGGTCCTGAATTTCCAATACATGTAGTGCACCCATAACCTACAAGATTAAAACCTAATTCATCTAAATATTTATTTAAGCCAGCTTTTTCTAGGTAGTCAGTAACGACTTGCGATCCTGGCGCTAAAGAAGTTTTGACCCACGGTTTTACTTTTAATCCTTTTTCATAAGCTTTTTTGGCAAGAAGTCCAGCTCCGATTAGAACGCTTGGATTTGATGTATTAGTACATGAGGTAATTGCTGCAATAACAATATCCCCATCTTTTAATTTAAAATCTGCTCCTACAACATCAGACTCCACTACTTTAGATCTTTTAGCGTTTTCTTTATAAACTTTAGCGAACGAACTTGCTGCCTCAGTTAGTAAAACTTTATCTTGAGGTCTTTTAGGTCCAGAGATACTTGTTACAACTGTGCTTACATCTAGAGATACTGTATCAGTAAACTCCACATCATTACTTGCCCATAGCCCTTGTTCTTTAGAATATTTCTCTACCAAAGCAATTGTTGCACTATCTCGTCCAGATAGTTTTAAATATTTAAGCGACTCATCATCAACAGGAAAGAAGCCACATGTCGCTCCATACTCAGGAGCCATGTTAGCAATGGTTGCTCTATCAGCTAAAGTTAAATTTTTTAGTCCTTCTCCATAAAATTCTACAAATTTTCCTACAACACCTTTTTTTCTTAACATTTCTACTATTGTTAAGACTAAATCAGTTGCAGTTGTACCCTCTTTAAGTTTACCTTTTATTTCAACACCAACCACCTCTGGAATTAACATTGAAATTGGTTGCCCTAACATCGCAGCTTCAGCTTCAATACCTCCAACTCCCCAACCTAATACGGATAACCCATTAACCATTGTAGTGTGGCTGTCCGTACCAACTAAAGTATCTGGATAAGCAAATAAATCATTCCCGCTTTTAGATGACCAAACAACTTTAGATAAATATTCTAGGTTTACTTGGTGACAAATACCTGTTCCTGGTGGTACCACTCTAAAATTATCAAAAGCTTGTTGTCCCCATTTTAAGAAAGAATATCGCTCTCCGTTTCTAGAAAATTCTCTTTCAACATTTTTATCAAACGATTTTCCTGAAGCATATTCGTCAACCATTACTGAATGATCGATTACTAAGTCTACAGTTGATAAGGGGTTTATTTTTTCTGGATCTTTGTTTTTATCTTTTACAGCATCTCTCATAGCAGCTAAATCCGCTACCGCTGGGATTCCTGTGTAGTCCTGCATTAAAACTCTAGCTGGTCTGTAAGCTATTTCAGTATTAGATTTTTTATTTTTCAACCACTCTTTGATTGCTAAAATCTGTTTTTTATCTACAGTTATATCGTCTTCGTATCTAAGTAAATTTTCTAATAAAACTTTGAGAGATTTTGGTAGTTTTGAAATTCCTTCTAAACCATTCTTTTCGGCTATTTTTAAATTGAAAATTTTATATTCTTTACCTGATGATGAAATATTATCTAATGATTTAAAGGAATTTTTACTATTAAATTTCATGCGCTATACATAGAACAAAATCACACAAACGATAAGCAAAAAAGACATTGTGTAATTAAAATTCTTAATAAATTTATCACTTGTGGCGAATTTTCTCATGTATTTACCCATTAAACACCAGGCTGTTTGACTTCCAACAGCCATCAAAAACCAAACAAATGTTAAAACAATCGAGTCTCTTAAGTAATTATTCTGTGTATCAATAAATAAAGAAATTGAGGTTAGTCCTACTATAATGCTTTTGGGATTTACGAACTGAAACCAAAAAGTATTCAAAAAAGTTACTGGTTTTGGATCAATCTTTTTATCTTTTGTTTGTCCTGCAAAAGATAATTTGTATGCCATATAAAATAAGTAGATTGATCCTAATATTTTTATTGTAGTTTGAATAAATGCATACTTTTGAAAAATAGCTCCAGATGTAAGTTGTAAAAGAATAATTAAAAGCGTCCATCCAATTATAACTCCAAGCATTGTAGGAATGGCTTTTCTAAAACCAAAATTAAAAGCTGTATAAGATGTCATAATATTATTTGGCCCAGGAGAAAACGCGGTTGCAATACCGAATAAAATTAGTGGAAAAATCTGCATTTTAATTTAATGAGGTGCTCTAAATCTACTATGACAAGCTGAACAATTACTCCACATAAGTTCTTTTTGAACTGCTCGAAGGTCCTCTGCAGTATCTATTGCTTTAGCAAGTTTAATCATATCTTCTGAAGCCTTTTTCATTAAAGCGTTGAACTCGTCTTTATTTTCCCAAATGCTTGGTAGCGCTTCTGTTTTAAAACCTTCTTTTGTATTTTCAGGAAAATAATCTAACAATTTTATATAATTATCTGAAATTTTTTTCATTAGAGGTTTAGCCTCCTCAATTCTTTTAGATTTCAGTAATATAGATATTTTTTTAGCATTTTGATAGTTTTCACTAAACATTGCTTTTCTACCTTTTATAATTTCCTCTACAGTTTGAGCATTGGCAGAAAAAGAAAGGCTTAAAGAAAAAATAATAATAAATGTTTTTATCATTTTACTCTTTTGTATCATAAAATTTATATTGTCATGAATACTGAGGATTTCCCATCTTTAAGTTGATAAATAACGTAGGGCTCATCTTTATCACCTGGCATTCCTGGTGTGCCAATTGGCATTCCAGGTAAAGCTATACCATCAATATCCGGTTGCTCTTTTAATAATTTATTAACTGCTTCAAACGGGACATGACCTTCTATAAAATATTTACCCATAATTGTAGTATGACAAGACTGCATTTCTACTGGAATATTATATTTTTGTTTTATTGTATGAAGGCTTCTCATATCTGTTTGTTTTACTTTAAATTTTTCTTCTTCTAAAAATAAAACATATCCATAACAACATCCGCATGAGGGAGTTTTAAAAACTTCAACGATTTGTTTATTGTTAATATTAGCTAAAGCGTCTTTTTTATCTGTGACAAAATTAAAGATATAAAAAGCAGAAATTAATACTACTGTAAAAATAATGAATTTAGATATGGTTTTTTTAAATGACATATTTAATAATAATTAATGAGATTTTTTAACAGTCATAATGAATATGGCCTATTGGCCAAATTGTTCCACTGGTTAACATTTATTGTCTTAATAGCCCAAGTTCCTTTTGGATTTTATTTAGTAGGGCTTGAATTTTCTGACGAAAGAATTGAACTTGAAAATATACATATCCTAGTTGGAATAACCGTTTTCTATCTTACTTTATTTAGACTAATTTGGAAATTTTTTAATCCAAGTCCAACTGAAAACAAAAGTTTTTTCAAAGGGCAAGTCTTGATTGGAAAGGCTAATCATTTTTTACTTTATCTAAGTATATTTACTATAACTATTTCTGGAATTCTTAAGAAACTTTATATGGGGGAAACACTTAATTTCATCTTTTTTAAATATGGTTTTAAAAAAGATAATTTTGTTTTAGCTGATGCTTATTATGAAGTTCATATTTACGCTAATTACCTATTATTAGCACTTGTGAGCCTACATATTCTTGCAGTGTTTGTTCATCATTTTATTTTTAAGGATAAAATCTTAAATAAAATTACTTAGTGGCAAGCTTCGTTGAATTTTTTGAGTCTCCAATAATTATATGGCCAAGGCGTAACAAAACCAACAGCTAACATTATCGGCACAACCCACCAAGTTAAAATAGCTCCTCCTGTAAGAAAATAATCAGTAGCATTCATAGCAATTTCCATGCTTACCATTGAGATTAAGCTCATTCCAACAGCTGTTTTAAAAGCTAATTTTAAAGAAAAATTTTGTCTTAATAAGATAATTGTTTCTAAAATTATACTTGTAATAATTCCATTGATTATCGCTAAAACCATGATTGCTAAAACAGGAAAGGGAATTTTAGTCAATTGAAAAAATAAAATAGTTCCAAAATCACCAATAGAGCAACCAAGTAAACACCAAAATGTATTTTTTGCACTTCTTGACCAAGTATGTTTACAACTCCAACTAAATGTTTCAGAACTCATGATAAAAAATTTGCAAAATACTTATGAATGAAAAAACCTAAAGTTAATAGGAGTATTCCAGAACCATAGATCATCCAAAAATTCATGTTTAATTGTTTAGCTAAGAAAAAAGGAAGAAAAAATAAATAGCTTACTGGTACAGCGATTAAAATACTTTTCGCATACAAAATTGTTTTTTCAACACTACTGTGTTCAAAGTAAACAAATGCAATTGCAATTAATGAAGCTATAGGTAAGGCAATTATAAATCCTGCCATTCTAGGGTTTTGTCCTGCAAGCCAAGATGAAAAGGCTATAATTAATCCAGCGAGTAAAGCTTTAAGTGCAAATATCATTTAAGCAATATTTAAACCATTATCAGTTTTTTGAGATGGATGCACTAGGACAACTTTTCCGTCCTTTAAACCATAGTATAGCCGATAGCGATAAGCCCGTAGATCGAACCTAAAGTAATCCCGTTAACCAATTGTTGTATAAAATATTCCATTTATTACTTGCTTACTCTCTTATTTACGTTTTCAAGAGCTTTGGTGAACTTAGTAAAGAATTTTCCTTTTTTCAATTCATTAAGAACCTGCATATTAAGACCTTTTGGCGTTTGAGAGTCTGCTACAAGCTTTTTATAACCTTGAGAAGATTTATTTAAAGCATCCTGACTTAAAGCTAAAAATAATTCAGCAATATAAGTATCTGCGAACTTTTTATTTATTCCTTTTTTTACAAGCCATTTTGAACTTGTATTGAGAATTTCATAAAAAGCAGCCATTAAAGAAGCCGTAGACCAAAACTTATAACTCAGTTTTTCATTTCTAATTTCTAAAACTTTGCCTAAATATTTAAATATATTTTTTGCAAATTTGTTAGGAGGGCAAATAATTATTGGTCCTCTATTTATTTCTATTGGGGGTAATGGCGTTGCTCTAACAATATTTTTAGCTTTTGTAAAACTTTTTAATTTTTCTAAATTCAAAGTTGAAATCAGACTTATTATTTTTTTATTTTTTGAAAACTTCAATTTTGGAAGAATTTTATTGCCTACATTAGGAGTAATTCCTAAAAAAATCACTGAGGATTTATCGATTATTTCTTGATTATCTTTTAAAACTTTAATTGATCTAAATTTTTTAGCTAGTTTTTTAGCTATATTTATATTTCTTGAGGATATATAAATCTTTTTAACTTTTAATTTGGATTTAAAAATACCATAAATAATTGATGAAGATATTTTCCCAGTTCCAATGAATCCTAAAATCATAGATTATGCAGAATAACCAAGCTATTCCATTTAATAAAGATAATTTTAAACAAATCTTTTCAGTAAAATTTCTTTTGGTAATAACTATTTCAGTACCTAGTGCTATTGTAGCTGACTATTTTAACTTACCCCTCGCATGGTTTTTGGGCCCAATGTTGGCTGCTTCGGTTGGAGCTCTAATGGGTTTAAAAATTATCATTCCAAGAATTGTTTTATCATCAATATTAATTTTGTTAGGGCTCTACATAGGAAACTATATTGATAAAGATCTATTTTCCCAAATCCATGAGTGGATATTTACCTCATTAATTATGTTAGCTTACATCATTTTAAGTATTTTTATTGTTTCAATTTATTTACAAAAATTTTCAAAATATGAGAGAAAAACTTCTATTTTTTCAGCAGCTCCTGGGGCTTTAGGTCCTTTAATGATTTTAGCTGAAGATCAAAAAACTGATTTAAGCCATGTTGCAACATCACATTTAATTCGACTTATTATAATTGTTACTGTCTTTCCTTTTTTTGTAAATAGTTATTACGATGCCAACTTAGGAAATTTTGTACAAGAAACTTTTAAAGATCAAAATATCAATGATCTTATCGTTTTAATTATTTTTTCAGTTGTTTTAATTTTTATATTTGACAAGTTTAAAGTTCCAGCTGCTTTACTTTCAGGTACTTTAGTGGCTAGTGGTTTACTCCAAATAACAGAGATCGCCTCATATCAGATATCTCCTAAAATTGTTGATTATTGTCTTTTAATATTAGGGGCATCAGTTGGATGTAGGTTTGCAGATAAGTCATTTAATGAAGTAGCTAAAAATGCTTTTCACAGTTTTATAGCAACCTTCTTGCTTGTACTATTAGGAATAATAGCAGCTTCTGCTGCTAGTTTAATAATTGATAAAAATTTTTTTACGTTGTTACTTTCTTATTGTCCTGGGGGAATTTACGAAGTTGCTGTAATCGCAATTTTTTTCAATCTGGATCCAGAGTTTGTATCGTTTCATCATATTATTCGATTATTAATGATATTATTTGTTGTGCCTATAATACTTAGGTTTTTGCAAAAAACCTGAATTAAACTATCTTTTTTTGACTTTAACACTTATTCAATCTAGTTTTTTCTTATGGCAAATGTTTTAGATTTAATTGGGAGAATTTTTATCTCGGCTTTATTTTTGATCTCAGCTTATAATAAGATTTTTAATTTAGAGGGATCTATGGGTTGGATGGAAGGATTTGGAATACCTGGTTTTTTAATATTTCCTGCAATAGCTGTTGAAATCATTTTACCTGTACTTGTCATAGTAGGTTATCGAGCAAGAATAGCTGCAGGAATTCTTGCAATTTTCTGCTTAATGACTGCTTTTCTTTTTCACTTTGATTTTTCAGATCAATCGCAGTTAGTATCTTTTTTAAAAAATATTGGTTTAGCCGGTGGATTTTTATTTATAGTTGCTAATGGAACAAAAGATTGGGCAGTTGATAGGGAAAA
>CACLVZ010000005.1 GCA_902610515.1 uncultured Pelagibacteraceae bacterium
TATCTTTTTCAGATATGAAAAAAAAATATAAATAATCCAAATGAATTATATAATAGGTGATATAGGAAATACTTCTACAAGAGTATGTCTATTAAATGAATCAAAAATTTTACATTCGATTATTTTTGATACTAAAAAAATTTTTTTAAAAGGTTTTTTTAAAAAGACTATTAATAGATTTAGTAAAAAAAATTTAAAAAGTGAAATATTATTTTCATGTGTCGTACCTTTGGCATTAAAAGAAATCAAAAAAAACCTAAAAAAAACAAATTATCGAGTAATAGAAATAAAAAGTTTAAATTTAAAGAAAATGATCAAAATAAATATTAAAAATTTTAAGCAACTTGGTTCAGATAGAATTGTAAATTCTATAAAGGGTAAAGAATTTAAAAATTGTTTAATTATAGATTTTGGAACTGCAACGACTTTTGATATTGTGAAAAATGAAATATATGAAGGTGGCGTTATAGCACCAGGTATTAAACTATCTATTAAAAATTTAAGTCAATCTACAGCTTTACTTCCAATGTTCGATTTAAAAAGACAGCAAAAGAGTTATGGAAAAAATACCAAAGACGCTCTAAATGCTGGTTTTATCTGGGGTTATGAAGGATTAATTAATAATATAATTTATAAAATAACAAATAATTGGAAAATGAAATATAAAATAATACTTACAGGGGGATATGCAAATTTATTTAAAAAAATTATAAAGAAAAGAACAATTGTTGATCAGAATATTACAATTAAAGGAGTTTCAAAAGTTTACAGAGAATTTTTATGAGCAAAGATGAATTAATCTTTTGTCCTCTAGGTGGATCCGGTGAGATAGGTGGAAATATGAACTTATACGCCTATGGCAAAGAGGATGAAAAAAAGTGGATTATAGTAGACATGGGTGTTTCGTTCGCAGATGACTCTATTCCAGGAGTTGATCTAATAATGCCAGATGCAGGTTTCATCATTGACAAAAAAGAAGACTTACTTGGAATTGTTCTTACACATGCGCACGAGGATCATATAGGTGCAGTTGCGCATATTTGGCCGAGTCTAAAATGTAAAATGTATGCCACTCCTTTTACGGCTGCATTAATTTTAGAAAAATTTAAAGAAAAAAAAATAGACATTTCTTCATATTTGAAAGTTGTGGCTCTTAACAGCAAAATCAAACTTGGAAACTTTGAAATTGATTTTGTTACTTTAACACATTCCATTTTAGAGCCAAACGGATTGAGTATAAAGACACCTCTTGGAACTGTCCTACATACCGGAGATTGGAAAATTGATCCGAACCCTTTGATTGGAAGTCAAATTGACGAACAAAAATTGAAGTCTATTGGAAAGAATGGTGTATCAACAATGATATGCGACTCTACAAATATTTTCAGTCCCGGAAGAGCAGGATCAGAATCTGACGTAAGAGATAGTCTTTTAAGGATTATGGAAATTAAAACTAATAGAATTCTAGTAACATCTTTTGCATCGAATGTTGCTAGGATGGAGTCTATCTTTTATTGTGCAAAAAAAACTGGAAGAAATATTTGTTTAGTAGGTAGGTCAATGCAAAGAATTTATAAAGCGGCGAGAAAATGTGGTTATCTTCAGGGACTTATAGATCCTTTAGAACCTAAGGATGCAAAAAAAATAAAAAAAAATAAAATATTATATTTAGCAACTGGAAGCCAAGGTGAACCAATGGGCGCAATGAACAGAATAATAAATGGAGTTCATCCAGACGTTCAATTGGAAAGTGGAGATTGTGTAATTTTTTCATCTAAAATTATTCCAGGAAATGAAAAAAAATTATATTTCTTGCAAAATTTAATTGTAAAAAATAAAATAGAAATGATTAGTGAAGAAAATGCATTTGTTCATGTTTCCGGTCATCCTAATAGAGACGATTTAAAAGATATGTACAATTGGGTTAAACCTCAATGTGTGATACCTGTACACGGTGAACACCGACATATGGCAGAACATGTTTCATTTGCTAAGGAAATGCAGGTACCTAAAACATTGCTTATTGAAAATGGAGACATAATAAAGCTTTTGCCTGGAAACAAACCTGAAATAATTGATAAAGCGCCTTCAGGGAAAGTTTATCTTGATGGAAATGTTAATGTTGAAACAGATTCTCAATCTATTAAAGACAGAAAAAACTTATCCGTGAATGGGTATTTGGAAATTACATTGATAGTTTCCAATAACGGTAACATTAAAAAACCCGTTATCTCTTATAGAGGTATACCAGAGAAAGCAGAGGATAATACTTTCATAT
This sequence comes from uncultured Pelagibacteraceae bacterium, assembly GCA_902610515.1. Taxonomy (GTDB): domain Bacteria; phylum Pseudomonadota; class Alphaproteobacteria; order Pelagibacterales; family Pelagibacteraceae; genus Pelagilacustribacter. Next base: position 2,279 of record CACLVZ010000005.1, read on the forward strand.
TTGATATGGAGGATGAGATAATGAATATTTGCAGAACTTTTTCAATGGATAGTAAGAAACAGCAACAAAATTTAATTGAAACTCTTAAACAAAATTGTAGAAGAATTGTCAGAGAAAAAACAGGAAAGAAACCTTTTACTAATATAAATATTGCAAGGATTTAATGGGAGTAACTGGTTCTATTATAGTTTATGTTATGATTTGGTGGATAATATTTTTTTCAGTTCTGCCTATTGGAATTCAATCAAATAAAGAGATATATAAGGAGAAAATCGGTGGAAACGATCCTGGCGCACCAAAAAATCCTAGAATAGTTCAAAAATTTTTATTAACGACATTAATTACTTCTATAATTTTTGCAGTTATATATTATCTTGTAAGGATTGATTTGTTAAATTTAAGAGAATTTTTACAATAATGCACCTATCTAAATTATTTATTCCAATAACGAAGAGTCTTCCTTCCGAAGCAAAAATTAAATCTCATCAATTAATGTTAAGAACGGGCATGATTAAACAATCCTCAGCTGGCATTTACTCTTGGTTACCACTTGGATTCAAAGTAATGAAAAAAATTGAGCAAATTGTTAGAGAAGAACAAAATTTAATCGGTGCTCAAGAAATGTTAATGCCTACTATTCAATCATCTGAAATATGGAAAGAAAGCGGTAGATATGATGATTATGGCGAGGAAATGCTAAGGATCAAGGACAGGCAAGGAAGAGAAATGCTTTACGGACCTACTAATGAAGAACTAGTAACAGACATCTTTAGATCTAGTATAAAATCATATAAGTCTCTACCTCAACTTCTTTATCATATACAATGGAAATTTAGAGATGAAATAAGACCAAGATTTGGTGTCATGAGATGTAAAGAATTTTATATGAAAGATGCATATTCTTTTGATTTATCTGATGAAGATGCAAAAAAATCTTATAATAAAATGTTTTATTCTTATCTTAAAACTTTTGAGAGGTTAGGTTTGAAAGCTATCCCTATGGCCGCAGATACTGGACCAATAGGAGGAGATCTGTCTCATGAATTTGTTATTTTAGCTGAAACAGGAGAAAGTCAAATATATGCTGACAAAGAAATTTTTGAAATAGATATAAACAAATATTCATATAAAGATGAATCACTAAAAAAAATGCGCGAGGATTTTTCAAATATTTATGCAGCTACTGATGAAAAATTTAATGAAGATAAATTTAATAAAATTGTAAAAAAAGAAAATCAAGTGAAAACAAAAGGAATTGAAGTTGGTCATATTTTTTACTTTGGCGACAAATATTCTAAACCAATGAATTGCTTAATTGATGACAAAAGTGGAAAAAAAATTTCTGTAAAAATGGGGTCATATGGAATAGGTGTATCAAGGTTAGTTGGTGCAACAATAGAAGCGAACTATAACAATGATGTTATGAAGTGGCCAAAATCTATATCACCTTTTGAAGTGGTAATAATACCCAGTTTATCAAAAAATAATAAAGAAAACTTTGAAAAAAGTGAAAAAATTTATAAAGAACTTAAAAAACAAAATATTGACGTATTGTTAGACGATGTTGATGAAAATATGTCTAATAAATTTAAAAAACATGACTTAATTGGTGTTCCTTATCAAATTATTATTGGTTCAAAATCTGGGAATGATAAATTTGAATTTAAAGAGCTTAATGAAAAAAGTGAAGTATTAAGTCTAGATCAAATAAAAACAAAATTAAAAACTTAATAAATTGTTTACAAAAGCTGAAAGACTTATTTCCATTAGAAATTTAAGGCCTAAAAAAAAAGAGGGTTTTTTAAAAATCATTTCAATTTTTTCTTTCCTAGGAATAATGTTGGGTGTCGCAATTCTTATAATTGTGATGTCAGTAATGAATGGTTTTAAAACTGATTTAACCAAAAAAATCTTAGGTTTAAACCCACATATAGTTATTGAACCTAATAGTTTTGAAATTAACGACTTATACATCTCAAAAATAAGTGACAATTTTAAAAATTTTACTTTGAGCAGGTCTTTTTCTGGTGAAGGTATAATTATTACAAATGAAAATGCCAAAGGTGTAATTTTAAAAGGGGTTGATAAAAATGAAGAAAATACTATTGAATTTTTTAACAGATTTGTAGTGGGTGGCAATTTAAAAGATTTTGGAGCAGGCAAAATATTAATTGGTTCAGAACTCGCATATAATTTAAATTTAAAAGAGGGTGAAAGTATAAATGTTATGTCGTCAGCTTTTGTTTCTACACCATTAGGTAATTTGCCAAAGCAGGAAAATTTTAAAGTTGCTGGAATATTTAATACTGGCTTCTTAGAATTTGATCAAAACCTAATTTTTTTAAATATTGAAGATGTGTTAGCAATTTTTGAAAAAGACAAAAAAGATCAAAATATTGAAATTTATTTACAAGATCCCTTAAAAGCAAATTTTTATAAAAAGAAAATTCAAAAAATTGATCAAAATTTTTTTATTTATACTTGGTCCGACCTAAACAAATCTTTATTTAGCGCGTTAAAAGTGGAGCGAAATGTAATGTTTTTAATTCTTTCCCTAATTGTAGTAGTGGCTGCTTTTAATATTATATCTGGACTAACAATTTTAATAAAAAATAAAACTAAAGAAATTGCAATTCTTAAAACCCTTGGATTAAGCAACAATTCAATAAAAAAAACTTTCTTTCTTACCGGACTTTCTATCGGCTTCTTCGCGACAGTAAGTGGAATAGTATTAGGAGTTTTATTTTCAATAAATGTTGAAAAAATAAGAATTTTTTTATCATCAGTATTTAATTTTGAAATTTTTCCATCCGACATCTATTTTTTAGAAGAATTACCCAGTGAAATAAATTTGTATTCTATTTTAGTTATTTTTTTAATATCTATATTTATTTCTATGGTTGCATCATATTTACCTGCGATGAGAATTTCAAAAATGAGTACTTTTAGAGCTTTAAGATATGAATAAATTTTTACTAGAAATATATAATCTAAAAAAAAGCTATACACACACAAGTGGTTTTATAACCTTATTTAATAATTTTAATTTACAAATTAAGGAAGGTGAGCTGGTAGCTTTGGTTGGTCCTTCAGGGTCTGGAAAATCGTCATTACTTCATTTACTAGCTTTACTTGATGAGCCTTCTAAAGGAAAAATAATAATTAACAAACAGGAAACTAACAATCTTTCTAGCGAACAAAAAGATTTAATAAGAAGAGATAATATTTCTATAATTTTTCAAGATAATAATTTATTGACTGATTTTACTGCAATTGAAAATGTTATGATGCCTTTAATTATTAAAGGTGAAAAAAATAAGATTGTAGAGAAAAAAGCTGAAAAAATATTAAAAGATGTAAAAATTTTAAACAGGTCAAACCATTTTCCCAGCGAATTATCTGGTGGAGAACAACAAAGAGTGGCAATAGCAAGAGCATTAATCGCAGAAACTAATTTAATTTTAGCTGATGAGCCTACTGGAAATTTAGATTATAAAACTTCAAAAGAGATATTTTCTCTTTTTCTAAAATTAAAAAAATTAAAAAAAACAATTATCTTTGCAACTCATAATAGAGAAATTGCCAACAGGGCAGATTACAAGTTGTTTATTTCTGATGGTAATATAAAACGGGTTAATGCTCGTTAGTAACAAATCTTTTAATAATATTAAAGTTCATACTCAATATTCGATCTGTGAAGGCGCTATAAAGATAGATGAATTAGCAGAATATTGTAAATTTAAAAAGATAAGATGTCTTGGATTAGCTGATAGTTTTAATTTGTGTGGCGCTTTAGAATTTGCTGAAAAGTTATCTAAAATTGGTACACAACCTATAATTGGAACTCAAATCAACATTAAATCAAAAAATATTACCGGTAAAGTTACACTTTACGCAAAGTCAGAGGACGGTTATAAAAATTTAACTAAACTCTCTTCCTTAAGTTATTTGAAAAGCAACGAATTAGAAGAACCTTCTTGTGAGTTAAATGATTTAGCATCAAACAATAATGATTTAATTATATTAACCGGTAACTACAAAGGTTTTTTTGGGAAACTGTTTAAGGCAAATAAATTAAAAGATTTTAAAGAGGATATTATTTTTTTGAAAAAACACTTCTCTAATAGAATCTATTTCGAAATTCAGAGACACGAAGAAACTGAGGAAAAAAATTATGAAATATACCTTTTAAATAATTCAAAAAAGTTAGACATACCTTTGATTGCAACTCAAGAAGTTTATTACATGAACAAAGAAATGTTCGAAGCTCACGACGCTTTAACTTGTATCGGCCAAAAAAACTTTATTGATGATAAAAATAGATCAAAGCTAAGTGATCAACATTTTTTAAAAGAAACTCAAGATTTAGAAAAACTGTATTCTGATATTCCAGAGGCTTTAGAAAATAATTATAATTTTCATTTAAGATTTAATTTTAAACCAAAAAAATCTAAACCTATTTTACCTTTAATTACAAATGCAGAGAATAAATCTCCAGAGCAAGAATTATTAGCTCAAGCAAAAAAGGGTTTAGAAAATAGAATACAAAATTTTATTCTAAAAAAAAATAAGTCGTATAATGAAATCAACAAAATATATGACGATAGATTAAGTCATGAACTAAATATTATTAACTCAATGAATTACGCAAGTTATTTTTTAATAGTGTCAGATTATATAAAGTGGGCTAAAAAAAACGCTATCCCAGTAGGTCCAGGCAGAGGATCTGGAGCAGGGTCTCTAGTTGCTTATTGTTTGGATATTACTGATCTCGACCCAATAGAATATAACTTAATTTTCGAACGTTTCCTAAATCCTGATAGAATTTCGATGCCTGATTTTGATATAGATTTTTGTGAGGATAAAAGAGATAGAGTATTTGAGTATTTGAAAAGTAAATATGAAGGTGGGGTAGCTCATATAATTACTTTTGGAAAATTAAAAGCAAGAATGGTTTTAAGAGATGTAGGTAGGGTGATTGGTTTGCCTTATGGATATGTCGATAGACTTTGTAAAATGGTTCCATTTGATCCGTCAAGACCTTTAACATTACAAGAGTCTATTGATAGAGAGCCTAGATTTAAAGATGAGATAAAAAATAATCCTAAAGTTAAAAAACTCCTAGAACTTTCACTGAAACTAGAGGGTTTAAACAGAAATATGGCTACACATGCAGCTGGAGTGGTAATAGCTGGCAATAAATTAGCAGAGCAAATTCCCCTTTACGTGGACCATAGTTCAAATCTTGTATTACCATCTACTCAATACGATATGTATTCTTCTGAAAATGCTGGATTAGTTAAATTTGATTTATTAGGTTTAAAAACTTTAACAGTTATAGATAAAACTCTTAAAAGATTGAAATCAAAAAATATAAATTTAGATATTAGCAAAATTAACTCTAATGACGAAAAAGTTTTTTCACTATTATCAACTGGTGAAACAACAGGATTATTCCAATTAGAAAGTGCAGGTATGCGTGAAGCTATTAAGCAAATGAAACCTAATAAATTCGATGACATAATTGCTTTAGTTGCACTTTACAGGCCTGGGCCTATGAGCAATATTCCAATTTATAATGATTGTAAAAATGGGATCAAAGAACCAGATTTTATTCATCCAACTTTAAAAAAAATACTTGAACCTACTTATGGTATCATAATTTACCAAGAGCAAGTTATGCAAATAGCTCAAACTCTAGCAGGTTTTACTGCAGGAGAGGCAGATATTTTAAGACGTGCAATGGGCAAGAAAAAAAAGGCTGAACTTGACAGACAAAAAGAGAGATTCATAAATGGAGCAGTAAAAAATGGAATCGCAAAAGATGTAGCAAATTTTGTTTTTACAAAAATTGAGCCCTTTGCACAATATGGTTTTAATAAAAGTCATGCTGCAGCTTATGCCTTAATAGCTTATCAAACTGCTTTTTTAAAAACTTATTATAAAGAAGATTTTATTGCTGCTACTATGACAACCGAGTTAACAAATACTTCTAAGTTAAGAGAATTTGTTGAGGAATTAAAAAGGCTTGATGTTGAAATAATTAAACCGTCTATTAATAAAAGTTTTGCAGAATTTAAAGCTATAAATGGTAAAATTTATTACGGATTAGGTGCTATTAAAAATGTTGGTTTCGAGGCTATTTCAAATATTATAAATGAAAGAGAAACTAACGGTGCATTTAAATCACTTTTGGATTTTATTAATAGAGTAAATGCAAAAGATGTTAACAAACTTCAATTAGAGGGCTTAACAAAATCTGGTGTATTTGATGAATTTGATGAAGATAGAAATAAAATTTTTTGTTCCATCCCAAAAATTATTCAACAAATTAAAAATATAAATCAAGATAAGGATAACAACCAATCAAGTTTGTTTGAAAATAGCGATAATCTGACCAAGAATTTTGATTTTTTACCATCTATTCCGTGGAAACAAAAAGAACTTCTCGCTGAGGAATTCAAGTCTTTAGGATTCTACATTTCTAACCATCCATTGAAAGAATATGAGGAAGTATTCGATCAACTCAAAATTATTCCTTACAATGAGTTCTATAATAATGGAGCTAGCGAAGGAATAGTTCCAGGTACAATTATGTCAATTCAGGAGAAAAAAAGTAATAAAGGGACTCCTTATGCAATTATAAAATTTAGTGATCTAAAAGGTGAGTTTGAGGTATTTTTATTTTCAGAAATATTAGTTAATAACAGAGATAAGTTAAAAGAGTCAGAGTCCTTTTTATTAACGCTTCAAAAAGATAAAAATGTTAATGATACAGGCAAAAAAAGAGTAAATGTTAAAAAAATACTTAATTTAGAACAGGCTATTAAAGAACCTTATTCAAAAGTAACAATCGAACTGAACCAAGACTGTAACATGAACGAATTAAAAGAAATACTATCTCATGAAGGAAATACTTCAATAAACATCATCATAAAAAATAATAACCAAAAAGCCCATTACTTGTTACAAAATAACCGTAAATTTGATTTAAAACATTTGAAGGCTCTAAAAGCTAAGGATTATGTGTCTAAAATAACATTTTAGAGTGTTGATTTTTTAAAATGATTGTATATATCAATGTTTAATTACGCACACAGTTTTAAGGGGTTAACCCTACCGGTCCATTATGTGGAATAGCTGTGGTGGTTTAACCGGAAAATTATAATGAACGTACCTAAAGTAGATATAAAACAGTTATTAGAGGCAGGAGTACACCTAGGTCACAAAACCCTGAGGTGGAACCCAAAAATGAAGAAGTTTATTTTTGGAGAAAAAAATTCGATACATATTATAGATTTAACTCAAACTGTAGAATTTTTAAAAAATGCTCTTGTAGAAGTCCACAAAGTAATATCAAGCGGAGGAAAACTTTTAGTTGTCTCAACTAAAAAACAAGCTTCAGAGCAGGTAAGTGAGTTAGCAAAAGAAACAGGTCAATATTACGTGAATTACAGATGGCTTGGCGGGATGCTCACAAATTGGAATACAATACAAAACTCAATCAAAAGATTAAAAAAATTAGATACTCAATTATCAAAAGAAAATTTAGGATTTACTAAAAAAGAAATTTTAAAATTTGGCAAGGAGAGAGAAAAATTAAAAAGATCATTAGGTGGCATTTCTGAAATGAAAAAAACACCAGACTTAATATTTATTATTGATACAAATATCGAGTCTTTAGCAGTGGCAGAAGCTAAAAAATTAGGCATTCCTATTATTGCTGTGCTAGACACGAATTCAGATCCAACTGGAATTAATTTTCCTATTCCAGGGAACGACGATGCGAGAAGGTCAATCAATTTATATTGTGAATTACTAAAAAGTACAATCAAAGACGCAGAAAAATTTATTAAGGGTTCTGAAGAAAAAGAAGATAAAAATAAAAAAGCCAAATAAAAAACTAATACGTTTTTAATTAACCTCATGACAAACAAAAATTTAACAGAAAACATAAAGAAATTAAGAGAGTTAACTGGTGTAGGATTTAAAGATTGCAAAGCTGCATTAGATGAAACTAATGGAGATTTAGAAAAATCAGTTGAATATCTTCGAAAAAAAGGTATTGCCAAAGCCTCAAAGAAGATGAACAGAACAGCTTCTGACGGGTTGGTTTTAGTCAACGAGGAAAAAGGGGAAATCTCAGTCATTGAAATAAATAGTGAAACTGATTTTGTTGCAAAAAATAAAGATTTTATCAATTTCTGTAAAGAGCTTTCAAAAATCAACTTTTCCGTAAAGGGTGATTTAGAAAAATTAAATAATTCAAAAACTGTTGATGGAAGTTCAGTAAAGGATAAATTAGTAAATTTAATTTCAAAAATCGGAGAAAAAATTAATATCAGAAGAACAAGTTTTTTCGATAATACTGGAGGTACTAATTTTTGTTACGTTCATGCTGCTTCGGAAAAAAATATTGGGAAAATAGCTTCAGTTGTCAAATTAGATGGTCTAGATGACCAGGAATTAGGTTCAAAAATTGCAATGCATATTGCTGCTTCAAGTCCATTAGCTATTGAACCAGATGGGATAGACAAGAGTTTAGTTGAAAAAGAAAAAGAAATTATTAAAGCTGAAATACTAAACTCAGGAAAACCTTCCAACATAGTTGATAAAATATCTAAAGGAAAAATATCAAAGTTTTTAGACGACAATTCCTTATTAAATCAAATTTGGATCATGGACCCCAAAAAAAAAGTTTCAGATGTTCTTAAAGAAAATTCAAATAATAAAAAAATTAAAGTATTGAAATTTGTCAGATTTAAAGTAGGTGAGGGAGTTTAATTATGAGTAGCGAATTTAATGAAAAACATTACTCTGCAAAAATGAACAAAAGTATACAATCTTTTAAAAAAGATATATCCACATTGAGAACTGGAAGGGCCAATATTAACATGCTTGATACTATCAAAGTTGATGTTTATGGACAATTAATGCCAATAGATCAGCTTGCAACTGTTAGTGTTCCGGAAGCTCGCTTAATCTCTATACAAGTCTGGGATAAAGGAAATGTAAGCATCATAGACTCCGCAATTCAAAAATCAGAATTAGGTATCAATCCTCAAATAGATGGACAGATCATTCGACTAAGAATTCCAGATCTCACAGAGGAGAGAAGAAAAGAATTGATTAAAATTTTAAAAAATATGGGCGAAAAGTCCAAAATTTCAATAAGAAATATCAGAAGAGAAGCAAATGAAGAATTAAAAAATAATCTTAAAAAAAAATTTATTTCAGAGGATCAAAGTAAGAATTATGAAAAAAATATTCAAAATTTAACTGATAAAAGCATCGAAGAAATTGAAAAAATATTGACAGACAAAGAAAAAGAGATAAGTCAAATATGAATAAACTAAGCCATATTGCGTTCATAATGGATGGAAATGGTAGGTGGGGACAAAAGAAAAAAAAAAGTAGAAATTTTGGACATCTTAAAGGTGTTGAAACAGTAAAAAAAATAGTTTCAGCTTCAGCTAAACTTAAAATACCAATAGTAACATTTTATGTTTTTTCATCAGAAAACTGGAAGAGACCGAAAACTGAAATTAAGTTTTTATTTAAGCTGATCAATAGATACTTTACTCAAGAAATTGAGAGCGTTATTTCTCAAGGAATAAAAGTTAATATAATAGGAGAATTGAATAAATTATCAAAAGACATTAAAAACACTCTTAAAAAAGCAGTTTATTTAACAAGGAATAATAAAAAGATAATCGTTAATCTTGCAATAAATTATGGTTCAAAAAATGAAATTTTAAATGCGGCAAAGAAAATAAAAAATAAGGTCAATTTAAAAAATTTTGAAACAAATTTATATACTCGCACTTTACCTAATCCTGATATTTTGATTAGAACTGGTGGACATCAAAGACTTAGCAATTTTATGTTATGGCAATTAGCTTACGCAGAACTTTTTTTTTTAAAAAAATTGTGGCCAGATTTTAATCAGACAGACTTAAAAAAAATAATAGTTAAATACAAAAAAAGTATTAGAAACTTTGGTAAAATTTAATGGTAACCAATTTAAATAAAAGACTAGTCACTTCTTTAACTTTATTTCTCTTGCTATTCGGTATTTTTAAATCAAATTATCTTCTTGTATTTACTTTATTGATATTTGGACCACTGTCATTGATAGAATTTTATACTTTAACAAAAAAAGTATCTTTTAATAAAAATTTAATAATTTTAATAAATGTTTCTTTTACAATTTACGTTTTTAGTTTTTGTATCTTATTTTTCTTTTTTTCGAACTTTATTCAATTAAAGATGGTACTTTTTTCATTGTTATTTTGTTGTATCTCATCAGATATCGGTGGTTATACTATAGGCAACCTCATCAAAGGGCCTAAATTAACTAAGATAAGTCCAAATAAAACCATATCAGGAGCGATTGGATCTATTATATTTTCATTATTATTTTTTTCATTAGCAATATATCTGTTTACAGCAAATTTTTCCTACAAAATTATTTTGATTGGAATAGTAACTTCAATATTTTGTCAAATTGGTGATTTATTTTTTTCTTTTTTAAAAAGAAGAGCTAAAATCAAAGACTCTGGAAATTTTCTTCCAGGTCATGGAGGTATACTAGATAGATTTGATGGTATATTCTTAGGCATACCTGCAGGTTTTTTTACTTTAATATATGTAATTAAATGAAAAGAAAAATTTCAATTCTTGGCTCCACTGGTTCAATAGGCATTTCAACTTTGAATATTATTGACAAAAAAAAAAAATTGTTTGAAGTTTACTTATTACTTGCAAATAAAAACTATAAAGTTATTTGTCATCAAATAAAAAAATATAATCCAAAATATTTTATAGTTTCTGATCAAAGAACATTTAATAGAGTTTTAAAAAAATTCAAAAAAATAAAAACTAAAATATTAAACAACTTAGATAAATCAATAGTTAGAAAAGTGTCTGATATTACAATTTCTGGAGTTCCAGGTATTGCTGGTTTGAAACCAACACTAACCATGGTAAAGTTAAGTAAGAAAATTCTTATAGCTAATAAAGAGTCAATTATTTGTGGCTGGAACCTAATTCAAAAGGAGGCCAAAAAAAATAAAACAACTATAGTGCCAGTTGACTCTGAACATTTTTCTATAATGAAATTACTTGAAAATCAAAAAATAAAAAGAATTGATAAAATTTATATCACAGCCTCAGGCGGTCCTTTTTTAGATTATAAGTTAGAAAAAATGAGAAAAATTAAACCAACAGAAGCATTAAGACATCCAACATGGAAAATGGGAAAAAAAATTTCCATAGATTCTGCTACTTTAATGAATAAAATTTTAGAGATTATTGAGGCCCAAAAAATCTTTAACATACCTGCAAAAAAACTAGAGATTATAATTCACCCCAACTCGCTAGTTCACGCAATAATTAAATTTAAAAATGGTCTTAATAAGTTCATCTATCATGAAACTTCTATGATAATTCCTCTTTCAAACGCAATTTTTGATGGAGATTTACAAATAATTGATTTTTACAAAAAAAAGAAAAAATACAAAAAGAAATTTCCTTTCGAGAATTTATTCTTTAAGAAGGTAGATCCAAGAATTTTTCCGTCGATATTGCTTAAAGATAGAGCAAATGAATATTTTTCAACCTCAATTATAATCAATGCGGCTAATGAAATATTAGTTGATCAGTTTCTAAGTAAAAAGATACCTTTTTTAAGTATTTATAAAATCATAATGAGCATTCTCAAAGATAGAAATTATAAAAAGTATGCTATAAGAAGGCCTAAAAATATTAATGAAATTATTGAGATTGACCGTTGGACTAGAAATAAAACTATGGAAAAAATTACCAAAAAGCATGTTTAAAAAATTTCTCATAATAAATATATTTTTACTCTTTTCTTTATTAGCTAATGCTGAGGAAGTAAAAAATATTTTAGTTGAGGGAAACCAGAGAGTTTCTAAACAAACTATCCAACTTTATGGTGGAATAGATATAGGTAAAGATTATACGTCTCAAGATTTAGATAGAATATTAAAAAATTTATACGAAACAGAATTTTTTGAAGATGTAAGTGTTGATTTAACAAATAACACTTTAAAGGTTATAGTCAGAGAGTTCCCTGTCGTAAATCAATTAATAATTGTTGGAGAAAAAAATAAAAAATATAAAGAAGAAATAAAAAAATTGATAAATTTGAAGGAAAAAAAATCTTTTATTAAATCAAATTTAGCTGAAGATGTAGAGAGAATTAAAAAACTATATGCTTCGATAGGATTTAATTTTATTAAAGTAGAGACAAAAGTTAATAGAATTGATAATTCAAATTTAGATTTAATTTTTATTATTGAGAAAGGAAAAGAAACAAAAATTTCCTCAATAAATTTTATTGGAGATAAAAAAATTAAAAGTAATCGTCTACGCTCTATTATTGCAAGTGAAGAGGATAAGTTTTGGAAAATAATTTCAAGAAATACAAAATTTAGTGAGAATTTAATAAATCTAGATTTAAGATTGCTCTCAAATTATTATAAATCTCTTGGATTTAAAGATGTTCAAATTGAATCTAATTTAGCAAGCATTAATAAAGAGGGAAACGTTGACTTAGTTTATTCAATAGAAGCCGGCCAAAGATACTCAATTCAAAAAATCTCAACAAATTTAGACACAACTTTTGATAAAAAAATATTTTTACCCTTAGAAAATATTTATCAAAAGTATCTAGGAGATTTCTATTCACCTTTTAAAATAAAAAAAATCTTAGAGGAGATAGATGAAATTATAGATAAAAATAATCTTCAGTTTGTCGAGCATAATGTTGAAGAAAGTTTAGAAGGTAAAAATGTTAATATTGTATTTAATATATTTGAGGGAGAAAAATTTTTAGTGGAGAGAATTGATATTTCTGGAAATACAATTACAAATGAAGATGTAATAAGAGGTGAACTTTTACTTGATGAAGGCGATCCTTTTACTAATTTAGCTTTAGAAAAATCAATAGCAGAAATTAAAGCTCGTAATATTTTTGGAAAAGTAGATTACAAAGTTTCCGAAGGTAATGAAAAAAATCTAAAAAAAATTGATATATCAATTGAAGAGAAACCAACTGGGGAAATTAGTGCAGGTGCTGGTGTAGGAACAAATGGTGGTACTTTTTTAATAAGTGTTAAGGAAAACAACTGGCTAGGGGAAGGCAAGCAAGTTGGTGTTGAATTTGAAGTAGATAATGAGTCTATTTTAGGAACTATTAGTTATTCAGATCCAAACTATGATTTTTTAGGCAATTCTATAAGTTATAGGCTTTCAAGTGAGGAGAACGACAAGCCGGATCAAGGTTATGAAAATTCTATTCAATCATTTAGACTAAGCACTTCTTTTGAGCAATTTAAGGATGTCTTTGCTACACTAGGATTATCTGCAGCGTACGATGATTTAAGAACTGATAACTCAGCGTCTTCATCACTCAAAAAACAAAGTGGAACCTTTTCTGAAATCGCAGGTAACTATGCTTTTACTTTTGATAGTAGAAACAGAGCATTTATGCCAACAAGCGGCTCAGTTATTTCTTTTGGACAGGCTTATCCCTTCATTGCAGATCGAACTTATTTAAGTAATACGTTTTCTGCAAGTGGTTATAAATCGTTTACTTCAGATATAGTTGGAGCAACTAAATTTTATTTTAGCTCGATAAATGGTTTAAACGATGATGATGTAAGACTAAGTAAAAGAAAAGGTCTTTCATCTAGAAGACTTAGAGGTTTTGAAAAAAACAAAATTGGACCAAGAGATGGCACAGACCACATTGGTGGTAATTATGTTGCATCATTAAATTTTGAAGCAAACTTACCAAATTTATTACCGGAGAAATCCAACACAGATGTCTCATTATTCCTAGATTTTGGAAATGTTTGGGGAGTAGATTATGATGATAGTATTGATGAGAGTAATAAAATAAGGTCTAGTACAGGGATCGCAGCGAGTTGGTTATCCCCAATAGGTCCAATGACTTTCACATTATCACAGAATTTATCAAAAGCAGATTCTGATGAGACGGAATCTTTTAATTTTAACTTAGGAACAACTTTTTAATGAAAAGTAATATAAAATTACTTCTTACTACAATTATTATAATTTTATTTTCAATTTCAAAATCTCAAGCAGACTCAACTTATTATTTAGATTTTAAATATGTTTTAAATCAGAGTGAGGCTGGGAAAAAAGCTCAATCATTCTTAAAAAGTAGACTAGATAAAGGTTTTAAAAACATTCAACAAAAAGAAAAAAAAATACAAGAAGAAGAAAAAAAAATAATTCAACAGAAAAAATTGATTTCTGCAGATGAATATAAACAAAAAGTTACTGAATTAAGAAAAAAAGTGAACGACTTACAAAAAGAGAGAAGTTCCCTGCTTGAAAGCGTTGCGAAACAAAGAGCTAAAGCCAAGGCAGAACTTTTGAAAAATCTTCAACCAATTATGAAAGATTATATGAAAGAAAAACAAATAAAAATGGTTATTGACAAAAAAAGCATTCTTTTAGGTGATAGCAATTTAGATATAACAAAAGACATAATATCTAAACTTAATGACAAACTGAAAAAAATTAAATTAGATTAAATTTAATTGATGAGTCTTTTTTTTAAAAAGAAAAATTATAAGATTAGTAAATTATTTCCAAAATTATCGGTTGAAAAAGATTTTGTTATTAAAGCCGTTAAAACCTTAGAAAGATCTGGATCAAATGATCTTACTTTTTTTGACTCTCTCAAATATAAATCAAATGCAAATAAAACTAAAGCTGGACTATGTTTAACTACAAATAATTTAGAAAAATTTTTACCTAAAAAAACTAGAAAGATATTGGTAAAAAACGTTTTATTTGAATTAGCGAATATCTTAAATAAGATTTATATTAATGCTGATAGAGATTATCCAGATTTAACACTTAAAAAGCCTTTAGGTAAAAATTTTAAATCTGTTAAATTTGGAAATAATTCTTTAATTGGCAAATCAGTAAAAATTGGAAAAAACACTATTATTGGTGCTAATACAATAATAGAACATGATGTTGTGATAGGTTCTGATTGTATTATTGGAAATAGTGTTGTGATCAAAAATTCAATTATTGGAGATAGAGTGATTATTCAAGATGGATGTAAATTAGGACAAAAGGGATTTGGATTTATACCTTTAAAAAATAAAAATTTAAAATTTCCACATATAGGCAGAGTTTTAATAAGTGATGATGTTGAATTGGCTTCCTCATGCACAATAGATCGAGGATCTGTGGATGATACATCGATCGGACAGAATACCTACATTGATAACCAAGTGCATATTGCTCATAATGTTAAAATAGGAGCAAATTGTATGATTGCTGGTCAAGTTGGATTTGCAGGAAGCTCTAAAATTGGAAATAATGTTTCTATAGGTGGTCAGGCAGGTGTGTCCGGTCATTTGAGAATTGGAAATAATGTTAAAATAGGTGGTGGTAGCGGTGTTGTAAAAGATGTAGAGGACAATCAAGTGATAATGGGTTATCCAGCAGTATCAATTAAAAATTTTCTAAAAAATAACAAATAAAATTATGGAAATAGATAAAAATAAAATTCAGAGTTTGCTTCCTCATAGAGAACCCATGCTGCTTATAGATAAATTAACAAATATTGTTCATTTGAAATCAGCTACAGCAATAATGTATGTAAAAAAAAATGGATTTTATGTTCAAGGGCACTTTCCTGGTCAACCCGTTATGCCAGGTGTTTTAATAGTTGAAGCATTCGGTCAGGCTGCTGCTGCATTAACGGCCTATGGTATAGATCCTGAAGAATATAAAAATAAATTAGTTTATTTGATGAGTGTGGATAAAGCTAGATTTAGAAATCCTGTGATACCAGATTGTGAGTTGCATCTTGATATAGAAGCAATCAGATCCCACGGTCGAGTTTGGAAATACAAAGGTATTGCGAAAGTCGATGGAAAAAGAATGGCGGATGCAGAATGGTCGGCAACAATAGTAGAGAGAAAAAATGATTCATAAATCATCAGAAATAAGTTCTAAAGCTAAAATATCAAAAAATGTAAAAATTGGACCTTTTTGTTATGTTGGGCCAGACGTTATTTTAGAGGAAGACGTAGAATTAATATCAAATGTTCATATTGAAGGAAATACAAAAATTGGCAGAGGTACTAGGATTTTTCCATTTGCAAGTATTGGAACTCAACCACAAGATTTAAAATTTAAAGGAGAAAAAAATTCCCTTGAAATTGGTGAGAAAAATATAATCAGAGAGTATGTAACCATAAATCCAGGAACTTCCGGCGGTGGATCAATAACATCGATTGGCAACAATTGTTTATTTATGATTTCTTCTCACATAGCTCACGATTGTAAAATAGGTAATAGTGTAATAATTGCAAACAACGTTCCACTTGGCGGACATGTTACTATAGAAGACTCCGTTGTGATCGGAGGAAACTCTGCCGTACAACAATTTACTAGAATTGGAAGATTAGCGATGATTGGTGGAATGACAGGAGTATTAAAAGACGTTATACCTTTTGGACTTTCAATCGGTAATCGGAACTATTTACAGGGATTAAATTTAATTGGTTTAAGGAGACAAAAATATAATAATCAAAAAATTATTGGATTAGACAAAGCATATAAAGATATTTTTTCGTCAACAAACTTGCATGAAAATTTAGCTAAAATTAATGGTGAATATAAAGATAATGAACTCGTGAGCGAAGTTATTAAATTTATCGAAAAAGATAAAAAAAGACCAATTTGTTCACCACAAAACTAAAAAATTTATGATCGGTCTAATTTTTGGTGAAACAAGTTTTCCAAAATATATTTTAAATAAAGTAAAAAAAAAGTATAAATATTTAATTATAGATTTGACCAAAAAAAAAATTTTTAAAAAAGATAAAAATTCTTATTCAGTATCCGTCGGTCAATTTGGTAAGATTATTTCAATTCTAAAATCAAAAAAATGTAATAAAGTTTTATTTGCTGGCAAAGTTAATAAACCAAAATTTAAATCTCTAAAATTAGATTTTAAAGGTCTTTACTACATACCTAAAATTATTAAAAGTTCAAAATTAGGTGATGCAGCTATACTTAAACAAATAATTAAAATCTTAAAAAAAGAAAATATTCGAACCCTTAAATCAAATCAATTCAATCCAGAATTAAGTTTAACCAAAGGGAATTATACTAAAATTAAACCTAATAAAATTGATAAGTCAGATATCTCCACTGCCATTAAAGCTCTAAAAAAAACAGGTAAATTTTCTAATATTCAAGGGGTTATTTCAAGAAACAATAAAGTAATATCCATTGAGACAGATAGCGGGACTCAATCAATGATAAAAAAAGTGAAAAAAATGCAGCAAAAACAAATTGGTGTTTTGGTAAAATTTCCTAAGCCCAGACAGGATTTAAGAATTGATCTTCCAACTGTAGGTTTAGCAACTTTGAAGCAGTGTAAACTTGCAGGTCTTAAAGGAATAGTACTCAAACATAAATCACATATTTTTTTAGAAAAAAGACAATGTGTTCAATTCGCTAATAAAAATAAAATGTTTATTTTAATAAAATGAAAAAAATTATATTTTTAACTTTATTTCTTTTTACAAATTTGAACGCTGAAGAATTTAAATTAGAAAGAATAGCTTCTGGATTTGAAAAACCTTGGAGTTTGACTTTCGTAAATGATAATTCTCTCCTCGTAACTGAAAAACCTGGAAATATAAAACTCATTAATATTAAAGAAAAAAAAGTTAATAAAATTTTGCATAATTTAAAAATTTTAGAAGATGGGCAAGGAGGGCTTTTAGATATTCTATTTAAAAATGAGTTAGTTTTTGTATCTTATTCTGAGGATAGAGGAAATGGAATGTCTAGTACGTCAGTGGCTAAAGCTAATTTTGACTCAACTAAAATGAAATTTATCAATATTTTTCAAGCAGAGCCTCCAATTAATTCTGGTTACCATTTTGGTTCAAGATTAACAATTAAAAATAAAAATCTATACGTGACTGTTGGAGAAAGAGGAAAAGGAATGATTGCACAGGATCCAACCAAACATCCTGGCAGTATTGTAAGAATAAATTTAGATGGTTCTATTCCTAAAGATAATCCTAAATTCATTGATAAACAAGATTGGTTGCCTGAGATTTATCAAATTGGGGTAAGAAATCCTCAAGGCATGAGTCTTTCGCCTTTTGATAAAAAGATATATTTGACCAATCATGGAGCAAGAGGAGGTGATTGGTTTGGTACAGCTAATAAAGGGGAAAACTATGGTTGGAAAATCTTAGGATGGGGAGGAACTAATTATTCTGGTACAAAAATTGGACCTAAATGGAAGCCTGGTTTTACTAAAGCTATAAAATATTGGGTGCCATCAATTGCTGTAAGCGCTATGGTCATCTACAAAGGAAACACATTTAGCGAGTGGGATGGAGACGCATTAATTACTTCACTTAAAGACCAGTCATTACGCAAAATTGAATTTGATGAACAAAAATTTATTAATGAAGAAATAATTTTTAAAAGCAGCATAGGTAGAATAAGAGATATCAAAATACACCAAACCGGAGATTTATATTTGTTATCTGATAATGGTGGACTTTGGCGGATGTATAAATGAAAAAAATATTTATTTTAACTGGAGAACCATCGGGAGATAGACTTGCATCTAAAGTAATCGGAGAATTGAAAAAACAAAATTCTAATCTCGATTTTTTGTCAGTTGGAGGAGAAGGTTTAAAATCTCTAGGAATTAAATCAGTTTGTAATTTAAAAGATGTAACTTACATTGGTTTTACAAACGTCATATTAAATATTTTTAAGATTAAAAAAAAAATTGATCAAACTGTTGAAGAAATAATTAAATTTAATCCAGACATTCTTTTTTCAGTAGATAGTCCAGACTTTACTTTAAGAGTTGCTGAAAGAGTTAAGAAAATAAACTCAAAAGTAAAAACAATTCATTATGTTGCACCCCAAGTATGGGTTTGGAGAGAAGGAAGAGTAAAAAAAATAAAAAAGTTCATTGATCATATCTTATTACTTTTTAATTTTGAAAAACCTTATTTTGACAAAGAGAATATGAGCAATGAATTTGTTGGCCACCCACTTTTAGATGACTCCAAAGAGAGTGCAATTGATATAAATCAAATTTTAGATAAGAATAAGGCTTTAATATCAATTTTTCCAGGCAGCAGGTCCTCAGAAATAAATATTTTAATGCCTATATTGCTAGAATTTATAAATTTGATGAATAAAAATTATGAGGATTTTGTTTTTATTTTTCATGCAACAAAGGATCATTATAAATTGATCAATTCTTTCATTAAAACGAAAGATTATAAAAATTGCGAAATAATTAGCGACGATAAGATAAAAGCACATACTCTTAAAAAATCTGTGTTTGCCATTGCCAAGTCAGGGACGGTTTCATTAGAAATTTGTAAATGTAAAATACCTTCAATTATTTTATATAAAATGAATTTATTAAATTATTTAATTGTAAAATCTTTAGTTAAGATAAAATTTGCTAATATAATTAACATCGCAGCTGGCAAAGAGATTATTCCTGAATTACTTCAGTCAAATTGTAATCCAAAAAATTTATTTAAACAAGTAAGCTCATTTATAAACGATCCTAATAAAATTAAAGATCAAGTCAATAAAACTCAATCAATTTTAAATCAATTTAAAACAAGCACTCCCTCGGTAGAACTTGCAAGTAAAGCACTGAGTAAATTTTTATAATCTATTCAACCGTAGCTTTTTTAAATACTTTAGCGCAAATTTTTTGAGCTATTAAACTTTGATTCAGTAGAAAAGGTCCTTTTTTTTCCAAAAACTCTTTTAGACATTTTAAGTAAGACTCTTTGTGTCTTATAGAAAAATCCATAGATAACGTTTTTTTAACAGCATAATTGTCAGAGTTATAAAAAAAACCTTTTCCATAAATTTTAATTACTTCTATATTTCCTACTGCACATTTCCTACTAAATAAAAATTCAACATTAGTCCCATTCTTAAATTGCATATTGATTATTGCATCTGAAAAGTCTCCTTTATTTAAAAAATTATCCTTACTAATTGATTTTGAAATCACAATTATTTTTTTGGGTATTGAGTTACTTAACCAACAAGCTAAATCAAAAAAATGGTAACCTTTATCAAAAAAAAGCCCTCCATTCCTGATTGACAGATTTAAGTTATGATTTGCAGACTTAGATATGATTTGAATAGTTTCTACTTTCTTTTTTTTAATTTTATGTTTTAGGGAAATATACTCTTTAGCAAATCTTCGATTTAAACCTACCCCGAACTTAATTTTATTTTTTTTAATCAATCTTTTTATTTTATCAAGATTTTTATTATTCATGGTAATGGGTTTTTCACAATAAATTATTTTTTTGAATTTGATCAATTTCATAATATAAAAATCATGTGTAGAAGTTGGAGATGCAATTACAAAAAGATCAATATCCTTTTTTTTTAATATCATATTAAAGTTATTTGAGGTTTTGCATTTAAACTTTTTTGAAATCTTTCTGCTCAGCTTATAATTTTTATCAAATACGTAGCTTAATGAAGTTTTTTTTAATTTTAATAAACTTTCACAGTGAATTTGGCCTATAGTTGATAATCCTATTACACAGGATTTTATCATTTAAAATGTCACCCATTTTTTTCTAGCTGATGACTTAACGCATCCATCTATAAATTTTGCTGTAAGCAAACCTTCGTAAGCAGTTGGAAAATAAAATCTTCTTTTACTTTTATTAGAATTAATTTTTGAAGCAATTTCTTTATATAAATTAGAAAAAGCACTTAAATATCCTTCTGGATGTCCATATTTAATTCTTGAAAATTTTTTTGAAAAACCACTCTCATTAAACCCTCTTTCAAGAATTTTAGTAGCGCCGTTGGCAGCGTTATATTTTAAATATCCAGGTTTATTTTGTACCCATTCTAAACTTCCTTTAGAACCAAAAATTCTTATTCGTAATCCGTAAACTCCACCTTTAGCAGTTGTAGAAGCCCAAAATAATCCTTTTGCCCCATTTTCGTAATTTATAAAAACTTGAGCATTAGTATCAAATTTAATCTTTTTTGAGTATTGCTTTATATCAGCAAATAAACTTTTTCCTTTAAGGCCAGTCATATAATTACATAGGTGATACGCATGAGATCCAATTTCATTTAATACCGTAGAAACCCCAGCTATCTTTTTATCTAATTTCCATTTGAACACTTTTTTAGCATTACCAGGAGTAATTTTTTTTCCATTTGACCAGTCTTGAACATATTCGACATTAATGTACTCAACATCTCCGATTTTTCTATCTTCAATTAACTTTTTTGCTTGTCTAACCATAGGGTAGGCTGAGTAATTATGAGTTAGTCCATAAACTATTTTTTTATTTTTCTTAATTGACTTAAAAAGCTTTTTAGCTTGAGGTAGAGATCCTGCAAAAGGTTTATCAGATATCACATGAATATTATTTTTAATAAATAATTCCGCTATTTCTTGATGGCTTCCAGGAGGAGTCATAATTGCAACCACTTGGATTCCTTTTTTGATCTTTCTTTCAAAAAAGCAGAGGTCTTTATAATTTTTGTAACATCTATTTTTTTTTATTCCTATGCTTGTTCCAAATGATTGGTTAATTTTGTAATTTCTTGTAAAAACACCTGCTACAATCTCATATTTATCATCAAATCTTGAAGCTATTCTATGGACATGACCAATCCAAGAACCAGGGCCTCCACCGATAATTCCAAGTCTTAACTTTTTCATCAATTAACTCTAACTTTTTTTCCAGTTTTATTACTTCGAATTATGGCATCAAAAATTTTAAGCGATTGCAAGCCATCATTTCCACTTACTTTAGGTTTAGCTTTACCCAGCACAACGTCACATAAATGATCTATTTGATTTATTAGGGTAAATCTACTTAGTCGAATATTAAAATCTTTATGATAAATTGGCTTCCACCAACTTCTCTCACCTTTGTTATACCAATGTTTTAAGTTAGGAAATTGTATAGATCCTTTAGTCCCGCCAATATAATAAGCAGACTGATTTGTAATTGGATAAGCTGGATTTTCTCCGGCTGTTAATTCGTAACTATATGGAGCTACAATAGTGTCAGAAACACTTAACGTGCATAAAGTTCCACTTTTAAATGTAAAATTT
This sequence comes from uncultured Pelagibacteraceae bacterium, assembly GCA_902610515.1. Taxonomy (GTDB): domain Bacteria; phylum Pseudomonadota; class Alphaproteobacteria; order Pelagibacterales; family Pelagibacteraceae; genus Pelagilacustribacter. The sequence continues at coordinate 24,483 of CACLVZ010000005.1, forward strand.
ACGATTGCAGTATCTTCGACCTTATACTTTCTAATTTTATTAGAAGCTGTAGCTTGAACGTGTGTGACTGTACCCAATAAATAAGATATTAAATCTATATCGTGAACAAGGTTAATACCTAAAGGTCCACCGCCTTTTTTAATACGCCATTTCTCTTTATACCAATCATCATTTTTAAATAACCAACACATAACATTTGCTGCCACTATTTTTCCTAAATTTCCGCTATCAATCTGTTTTTTTACTTTTGTTACAATAGTATTGTGTCTTCTATGATAACCAATAAGAAGGTGAGTTTTATTTCTTTTTGAACTTTGAATTATTTTTTTTGCCTTTAAAATATTATCTGAAATTGGTTTCTCTAATAAGACTGGTATTTTAGCGTTTAAGAAACTGATTGTATGTTTTTCATGAAACTGATTAGGGGTAGCTACAATCACAGCATCTGGTTTATCGTTTTTTAATAACTCTTTTGACGAACTATGAAATGGAACTTTAAATTTTTTGGCATGAATTTCTGATTTTTTATTTAAATCGACTATTGAGTGTAATTTAGCTTTTTTAGATAAATTTAATGCTTTTAAATGTTGACTTCCCATTAGCCCAATTCCTACAACTGCTATTTTAACTTTGTTTTTCATTAAAATATTTTATTTGATATATCAATTTGATCTGGATGAATACATGCTTTACCACCAAAACCTAATTTTTTTACCAAATTACATGAGACTTCGAATCCATTCAAATTCTTAAAATTTAGATAAGAGGTATCTATTGGTTTTTGAATATTTTTAGACTTATTAACTATATTTTTTCTAAATTCTAATATTTCTTTTTCATCTTCTGAAACTTTCAGATTTATTGATTTAGCTAAATCATGAGAGCCGAAAGATATAATTTTGACTCTTTCTTTAAAAGAGCAGATTTCTTCAAGATTAGCTAGTCCGTTTATACTTTCCAAAATTGGGATTATATCAGTTTTCAATTTCTCAGTTTTTTTTAATAGTATATCTATCTCAATTAATTGTTTTTTTGTTTCTGTAAACGGAAGAAATATCCCAGGAAATTTTTCAGAAGTTACAAATTCTAAATCTGAATTATTATTTATCCTTATATATGTTTGATCTTTATTAACATTGCACTCTTTTATAATTTTTTTAGCCAGATGCTTATGATTTTCAGGAACGGTTGATTCTAAGTCAAGAACTATTAAATCTGAATTTAATGTATAAGCCTTTTTAATTTTTTTTTCTTCATGTCCAGGAACAAATAAAACAGATCTATATTTCATATTTACTTAATTTATTATAATCTAAATCAATACCAAGGCCTGGTCCTGAAGGTAATTTATATTTCCCATTTAATGCTCTTTTAAAATTAGGGTAAAATTCTTGATCGATATCTAAATAGAATCTTTCAATATAAGTATCCTTTTTCATTAATGCAGCTAATTGAAGTGTAGCTAAAAAACCTGGTCCAAAATAAGCAGTATGAGGCATTACAGAGATATCATTTTTTTCTGCATGCTGAATTATCTTGAACATCTCGTAAATACCGCCAACTTTTATTACAGACGGTTGAACAAAAGTAACTGCTTTTTGTTTAATCATTGATTTAAACTCAAATTCTGTACATGCATTCTCTCCACAAGCTATAGGTATCCCTAGTTCTTTTTTTAATTTTGCGAGAGTTTCATAATCTTCTGGTGGGTAAATAGGTTCTTCTAACCAAGTGAGTTTCATGCTTTTTAAAAAATCTTTTTTGGATATAGTTTCTTCATAAGTCCAAGGACAATTAGTGTCTAACATTAAAGATAAATTACCTGTTCCTTTTCTACCAGCTTCAATACAATCATTTTCTATTTCATGAAGTTTTATAGCTTGATAACCATCATCTAATGATTGCTTACATTTTTGCTCTATAATTTTTGGATCTCCATATCTAAAAAGACTTGAATAGGCTTTAAATAGATCTTTATTTTTTTTCCCTAACAATTCATGAATTGGCTTATTTTTTTCTTTGCCTAAAGCATCCCATAATGCAATTTCAACACCAGATATTGCAAACATTGTTATTCCGTATCTCCCAAATAAGTGCAAAGATTTTTGAAGAGTTAAAAGAAGTTCTGGTATATTACTCATATCTTTTCCAACGAGTAGAGGAGCCACCATTTCTTCAATTGCAATTTTTACCGCTTTCCAACTTGTATAACCAAAAGCTTCACCCCAACCAATGATACCTTTATCTGTTTCAATTTTTACTAAGTTAAATTCTAAACTTTTCCATTCTTTTCCATGAAAAATTACCTTTTTTCCTCCATGGCTAAACGGCATACTCAAAGTCATTGCTTTGATTGATTTAATTTTCATTATCTAAACTTTTTAAAATTTGGCTTTCTTTTTTCTAGAAAAGCTTTAGCACCTTCTGCCTGTTCTCCAGTTTTAAAATAACCAGGAGCAACTTCCTGAACCATACCTTTTTGGGTAATCTTTAAAATTTCTTCAAATTGTTTTCTAAAACTGGCCTTTAATATCTTTAAACAAGTTGGTGCAGCTTTTAATATTTCATCGCCATACTTTTTAACTTCCTCATCTAATTTATCTTTCTTCACTACTGAATTTATTAAGCCCCAATTCATCATCTCTTTTGCTGTGTACCTTTTACAAGTCATCCACATTTCTCTTGCTCGTTTATGTCCTAAAATATTTGCAGAATGGGCAACTATAGCTCCTCCGGCTGGAGAACCAACTCTGGGACCATTTTGTCCAAATATAGAATTCTCACTTGCAATAGTTAAATCACAGAAGTAAGCCATATGATTTCCACCGCCAATTGCATATCCATCCACTTTAGCAATGATTGGTTTGCTACATTTTGTTAAGTGAATGTGAAATTCGTATTCATGATCTTGAAATTCTTTAGAACTTTCCCAATTCATATCGCCACCAGAGCAAAATGCTCTATCTCCAGCACCTGATAAAACTATTACTCCAACTTCTTTATCTTTTTCTGCAGCATCAAGAGCTGCCTTAAGTTCATGAAGAGTTACTGGTGTAAAAGCATTTAATACCTTAGGTCTATTTATTGTGACATAAGCGTACTCGTCTTTAACTTCATATAATATATCTTTAAATTGCATGTGATCTAATCTCCTCTACAGACTCTGGATTTAATAGCGTTGATAAATCACCTGGATCTTGGTTTGCTAAACATGATTTTATAACTCGTCTCATAATTTTCATATTTCTTGTTTTAGGTAAATCTTTTACAAAAATTACCTTATCAGGCTTAAATGATTTTCCTAAATCTTTTATAACTAAATCTTCAAAAAAACTTTCTTTTTGATCATTATTTTCTGCAGGAACGATAGATAAAATTATTTTTGACCCTTTATTTGCGTCAGGTATTCCAACAGCAGCGACCTCTTTTGCTTTTCCACTTTTCACTATTACGCTCTCGAGCTCAGAAGGACCAATTCTTTTACCTGATACTTTTATGGTATCATCAGATCTTCCATGTAAATACCAATGGCCATCAGCGTCTCTACTTGCAAGATCACCATGTACCCAATAATCTTTAATTACACTCCAATAATTATCTATGTAACGCTTATCATCATTCCATAAACTCTTTGTTAATCCGATTGATGATTTTCTCATGACTAATTCGCCCATCTCATTTGTAGAAACTTTTTGTCCGTCTAAATTTAAGATATCCGCGCTCATTCCTGGAATAGGAGCATTAAAAGATCCAACCTTAAAAGGACGATGTAAACAACAATGTAATATAGAACCAGAAACCTCAGTACCCCCAGCTGAATTCATAATAGGAACTTTAGATTTACCTATGATTTGAAATAACCATTTCCAAGGTTTTTCCGTCCATGGTTCTCCTCCCGTACAAATCATTCTTAACGAACTTAAATCTAAATCTTTAAAAAGTTTTTCATCTTTAATCATTTGTGCTCTGATGAGAGCTGGGGAAATCTCTGTCCAGGAAACCTTATATTTTTCTATAAGTTTCCAAAAACGAACCTCATCAGGAAAATCAGGAACACCCTCAGCAATTACCATTTGCGCTCCGTGTGCAGAAGCTATTGTTGCAGACTTAGAACCCACCATCCATCCCATATCAGCCATACACAAATGAATATCAGTTTGTTTAAAGTCTGCTAAAACTCCTTCATCAAAAGACATCTTAGCAACTAAACCAATATGAGTATAAACACATCCTTTAGGTTTTCCGGTTGTACCTGATGTAAAGTGTATAATAGCAGGATCCTCGGCATCGGTTTCCTCTGTTTTTAAATTATCAGAAACATTTTGAAAATTTTCCCAATTAAAGATTTTCTTTCCTTTTTCTTTTCCTAATAAAAAAATTTTTTCTAAAGAAATGACTTGATCTAATTCATTTTTAATTTGATCAAACATTCTTATTTCTTTTGCTTTTCTAAATGTTTTTTCAACAGTAAAAATACCTTTAGCTTTTGCTATATTGAGTCTTTCAATAACTGCCTTTGATCCATATCCAGAGAATAAAGGTAGCACTACACACCCAATTTTTAAAATAGCAAAGTAAGCAATGTAAGTTTCTATAAATTGAGGCATGTAAAGTGCGATTACATCACCTTTTTTAAAGCCATTTATTTTTAAAGTATTCCCAATCTTTGAGATTTGCTTATCAAACTCTTCATAAGTAATTGAGCTTTCTTTCCCGTCTTCTCTTTCAGCAAAAATGAAAGTGTTTTTAAAAAATTCCTTATCTTTATGTCGATCTATACAATTTAAAACTATATTAGTCTTTCCTCCGATACACCACCTTGTCCAAGGAGTACCTTTTGATTCATCTAATATTTTTGAGTAAGGTTTATAAAATTTTAAATCTGAGAATCTTATTACATTGTCCCATAACCATCCAGGATCAGAAAAACTTTTTTTTTCAAGTTCATCGTAATTATTTAATTTACAATGTTGTATAAACTTAGTTAGTTTTGAATTTTCAATTAGCTCTTTAGATGGTTGCCAAATAATTTCTTTAGACACAGGCCTTATACGTACATACCCTCTTTTATCTTAATAATATTATACATGAGATCATTTAAAGGCGTCTTAATCCCATGCTTTTTTCCAATTTTAGAAACAGCTCCACTTATGAAATCAATTTCTGTTTTTCTATGCTTTACAACATCAAATGCCATAGATGATTTATTAGTTTGTCTTGAGTCTACTATTCTATTAAACATTTCTAAACAATCGCTTTCACTAACATCAACTCCATCGGCTTTAGCTACTTCTCTAGTTTCAAGGATTATATCCTTACCTAATTTTCGAGACATAGTCTGATTTTTATTAGAAATGTATAAATCTGTATGATGTAAATCAAATATTGCAGATAAAGGACCAATTGCTGTTAAAGCAAATAATTTCATCCATTTTCTTCTTTTAATATTTTCTTCTGCAATAGTTTCTAAGCCATGTGCAGTAAAAGTTTCAGCTAAATCTTTTACTCTTTCACTTGAACCACCTTCGTATTCACCAATCCATGATGGCAAACTTGCGTGGTTTTGAATTATTCCAGGACCTTGAATACTAGAAGCTTGTGTTGTGGAACCACCTAAAACTTTTTCTTTACCAGCTATTTTTTGCATGATTTCTTCATGCCCAATACCATTTTGAAATGACATTAGCACTGTATTATCTCCGATAATATTTTTTGAATTGGATAAAGCTTGTTCTAAAGCTGTAGCTTTGCACATAATAATTATTGCATCGACTGGCTTTAAAGTTTTGGGATCAGTTGTAGCATGGATTTTTACTGTTCTATCTCCTCCATGACCCATCATTTTTAAACCTTTACTATTAATTTCGTCTACATGTTCTTTCCAAACATCAATAAGATGAACCTCTAAACCTTTTTCAGCTAATAAACCGCCGAAAAGACAGCCCATAGCACCAGCACCTAATACTGCAACTTTTGTATCTTTCTTTATCATTAAGCTTTCATTTTAACTTGAACACCAAAGAAGCCTGTTGGCTTGATCATTAAAACAACTATCATTAATAAAAAGGCGTATAGGTCTTTGTGACTTCCAGAAATATAAAAAGAAGAAGCTGTTTCAAATATTCCAACTGTAAAACCTCCAACTATTGCACCAGGTAGATTACCAAAACCACCTACGACCGCAGCAGCAAAAGCTTTCATAAGAATGATATAACCCATGAATACAACAACTTGATAAGTTGGACCAACTAAAGTTCCTCCTATACCTGCTATTGCGCAAGCAATACCAAAAATAATTGATATGTATAGTGGTACATTAATTCCAACCAGATTTGAAACATCTTTGGAGTAAGCTACAGCTCTGATACCTAATCCCATTTTTGTTTTATTTAAAAAGAACCAAAGACCTGCAGCTACAGATAAACCAACTACAATCATCCAAATATAAGTAATCGGTAAAAATAGTCCTCCAATTTCCATTGGCAAACCTAATTCAGCAGGGAAAGGTTTTGCTACTGGATTCCAAATTAAATAAGCAACGTTTATTAAAACTACTGAAAGACCAAATCCACATATGATTATTCCCATTCCAGCTACAGTGTAACCACCACCTTTTTTTGTTAGAGGTCTTAAGAAAACTCTTTCAATAAAAACCCCAAATAAACCCATTGAAACAAAGGCTGTAAATAAACAAACTACGTAAATTATCCAACCATAAGCATCAGGAAATATATTAAAAATCCAATCTTGATTACCTAAAAGATTAAACATAGTAAGACCAGCAAAAGCACCTATCATGAAAAACTCGCCGTGAGAAAAATTAACTACATCTAGACCTGTGTAGATTAATGAAATTCCAAGCGCAACTAAGCCATAAATAATACCAACAGAAAGGCCAATTGTTAAAACTGATTTGAGCGATTCAATATTCATATCAGGGCTATTCACACACCAACCGATATAGAGAAGCACAAATGTTCCGAATATGATATTTTCACCTTTTTTTCCAATTCTCAGTTTATTAAACATTGGCTTTAGTCCCTCCAAGATATGACTCTTTTACACTTTCGTCGTACATTAGTTTCTTACTATCGCCCTCAACATTGATCACACCGTCTTTAATTACATATCCGTAATCAGCAAGTAATAATGCCATCCTAACATTTTGTTCAACGACTAGAACTGTTAATCCATCTTGCCTAATTCTATTAATATTTTTAAAGATATCTAAAACAATTTGAGGCGCTAGAGCAGCACTAGGTTCGTCTAGCATTATCATTTTAGGATTAGACATTAACCCTCTTCCAATACATAACATTTGCAACTCTCCACCTGATAAAGTTGCGGCCAATTGATCTTTTCTTTCATTTAATCTTGGAAAATAGTTATAAACCTTTTCTAAATTATCTGACAGTTGTTGTTTACTTTTTAAAATAAATCCACCTAATTTTAAATTTTCGGTAACAGACATTGCAGGGAAAACATCCTTTCCTTGAGTTACTTGCACTAATCCTTTTCCAACTATTTCGTGAGCAGGCAAGTTTTGAATTTGCTCACCATTAAATTCGATCGTACCTTTCCATGATCTAATCAATCCAGATGCAGCTCTAAGAATAGTTGATTTGCCTGTCCCATTACCACCAAGCAATGCAACTATAGATTGTTTTTCAACTTTCATATTAGCTCCATTTAAAATTTGTACAGAGCCATATCCAGAAATTAGTTGATCTATCTTAAGCAATCATCCTCCAATTTTTTTTTCTGATTTACCAAAAATGTAACTATTAGTCATAGACATTATAACTATTATTTTATAGCCTTAGCAACAATTAAATAACAAATGGGGGAAATAATGAATAAACTTAAATTTGTTTTTTCAGCAATTGTCTTTTCCGCAGGTTTAGTAATCACGACTTTAGCTCAAGCAGAAACAATCAAAATTGGTGTTTCTTTTAGAATGCTATCAGATGTTGGTTATAAACACGGAGAGTTAATTACTGATACTGTTGCAAAGTGGAATAAAGAAGGCACTATCAACGGTCAAAAAATCGACTTAACACTTTATAACGATGAGTGTAAATCTGAAAAAGGTGTAGCAAACGCAACAAAACTTGCTTACCAAGATAAAGTTCACGTTATAATTGGATCTAGCTGTAGTTCTGTAACATTACCTATGGTACCTGTTTCAGCTAAAGCTAAAGTTCCACAAATCATACCTCACTCAACAAATGCTGACATTACTAAAAAAGGTAGTGAATACATTTTTAGAGTACCTGTATCATCAAGATTTTACAAAATCGTACAAGGTAAATTTACTGCAGAAAATCAAGGTACTAAGATAGCTTACATCTATGGTCCAGATGCTGCTGGTAAAGATTTTGCATTATCTTTAGCTGATTACATGAGAGAGAACTACAACGTTGAGCCAACTTATATGGTTCAATCTGGAGAAAAAGAAACTGACTTTAGAAGTTACTTAACTAAAGCTAAAGCTACTAATCCAGAAGTTCTTGTAATTTCAGCTTTATTGGATGAAACAGTTAGAGGACTTGTACAATCGTATGAAGTTGGAATACCAAAATCTGTTCACAGAGTAACAGCTTCTATTGGTTCTAAAGTAGAGATACCAATAAATGCTGGTTCTGCTGCAAAAGGTGTAACTTTCTCAGCTGCATTTGCTGCATCTGACACTAGACCTGAAGCTAAGAAATTTGTGAAAATGGTAAAAGACAAATATGGTGTTGTACCTGGTCACGACTTTTCACAAATGATGGACTTACTAGATATTCTAGAGATAGCTCTTAAAAAAGTTAAATTCACTGGAGATCTAGCAGCTGACAGAAATAAAGTTAGAGACGCAATTGCTGCGACAACTGACTTTAGAGGTTTAGCTTCTGGTCCAATCAATTTCTGTAAATCAGGAACGCCTGAGTGTAGAGATGGTAACAGAACTCCTGTTATGATTGAGTACACTAAAGGTGGAAAAAACTTTAAAACAAAAGTTGCTGGTACTGTAACATTTAATGCTAGCGCTGGTTTATAATAGTTAAAAAAATTGTGAGCGGTAGGTAAAACTACCGCTCATTTTTTCAAGGAAACCACAAAAATGATAAACGTTAATAAATTGAAGAAAGTTAAAAGCAACTTTCCTGTAATGGTTGGCAAAAGTGCTATTTCAAAAAAAGATTGTGAAAAACTTATAGAAGAAATTCGGAATGCAAAATCATTCGATGATTTAATACAAGGTGGTAGAAATAGAATTAACAAAGGGTCAAGTAATTTTAAAAATTATTTAAAAAAATCTAAATTATCTAACAAATTATATAAACAATTTAATAGCCAATCTTTTTACAAAAAAGTTGAAAATAGATTTAAAAAAACTTTTAAGGATTATGGTTGGTCTAATGCATACTTGCCTAGCAAATTTTTGAGGGAAAAATTTACAAATAAAAAATTGATGAATTCAAAAGAATTAATGAAAATGTTAGGTAAAACTTATAAAAACCCGAATGTAAATTTAGACATAGATTTTTCTGTTTCTAGGGGTGGTTATAGGTTAAGACCGCACAGAGATGATGTAACAAGACTCTATAATTTTCTTATTTATTTAAACGATATACCAAAAAAAAACGGCGGAGCTTTATCAATTTTTAAAAAGAAAACTTATATGAAATATAGAAAAAGTTTTAAAAGATTTCCTGGTATTTCTGAGCTAGCAAAAGTTAAAGAATTTACTCCGTCAAAAGGGAGTGTAATTTTTTTCCAATCCACACCTAACTCTTACCATGGTGTATCTTTATTTAGAGAAATCAAAGGCAAGAAAAGATTTTTTATTTATGGAAGTTATGCTTTAAGCAAACCTGTTGTATGGAGATATAAAAACGTTAGCTATTTACCCAAAATTAAGAGAACAAACAAAAGAATGCTCACATCTTCACACGACTCAGATTATTTAATGAGAGAAGTTGGATAATGGAAAAATTTAAATCGATTATCAGAGATTATCCTTTTATTGCTTTTATTATAGCTTTCGTTATCTTGGCTTTTGTACCATCAGTAGTTTTCACGGATGTTTATCAGTCACATTTAGCTACTTTAATATTTGTGAATATTGTGGTTGCCGCAGGACTAAACATTGTTAAAGGTTATTGCGGTCAGGTTACAGTAGGACACGTTGGTTTATTTGCAGTAGGTTCTTATACCGCTGGAACATTGTTTTTATATTTAGGACTAGGTTTTTGGGCAACTTTACCCATAGCTATAATAGTTACTGCATTTTTTGGAGTAGCAATGGGGATTCCATCTTTTAGATTGGAAGGTCCTTATTTAGCTTTAGCGACATTAGGTGGGGGTGAGGCGATAAGATTATTTATTGAAAACGGAAACTTTTTTAGATCTACATTTGGTATTTCTGATATTCCAACACCTTCTTTAATGGGTTACAACTTCGACTCCCCAGATAGATATTATTTTATCTCAATGACAATAATGATTATAGCGGTTTACTTCTCATTCAGTATTTTAAGATCTGGAGTTGGAAGAGCGTTTATGTCTATCAGGGAGGATCCAATTTGTGCTGCAGCCGCTGGAATTAATGTAAAAAAATATAAGATCTTAGCTTTTATTCTTAGCGCTATGTTTGCTGGTGCGGCAGGTGCAGTTTATGCTCACATGCCTCCAGGATACATACATCCTAATAATTACACAGTTATAGAAATGGTAACCTTCTTAGCTATGGTTGTCCTAGGAGGTCTCGGTCATATTTGGGGCGGAATTATTGGCGCTATAGTCATTACAATTGTTTATGACTTAACTAGACCATTATATAAATATCAGCTTTTAATATTTGGTTTAACAATTGTATTAACTATTTTATTTATGCCTAAGGGTTTAGGCGGTTTTATTGACAGATATTTCTTAGAAAAGAGATTTAAAAAGAAAACTGGAACAGAAAAAACAACATGATTTTAAAAACTAAACAATTATCTAAATCATTCGGTGGTTTAAAAGCTATTAATAAAGTTGATTTTGAACTTCCAAAAAATGAAATTAGAGGAATAATTGGACCCAATGGCTCAGGCAAAAGTACATTTTTTAATTTAGTTTCAGGAATTTATGATAGCGACCCTGGAAGCTATATTGAGTTTGATGGTCATGATATTACTTACACACCTCCACACGAGATTGCTGGTTATGGTTTATCAAGAACGTTCCAATTACTAAGACTTTATCAAGATATGACAGTTATAAATAATGTTATGTCGGGGTATCATACTAGAGTTCCTTACAAGTTTTTCGATGCAGTTATAGGAAGAAAAAAAATCTGGGATCAAGAAAGAGCTATCAAAGAGGAAATGATGGAACTCCTTTCTTTTGTAGGATTAGCAGACTATGCAGAGCTAAATGCTAGTGAACTTTCTGGAGGTCAGAGAAGATTATTAGTTTTAGCAAGGGCAATCGCCATGAAACCAAAATTACTAATGTTAGACGAACCAGCTGCAGGTTTATCCCCAGTCAACGTAGATAATTTAATGAAAATTATTATGCAGCTAAAAGAAAAATATGGCCTTACTCTTATTATTATAGAGCATATTTTAAAGGTCGTAATGGATACTTGTAATTCAGTAACTGTTTTTGACCATGGTCAGAAAATTGCAGAGGGTACTCCAGCTCAAGTAAAAGATGACAATGCTGTAATCGAGGCGTATTTGGGTAAAAAAATGGACGATGAAGAGATGAGAAAAGCACTTGCAGTCTAAAATGAATTTGATAATATTTTCTCATTCATTACGATTCAATGAGCCAAAATATTAAAAAAATTTTTGAGAAACAAGGTTTCATAAGATTAAAGGGTGTTTTAGATTATAAAGAGGATTTAGAACCAATTTTAAATGATATGGCTTTTATCATGGATAGGCTCATTCATAGATTTGTTCCTAAAAGTGACAAAGTAAAAGTACTAAATTATGAGTTTAAGAAAAAATACTCATATTTGGTTTCTTTAGATATTCCTGAACTTGATCAATATTTTAACATAAGACTTCCTGAAAAAAACATAAACGCTAATAGTGATTTTTTTGCAAGTCAATCAATATGGAATTTAATTAAAAATAAAAAGATTTTAGATAAGGTTGAAAAAATTCTAGGTCCCGAAATAGCTTCTAATCCTTGTCAAAATTCAAGAATCAAACAACCTGAAAAAGGTGTTGCAAAAAAGAATTTAAATGATGGCCTAGTTGGAAGAACTCCTTGGCATCAAGATGCCGGTGTTATGAATAAAAAAGGACAGAAGGGTACTGAATTAATAACGTGTTGGATACCTTTTACTAAAACAAGAATAGAAAATGGTTGTATGCTTGCTGTAAAAGAAAGTCATAAATTTGGACTTGTTAACCACGATTTTGGAAGTAAGGGACAAGTAGAAGTTAGAGGCAAAGAAATAATTGATAAATTATCAACCGTGCCTCTTGAAGCTGACGTCGGCGATATAATATTATTAAATAGATATCTACTTCATTGTTCACTACCAAATAAATCAAAAAATTTTAGAATAAGTATGGACTTGAGATATAATAAAGCAGGTCAGCCTTCAGGAAGAGATCCATTACCTAATTTTGTTGTCAAAAGCAAAAACAAAAATAAAATCAAAGTGCAAAATTACAAACAATGGATTGCTTTATGGGAAAAAGCTAAAGTAAAATGCATTCCAAGAAAATGGTCTTATAAATATCCTCTTCCTACTTTCAAAGGAACTAAAAGAGATTTAGCAAATATTATTTAATGAATTCAAAATTATCGGAGAAGAATTATCTTCCCGAATTTTTTCTAGCTTGTCTTGGATATTTTTTATTTGTAACTCAAGACGCAATAGTAAAATATATTGCTGAGGATTACGACATAATACAGATAATTTTCGTTAACTCCTTGTTTGCTTTTATACCTATTATTTTGTACACCCAAACCCTCGATGGCTGGAAAGAATTAAAGGGTGCTAATTTAAAAATTCATTTTTTTAGAACTTTAACGATGGTGTTAGCTGTTTTTTTTGCCTACACAGGATTCTATTTATTACCAATGGTTACTATGTACAGTATTGTATTTTTAATACCATTATTAATAACCATCGGATCAGTTTTATTTTTAGGTGAAGTTGTTAGATGGAAAAGATTTACTGCTATAGTAATTGGTTTTATCGGTACACTTATTTCTATTAATCCTTTTGGAGCCGAAATTAACAGTTACGTTTTTGTAGCTTTGTTGTGCCCAATTTTTGCATCTGCAAGTTATTTAATAGTAAGAAAATATGGTTATGAGGAAAGCTTGTTCTCATTTTTAATATTCGGAAAGATTTTTATGATATTGTTTTCTGGTATATTTGTATTCTTTGTTTTCAAAGAGATGACTTTTAATGATTTAGTTTTGAACGCTATTTCTGGAATTTCTAGAGGAACAGCCATGATATTTGTTATCAATGCCGCCAGACACCTGCCTGGAGCGATTTTTGGATCAATTTTATATACTCAAATTTTTGCAGGTGTATTTTTGGGTTACGTTGTTTTTAATGAGATACCTACAATTAATAATTATATAGGAAACTTAATAATAATTGCAGCAGGTGTATATATCGTTTTGAGAGAAGTAAAATTAAAGAAAAACATTGTTACTTCAACAGCAAGACACCCAACTATTCCTATTAAAAAAGATTAAAGTTTCTTTTTAAAACTTTCTAAAATTTCTTCACTAACATTTACTGAATTTTCAGGCCCAGGAAATTTCCCCTCTAAACTATCTTTGATAAATGCTTTTAAGGCTCTAACTCTTTCGATTTCAATTTCATCTTTCATCTTTTTTAAATTTGTATAAGCTTTTGCATGTCTAGGGGACTTTTCTTGCTCTCCACAGATATCATTCATGAATAGATACATAACATCAGCTTTTTTTCCAGATCCTAGAGATACAGTTACAATACTCGTCCTTTTTGATATTTCCCCCATAATATTTTCAGGAATAACTTCACATTCGGCTGAAAAGGCCCCAGCATCCTCTAAACGTTTAAATTTTTTAAATAGTTCGTATGCTTCATCAGTAGTTTTACCTACAGCTCTTAAGCCACCAATCCATGTAGATTTTCTAGGAACCAAACCTAAATGACCCATAACTGGAACATCTTCTTTTGCAAGCATAGAAACAATATCCATACTTCTGGCAGTCATAACCGCATCAGCACCATTCTCTAAAGCTTTAAAGGCTCCACGTAACACATCCTCGGCTGTAGGATAATTATGTAGTTCGAGTGCTGCCGTATAAAAAAGAGACTTGGATCCTTCCCGAACCTTCTTAACATTTGAAGCACTTCCTATTATCATGTCAAAACCTGCTTCTTCAGCTGCTTTTGCTTCTAATGAATTATTTGCAGTTACTTGTGTAAGAATTTTTTTTCCTTTAGCTTCAATAATATCACCTACAGTGACAGTTCTTTTTGCAGGATTAGCCGCCCAAGTATAAATATTTTTCATATTTATATTTAATCAAACTAATTAGTATTTTTCAATTCCTTGTAAATATTGTTTACTCTATGAACTTCTTCGGCGGTATTGAAATAGCATTCATATTCAATTTCATTAGGGGTTACATCGAAATGATAGTGGCCGGCATCTTGACCACCTTTATAAGAATGAAAATGAGTGTGTTCTCCTGACTCTCTTAAATCTAATTTTCCTCCAGAGGGATCATTAGTCCATAAAACTGAATAACATTGAAAATGTGGTCCTATAGGTTCGTAAAACTGTAAAAAATCTTTAACACATTTCATTTGTTTTGGATCATAATATTCGTGTTTTATATCTGCATAGTCTGGTTGGACATGGGATTTAATCTTACCATTTAAGATCCTAAATACACCACCCAGCGCAACACTAAAGTTTGTTTGTAAATTTTCAATTAGTGCAGTTCTCATAGATTGAGGTAAAGAGCCTTGCTCACCTGACCTTCCTTTAATTTTAATTTTTATAACATCTCCTTTTTTCCCCTCAGAGTAATAGATATTTCCTAGTCCGCCGTGCTTTCGGTGATTGTAAGAAGTTGATTTACATTTTTTATTTTCATCAATTTGAGCAATTATTGATTTTGACTCATTAGTAATTAAATTCTCATTAATGATAAGTTCTCCACAGTGACCCTCTAAGCACGACATAGCTCCTGATCCCGCACCTAAAGCATATGATTTTTCTGAGCCTATACTTTTTGCTATTTCTTCATAATCAAATTCAGTACCTATGAACCTTTTATCATGCATGTATGGTTCACCTCCAACATCTATAATTCTTTGGTTTCCACTTATACCTTCAGCAGGGCAATCCCACTTTCTTAGATCAGGACATTCAACAATTGAAACATCAACTTCAATATAGTTTTTTGATAAACCTTTTTTTAAAGCTTCGCTTACTTGTTTTAAGGAAATTTGATGAAACTTGGCTTTTTCGATTGTTAATTCCATAATCTATTAATATCATTTAAAGAAGTTTATCAATTAAATATAATTTTTATTATGAACAAGTTGGGCACAGAACTAGCTAATGCATGGATGAAGAAAACTTTAGTTGATCTAAATGGGTTCAGTGAAAATGAAATTCCAAAAAATCGAGATGAAGCATACAAAGCTCTAAATTTATTTTATGAAGAATTGGATAAAAAAACTGTAGGTTGGAAAATAGGGCAGTCGCAAAAGAAGTTCAAAAAGAGGAAGGCTTTGATGGGCCTGTTCCAGGAAAAATTTTTAAAGAAACTTTATTACCTTCTAATTGCTCAATAAAATATTCAGAAATCCCTCACTCCAACTTGGAATGTGAATATGCATTTGAAATTGATCAAGATCTTAAAATTGATGGCGAATTACTTAATAAGATAAATAATTTTAAATTATATACAGCTATTGATATTACATCTTCTAGATATTTACAAAGTTCAAAAAATAAATTTGATAAACTAGTTCAAATGTATCTTGGAATTTCTGACCATGGAAATGGAGGTAAGATTATTATAGGAGAGGAGATAAGGAATTGGCAAACTACAGACATTAATAAAATTAAGATTAAATTAAAAATCAATGACAAAGTTACTGAACCCTATTTCACTGGAACAAAGAGAATAGATCCTAGAGACTCATTAAAAGCATTTGTTAATGAGTTTAAAGATAAAAATATAAGCTTTAAAAAGGGAGATTATCTACTTTGTGGTTCTTTGACTCAACCGTACAAAATTAATATGAAAGATAAAATTATTGTGACTTACGAAAATTTAAGAGATATTAATATTAAGATCTTATGAAAACAGCATTAATCACAGGGGCTAGCCAAGGCATCGGAGCTGCAATAGCTGATAAGCTTAATGTTAAAAAAATTAAAGTTATTTTAGTTTCAAGATCAAAAAGTAAATTAAAAACTTTTCAAAAGAATTTAAAATTTCCTAAAAATTCTTTAATCATTTCTAAAGACTTGAGATCATTATCTGCATGTAATTCAGTTGCTAAAAAAATTAAAAAATTGGATTACCTCATAAATGTAGCAGGGGCAACAAAGGGAGGAAAATTTTTAAATATGAATGACAATATCTGGGAAGATGGATTTAATTTAAAATTTAAAGCTGCAGTAAGATTAAGCAGAGCTTTTTGGCCTGCTCTCAAAAGAAGCAAAGGAAAAGTTATTAATATTGGAGGAGGGGCTGCTAGAAATCCTTCAAATACATTTATGATAGGCGGCGCTGTTAATTCAGCCTTAAATAATTTTTCGAAAGCTTTAGCTATGCAAGGTAAAATTGATAAAGTTTCTGTATCGATAGTTCATCCAGGTATGACTTTAACAACCAGACTAGAAAAACTCGTACAAACAGACGCAAAAATATTTAAAAGAAGTGTTAAACAAATCTTAAAACAAAGGTGCAAAATCGAGAAAATAAAAAGACCTACAAAACCCGAAGAAGTCGCAAATTTAGTTTATAAACTAATTAAGGATAAAAATTCAAATTTTAAAAACCTTTCAATAGATGGCGGAAAAATTAAAAATTTAAGATGATTGTATACAGTCATCCAGATTGTTTACTAAAATTTAATGGACAAGGTCATCCAGAGAGAAAAGAAAGATTAGATAGTATTCTAAAATCTATTAAATCATCCAATTTAAAAGTGGAGTTTAAAGAGGCTCCTAAGGCGGATTTAGAGATAGTTTCATTAGTGCATCCTAAGAAACATATTGAAGAGATATTTGCTAATATTCCAAAAGAAGGAATTATCGGTGTTGAGAAAGAGCCGTACGCAGATACAATGTTATGTCCTAATAGTGAAAATGCAATTTTAAGATCCTGTGGTTCAGGTATTGCTGCTTGTGATGATCTAATTAAAAGCAATGAGCGGGTTTTTTGTTCAGTCAGACCTCCAGGGCATCATGCAGAAACTGTTCGTGCTAACGGCTTTTGTTTCATAAATAATGTAGCAGTTGCGGCAAGATATTTACAAAAAAAATATCATATAGGAAAAGTAGCCATTATTGACTTTGATGTTCACCATGGCAATGGAACCCAAGAAATATTTTATAAAGATAAGTCTGTTGCGTACGGATCTTCTCATGAATTTCCATTATTTCCAGGTACTGGAGCTGAAAATGAAACTGGTGTGGGTAATATTTATAACGCCACTTTAAAAGCTGGCACAAAAAGTGAAGAATTCAATGATATTTTTGAAAAAAAAGTTTTAACTCCTGTAGAAAAGTTTAAGCCAGAAGTTATTTTAATTTCAGCTGGTTTTGATGCCCATAAAAGAGACCCCCTAGCAAATATAAACTTAGAATCTAGTGATTTTTTTACGATAACAAAAAAAATAATTGAGATTGCTAATATTCATTCAAATGGAAGAGTAATTTCTTTTCTGGAAGGTGGTTATGATTTACAAGCTTTATCTGAAAGTATAATTGAGCACCTTAAAGGGTTAGAGTCCCATATTTGACCAGTTATCTGGATTTTCAAATTTCTCTATTTCTTTTTTTGTTACAGGCCTAAAAAGGTAATAAATAATATATGCCGTCAAAAAAAATAGAAAAATTGAATTCATTAATTGATATTATCAAATTTTGAGTAAATTTTATCATTAAATCTCAATATTTTCTTATTTTTTTATTCACACAGCACCCAAATCGTTCACATATAAAGGTGATTTAATAGACCAAAAGTTTAGAATCCGACTCATGGATCCAA
Source organism: uncultured Pelagibacteraceae bacterium (assembly GCA_902610515.1). GTDB lineage: Bacteria > Pseudomonadota > Alphaproteobacteria > Pelagibacterales > Pelagibacteraceae > Pelagilacustribacter. The sequence continues at coordinate 42,726 of CACLVZ010000005.1, forward strand.
TTATAGTTATAGCTGCTGGCATAATTCTTGTCGTAACAGGGGCATTAGATCCTCTAATTAAGAATAAAGAAGACGTAGCCCAAGCTCCTAAAACTGAAATTTCAACGCCCGCTCCTGAGCCTAAAAAGGAACCTGAGCCAGAACCAGAACCAGAGCCAGAGCCGGAACCAGAACCAGAGCCGGAACCAGAACCAGCTAAAGAACCGGAGCCAGAACCTGAACCTGAGCCGTCTCCTCAAACTGAAGAGCCAAAAGAAGAAGTTAACGCTGAAGCCAACCAAGAACAAGACGCTAAACCTGAAGAAGAGGAAGTGAAACCAGTTACAGAAGAAACACCAATCGAAGAAGAAAAAGAGGGATTAAGTATTGTAAATATCATGTTGTACATACTAGGTGCTATTGCAGTTATTGCTGCTGGTATATATTTCTTTATGAGAAGAGATCCATCTCCACAAAGTGCAGCAGATATTGCAAGAGCTCAGTCACAGGAACCAACACCTGAACCGCAGCCAGAACCTGAACAGCCAGTTCAAGAGGAAACACCAACAGAAACTACTCAAGAAGAACCTCAATCAGAAAATACAGACCAATCATCTAACACAGATCAATCATCTAATAATGATGATGAAAATAATAATAAATAAATTAAAATTTCTTTCCACCTTCAAGATAAGCACACTTTTCACAAGTTTTTTCAATTTTAGGTGGTTCATCTAAGTTTAGAACATCTTTCATTTCAATTATTTTTTTCTCTATCCAATCAGTATTTACTCGGTATGGTATTAGCGTAGTTTTAAAATCTATTTTATTATCAAATTTATTATTTGTTTTTTCTCCATTACAAACATAAAAAAAAGTTCGGTCTGAAACTTTAAAATTCATTTTTCTTAAGATATGAACATAAATATCCATCTGTAATTTATAACTAAGATGCCATTCAGCATCGAGATAAGAAGATACTGTTACAGGATAAGTTGACGATTGAGCTTTATAATCTACAACAACTAATTTTTTTTCAGTCAAATCAAACCAAATATCATCAATACCTCCATGAATTATAAGGTTTGTATTTTCATCCAAATATGAAATGCCACCTTTTAAAGAATTTCTCCACAAATCTAAATCTTTGTGCCGATAAGGAACAAAGTTGAGTTTATGCTTAACCATAATAGGATGGGGTTTTTGTTCTTCTCTATACTTATCAAATTCTTTCTTTAACAACTCATCGACTGCAACGTTTAGAGCCCATCCAGGCATTGAGGGTTCTTTTAATCCTTTTACACGATCTAAATAAAAGCATCTTTTACAGCTCATAAAGTTGAAAAATTTAGACCTACTTATTTTAAAAGGAGTGTTCGATTTTTTATCGTAAATAGAAGTTTTTCTTGTTCTGAAAGATACAGCGTCTTTCATTAAATTTGTTTTAGTCTTTTAAGTACTTCAGCCTTATCTAATGAGAGAATAACATCATAAAGACCAGGTCCAAATCTAGAGCCGACTAGCGCTATCCTTAAAGGTTGTCCTACACCTTTAAAATTAGTTTTATGTTTATCAATTAGTGACTTTATTAAAGGTTCTAAAGTTTCTCTAGATAATGAAGAAAGTTTTTCATATTCATTAATAAATTCATTTATTATTTTTTTTGATAAGTCATCAATTAATTTTTTATCCTCTGCGCTAATCTCGATTTTATCATTAATAATATACTGGGCGTTATTCCAAATATCCTCAAGGGTTTTTGCTTTATTTTTTAAAAAACTCATTGATTTTAAAAGAATACTCTCTTTTGATTGATTTAAAGGTTGTTTGTATTTTGAAACATATTCCTTGAAGAAATTAAAAAGATCTTTTTCATCAATAGATTTTATGTACGTTTCATTAATTGAATAAATTCTATTCATATCTAATTTTGAAGGAGATTTACCAACACCACTTAAGTCAAATAAATCAATACTTTCTTGCTTTGTAAAAATTTCTTTATCTTTGTAAGACCATCCTAATCTTAATAAATAATTTCTTAAAGCGTCTGATATAACCCCTATTTTAATATAATCTTCAAGAGTGGAAGCATTATCCCTTTTTGACAATTTTTTTCCTTGTTCGCTATGAATTAAAGGTATGTGTGCAAAGTTTGGGACTTCCCAAGCCATTGCTTCGTAAATCTGTCTCTGTTTAAAAGAATTGATCATGTGATCATCTCCTCTAATAACATGAGTTATCTTCATTTCATGATCGTCAACCGTGGCCGAGAGCTGGTATGTTGGAGTATTATCTTTTCTTAAAATTATAAAATCCTCAATTGTAGAATTTGAAATATTTCTTTCGCCTTGAACTAAATCTTTTATAATTGTATTTCCTGATATTTTACTTTTGAATCTTAATACCGGTTTTACTCCTTCTGGAATTTTTAAATCTTTGGCGTCTCTCCATTTTCTATTATAAACATAGGGTATTCCTTGTTTTTTGCATTTTTCTTTTTGCTCATTAATTTCTTCTTCAGAGCAATAACATTTGTAAGCAAAACCTTTTTTTAACAATTCTTCTGCAACTGCAACGTGTTTAGATATATTTTTAGATTGAATATACTCATTTCCATCATGTTCAATACCAAGCCAAGCTAAAGATGTAATAATCTGTTTTTTGAATTCATCTTTAGATCTTTCTTTATCAGTATCCTCTATCCTAAGAAAATATTTACCATTATTTTTTTTAGCTAAAAGCCAATTGAATAAGGCTGTTCGAACTCCGCCAATATGAAGAGGCCCAGTAGGAGAGGGCGCAAACCTACAATTAAAAGACATTTTTATTAATTAGACTATTTTAATGGAAGTTTCTATACAAAGAAACAAGTTTACCTTGAATTTTTATTCTATTCGCAGCGTAAATTTTAGTTCCATAATTTCGATTTGCTGCTTCAAGAGCGATAGTGTTCCCTTTTTTTCTTACTCTTTTTAAAGTAGCTTCTTGGTCGTCTATTAAGACTACAGCAATCTGACCATTATCTACATTTGAAACTTTTTTTATAATAACAGTATCACCGTCAGCAATACCTGCTTCAATCATCGAGTCACCTTTTACTTTAAGGCCATAGTGCTCACCATTATTTTGAAGATCTTCCGGTAAAGCAACTCTATCAACTTCTTGTTGAATAGCTTCAATCGGTGTACCAGCTGCAATACTTCCTAATACTGAAACATCAGAAGACTTATTATCATTCTTGTCTAATCCGCCTTTGATAACGCTTGGTGTAAATGTATTAAATATATCATTAGCGCTTGCGTTTTCTGGTAATTTTACTACCTCTAGGGCTCTTGCTTTATGTGCTAAACGCTTAACAAAACCTCTTTCTTCTAATGCAGAAATTAATCTATGTATTCCTGATTTCGACTTTAGGTTGAGTGAATTTTTCATTTCTTCGTAAGACGGAGAAATACCTGAAGATCTAATCTTCTTATTGATAAATATTAATAAGTTTTTTTGTTTTTTTGTAAGCATAGAACAAACCTCGTACATTTATGTTCTATAAAAGTTCTTTTTAAATTACAACTTCAAATAAATGGCTAATTTATTGAGTAATTTGAATTAATTTTTTCATTAATTCACTAGGATTGTCAGATTTTAAAAGTGATTCTCCAATAAGAAAATTTTTAATTCCGGTTTTTCCGTAAATATATTTTGCGTCATTTGCGGTTTTAATTCCGCTTTCAGAAATAATAGGGCCTTTGTGTGATTTAATAACTTCAAAAATTGAAATGGTATTATTTAAAGAAACCTCAAGTGTTTTCAAATTCCTATTATTTATTCCAATTAATGCTTGATCAAATTTTAAGGCCATTTCAGCTTCTTTTTGATTATGCACTTCAACTATGACTGATAGATTATGTTTTAATGCCTCGGAATAAATTTCATCTGCTTGTGTTCCATCAAGTGCTGCAATTATTAGCAAAACACAATCACAACCATAGCTTTTAGATAAAGCAATTTGATAAGGATCTATAAAAAAATCTTTAGCTAGAATTGGTATTTTAAAATTTTTTTTTATATCATGAATATAATCTAATTTTCCTAAAAAATACTTTTCCTCTGTCAAAACTGAAAGGCATGTGGCACCATTATCTATATACATTTTTGCAATATCTAAATGATTAAAATTATTTATAAGAATCCCAGCAGATGGGCTAGCTTTTTTAATTTCTGCTATTAAAGATACATTATTATTTTTTTGAATTACTTCTTTAAAATTTAAAAAAATTTGCTCTTTTATGTTTTTTTCTAAAGCGTCTAAAGACTTTTCTTTCTTAATAAGTTCTAAAGAGTTTTTTTTATCCGTAATAATTTTTTCTAAAATATTTGTCATTAATTTGATTGAATTTTAACTAAATGATGAAACACACTTCCTGAATTTAAATGTTTTGTAGCCTTTTCAAATGATAATTTAAAATCATTTTCTTTACCTGAAACAATTAACCCTGCTGCTACATTGAGAGCGACAGATTGAGAGAATTCATTTTTTTGGCCTTTAAATATTTCTATTATTTTTCCGGCATTATATTCAGCATTTTTTCCTTTTAAATTTTCCTTAACTGAACAGTCGATGCCTAAAATTTTTGGATCAATTTGAAATTCTTTAATAATATTATCTTTTAGTTCAACTACATTTGTTTTTGCAAATGGTGATATTTCATCCATCCCGTCTTCGCTATGAACAATAAAAGCGTGAACGACCCCATTTTCTTTAATTGCCTCAGCAAAAGGTTTCATCCATTTTTTATCGAATACTCCTATAACTTGTCTTTTTACTTGCGCGGGACTACTTAGAGGACCAATTAAATTAAAAATTGTTTTTTTTCCCATTTTTTTTCTAGCAGGCCCCACATGTTTCATTGCTGAATGATAATTAGGTGCAAACATAAAAGCAAAATTAAATTTTTTTATACTCTCCTCTGCTTCATTTGGGTTCAAATTAATATTTATTTTTAAAGCTTCTAATACATCTGCAGACCCACAGTTAGATGAAACAGCTTTATTACCATGTTTAGCTACTTTGACACCCATACTGGCTAAAACTATGGCTGCCGCAGTAGAAATATTAAGAGAATTTTGCCCGTCTCCTCCTGTTCCGCATGTATCTATGGTGTTTATATCAGTTTTAACTTTAGTAGCTTTTTTTCTTAAAACAAAAATTCCTCCTGCTAACTCATCTTTAGTTTCACCTTTTTTAATAAGCGACTCTAAAATTTCTATAATCGAACTTTCATTGTATTTACCCTCCATAAGCTCGTTAAAAAGAGCTTTACTTTCCTCAAAAGAGAGATCCTGACCTTTTTTTAAATTATCTGTTATCTTAGACATATTAATTATTAATAAAATTTTTAATTAACTTCATACCTACTTTAGTACTTATACTCTCAGGATGAAATTGGAACCCATGAACATTAAAGTCTTTATGCATTAACCCCATAATAGTCCCATTTTTTGTTTCAGCAGTTATAACTAGTTTTCGTGGGAATTTTTTACGATCAACTACTAAACTATGGTATCGTGTTGCCTTAAAGTTATTTTGAATATTTTTAAAAAGTCCATTTTTAAAATGACGAATAATACTTGTTTTTCCATGCATCAAGTTTTTTGCGCTTATAATTTTACCACCAAATACTTGTCCAATTATTTGATGGCCTAAACATACACCAAGAATAGGTATTTTTTTGTGAACCTCTCTAACAATGTTAAGACAATTACCGGCTTGATTGGGGTTACCTGGACCTGGTGAAATTACTATTTTATCATATTTTTGTTTGAAAATCTTTTTACTATCAATTTTATCATTTCTAATTACTTCAACATTTTTTTTAAATTTAGAAATATAATGATATAAATTATATGTGAAGCTATCGTAGTTATCTATTAGCAAAATCTTCATTTAGTCTACTGCTTTCATCAGTGCTTTAGCTTTGTTAACAGTTTCTGCGTATTCTTTTTTTGGCTTGCTGTCAGCAACCACTCCTGCACCAGCTTGAACATAAAATTTATTATTTTTGATCAGAGCTGTTCTTAAAGCAATACAGGTATCAAATTCTTTATTAGGCGTAAAATATCCTATACCACCTGCATATAATTTTCTTTTATTTTTTTCAAGCTCATCGATAATTTCCATAGCTCTAATTTTTGGTGCTCCGCTAACTGTACCTGCCGGGAACCCTGATAAAAATGTTTCAAATAAAGAAAACTCATTATTAAATTTTCCTTCAACATTAGAAACGATATGCATTACATGGGAATATTTTTCTACTTTAAATTTTTCAGTTACTTTAACCGAATTAATTTTTGAAACTTTGCCTACATCATTTCTCCCAAGATCTAACAACATAAGATGTTCTGCTAACTCTTTTTTATCTTTTAATAAATCAAAGTGATATTTTTTATCTTCTTTTTTACTTCTTCCTCTCGGCCTGGTACCAGCAATAGGTCTAATTGTAACTTTATTATCTCTAAGTCTAACTAAAATTTCTGGACTGCTACCTAGAACACTAAAGTCTTTATAATTAAAATAAAACATAAAAGGAGATGGATTAGATTTTCTTAGATGATTATATATCTCTATAGGTTTTTTTGTTATTTTTCTTTCAAATCTTTGACTTAAAACTACCTGAAAAATATCTCCTTTTTTAATATAAGATTTTGCTTTTTGTACTTGTGTCTCAAATTTTTTTCTAGAAATATTAGACTTAACTATATTTTTATTAGATTTAAATGTTAATCGGTCAGGTAATTTTATATTGCCAAAATTTTTGTATAATTCAAATTTTTTAATTATAGACTCATATTCTTGCTGATAATTTTTAATTTTAGTATCAGCATAAATATTTTGGATGTAATAAATTTTTTTTTTTACATTATCATAAATCACCAAATTTTTTGGTCGAGAAAGTCTTACATCAGGAATTTTTAAATCATCCTTACATTTATTTGGTATCTTTTCGATATAGCGAATTACATCGTAAGAAAAATAACCCACTAACATCGAGGCCATTGAAGGTAGTCCTTTTGGTATTTTTATATCAAACTCATTAATGAGCTTGTTTAAATATTTAAGTGGATTTGATCTAATTGAAATTTTCTTTCCTTCTTTTTGTAAAATAATTGAGTTATTATTAATATCCCAAATTTTATCAGGGTTTAGCCCAATTATTGTATACCTTCCTCTTATTGTCCCTTTTTCAACTGACTCAAAAATAAAACTGTTTTTTTCTGCTAAAAGAAACTTATAAAGGTTTTCAATTTGACTATAATTTTTACAATTCTTAGAGTTAAATAAAATTTGGTGTTTTTTTTTAAGATGATTTTTTTTAAAATCTTTTAAACTTAAGTTTATTCGCATTAAAATGAATTTTTGACCCTTTCAATTGTTCTTTGATTTAATTCAACTTCATATTTTTCGTTGAGATTATTATCGTGAGATTGATAAATTCTATTTATAAGATTTAAACGAGCTTTAGCTTCATATTGCTCATATTCATTACTGCCTTTTTTTAAATCTTTGTGCTTTGTGTTGATAACATATATTAAAAAGCTTTTTGTAAGAGTATTGTTGGTTATTAAATCAATTTCACCATCTTTTGTTAAAAAAATTCTTCTAATAATACTTTCAGAAAATATTTCATTTTGTTTTAAGCTTTTAAGAGTATAATTTTTGATATCTAATTTATTTTTTGAGGCAAATTCATCGAATTTGGTTTTATCTAAAGCTCCCATACTTATATCCTTTAATATTGAGGTATTACTTTCAATTTTATTTTTAAAATTAAGTTGTGCATTTAAAGCTTTTTGAACATCTGGATCATCAAAAGTTCTCGCTTCATCCTCAATTTTTGAAATTTCAGCAATATAATACTTATTATTTATATTAATAACCTCAGGTTTGTTCACAGAGTTCAGGTTATAGATCTTTTTAAATAAATCATTAGATAAATTAGTAATTTTATTTTTGTTTTCATCCTCTTTATTAGCATTTATTTTTTTAATATTTATTATCTCTAAATTGTCACCTTGAGCTGTTTCATCAAAAGATTGTCCATCTAAGACATTATTTTCAATAATATCTAATTGTTTAAAGAACCGTTCATCATATTCTTTATTCCCACTAATTTTTTGAGGCGTAATTTCAGCAAATCTTAAATTTTTAAACTTTGTAACAAAAATATTTTTATTTTTTTCATAAAGTTCTTTTTTATCAGTTTCAGAAGGTTTGTTTTTAGAATGATAAACGTTTAAATCAATATACTTAATAGATTTTATTTGATTTTCTTTCCTAAATTCTTGATTAATAAGAACTTCAGGAATAACTATACCTCCAGATAATGAACTCAAGAATTGCCTTCTCTTCTCTTGTTCAATTATATTTGCCTCAAAAATTGGAGCACTAACTCCACTTTTTAATAAGAATTTTTCATATTCAATCCTGGAAAATTTTTCATCTTTAAAAAATATTTTATCGTTTTTGATAATATTTCTTAGAGCGTTGTCATTAATAGAGATACCAAGTTTTTCAATCTCTAATGCCATTACTTTTTTACCAATAAATTCAGATAAAATTTTTTCAACTAAATCTGTATTAGGTAAATTTTTAATTTGTTGCTCATTTAAATTTAATTTTCTCATATAACTAACAAATTCTTGTGTATTTATTTTTTCTGAACCTACCGAGGCGATTACGTTTTGGTTTCCTCCTCTGAATACATCGCCCATACCCCAAAATATAAATGGAAGAATAATTATCCCTACTAAAAGTTTAATAAAAAAAGATTTAGAAAATTTACCTATTGCAGTTAACATTATAATACATTATTAAGTTTAAAATTATACACCTATAGATTAAATTTTATATTAAGGCAAATAATGAAGTATTTTATTGGAAATTGGAAAATGTTTGGTGTTCCAAAATCGATAAATATACTCAATAAAATTAATTATTTTTACTCAAAAGATAAAAATCGTAAAAAATATAGAGTTATTGTTACTCCTCCTTACACCCTAATAGAGACTTATTCTAAATACTTTAAAAAAAAGAACATTTTTATTGGATCACAAAACTGCTACCAAAAAGATCTATTTTCATCAGACACTGCTGCCGTAAGTCCCTATATGCTTAAAAGAGTTGGGGCTAAATATACATTAGTAGGTCACTCAGACAATAGAAAAGAGGGAGATACAAATGAGATGTTAAAAGATAAAGTTAAATATGCATTAAAAAATAATTTAAAAGTGGTTTTTTGTATCGGTGAAAACGAAAAAGAAAAAAAAAACAATAAAACTTCGTTTATTTTAAAAAACCAAATTACAAAAGTTTTAGAAAAAAATTTTAATAGTAACAATATAATTGTTGCATATGAACCAATATGGTCGATAGGAACAGGTAAAATACCAACAAAATTAGATTTAGAGAAAACAGTACTTAAAATCAAAAAAGTTTTAAAAGAAATTTTTAAAAAAAAAAGTCCCACAGTCCTTTATGGTGGATCAGTTGATGGTAAAAACGTTAAAATTTTCAAAGAAATTAATGCTATTGACGGTTTTTTGATTGGTGGAGCATCAAAATCTTCAAAAAAATTTATTGATATAATAAAAAATTACTATAGATAGGCTCCATGGAAAATTTACTTATTTTAATTAATATCATTCTGGCAGTAATATTAATTATTGTAGTTTTATTGCAAAGATCTGAAGGTGGAGCCTTGGGCCTAGGTGTTTCACAAGATAATTTCACATCTTCTAGGTCGGTTGGAACTTTCTTGACGAAGTTTACCTCAATAATAGCAGCATTATTTATTATCTGTAGTATTGCGATTGTAGCGATTTCCAGAGATGAGTTGCGTGAAACACAATCTGTTTTAGAAAAAGAAGAAGAGGAAAATTCTAATCTTCCTCAAATACCTCAATCCAAATAATTAAGACTTTATAATTTTCAATTTTTAAAGTATAACATACTTCCATGGCGCGATACATATTCGTTACTGGCGGCGTGGTTTCTTCTTTAGGAAAAGGATTATCATCTGCATCACTTGCATATTTATTACAATCTCGAGGATATAAAGTAAGAATTAGAAAACTTGATCCATATCTAAATGTAGATCCTGGAACTATGAGCCCATTTCAACACGGTGAAGTTTTTGTTACTGATGATGGGGCTGAAACAGATTTGGACTTGGGACACTATGAGAGATTTTCAGGAATTTTAGCTAAAAAGTCAGATAATATCACTACAGGAAAAATTTATAGTGATGTTTTAAAAAGGGAACGACAGGGAAAATATTTAGGGAAAACCGTTCAAGTTATCCCTCATATAACAAATAGAATTAAAGAATTTATTAAAAATGATGTTGCTAAAGAAGATTTTGTTATTTGCGAGATAGGAGGCACCGTCGGGGATATCGAAAGTTTACCGTTTCTAGAAGCAATAAGACAATTTTCAAATGAAATAGGTAAAAAAAATACATTATTCATTCACCTAACATTAGTTCCTTACATGAAGGCATCTGATGAGATAAAAACAAAACCAACCCAACATTCAGTTAAAGAATTAAGGAGCATAGGTATTCAACCAGATATTATTATCTGCAGATCTGAAAGGTCAATACCTTTAGACCAAAGGAAGAAAATTTCATTATTTTGTAACGTTGCAATAGAGGATGTCATAGAAACTGTAGATGTAAAAACAATTTATGAAGCTCCGATTAGTTTCAATAAAGAAAAATTAGACGAAAGAGTTTTAAGATTTTTTAAAATTAAATCTAAGAAAAAAGTAAATCTTTCGCCTTGGAAAAAAATTACAAATTTAGTTTTAAAAACAAAAAATAAAGTTAACATAGCAATAATTGGAAAATATGTTGAACTTAAAGATGCTTATAAATCATTAGACGAGGCTTTAACCCACGGTGGAATAGCAAATAATTTAAAAGTAAATTTAATTAGAATTGAATCTGACTTTTTAAAACCTAGTGAAATAAAAAATAAACTTAAAGGAGTATCTGGAATTTTGATACCAGGGGGATTTGGCAAAAGAGGAACAGAAGGAAAAATAGCAGCTATTAATTATGCAAGATTAAACAAAATTCCTTTTCTAGGCATATGCTTTGGCATGCAAATGGCTGTGATTGAATTCGCTAGGAATAAATTAAACATTAAAAAAGCAACATCAAGTGAATTTGGACCATCAAAAGCTTCAGTCGTTGGACTTATGAGTGAATGGACCAAAAATGGGAAATTAATGAAGGGCACTGACAAAAATTTAGGCGGAACAATGCGTTTGGGTAGTTATGAAGCAAGACTTAAAAAAGACACAAAAATAAGTAAAATTTATAATGCATTGAAAATAAATGAAAGACATCGTCATAGGTATGAAGTTAACATCAACTATAAAAAAGATTTTGAAAATAGAGGAATGATTTTTTCAGGCTTATCCCCGGACAATAAATTGCCAGAAATTATAGAATTGGAAAACCATCCTTGGTTTATTGGTGTTCAGTTTCATCCTGAATTTAAATCTAGACCTTTAGCACCACATCCTTTATTCTCATCATTTATTGAGGCTGCAAAAATCAATTCGAAAAAATGAATAATCATAAAGTAAAATGCTCTAATTTTGAAATCGCTAACAACAAACCCTTCACTTTAATTGCAGGCCCTTGTCAGCTTGAGAGTGAAGAGCATGCAATTAAGATCTCAACCGAACTTAAAAAAATTACAAGCGAAATAGGTATTAATCTAATTTACAAAACATCTTTTGATAAAGCTAACAGAACAAGTTTGAAAGGAAAAAGAGGTTTGGGTTTAGAAAAATCACTTCCGATTTTTGATAAAATCAGGAAAGACATTGGCGTTCCAGTCTTAACCGATGTTCATACTTCTGAACAATGCTCTATAGTTTCCAATCATGTAGATGTTTTGCAAATTCCAGCTTTCTTATGTAGACAAACTGATTTATTAATCGCTGCAGCGAAAACTGGCAAAATAATTAATGTCAAGAAAGGGCAATTTTTAGCTCCGTGGGATATGGCTAATGTAATAAAAAAAATTGAAGACTCAGGAAATAAAAATATTTTAATTACAGAAAGAGGGGCGAGTTTTGGTTATAATACTTTAGTTTCAGATATGAGAGCCTTGCCTATAATGTCTAAATATGGATTTCCAATTGTTTTTGACGCAACTCATTCAGTACAACAACCAGGTGGCATGGGAGAGAAAAGTGGCGGGCAAAGAGAGTTCGTTCCCTATTTAGCTCGCGCAGCTATCGCTGTTGGAGTAGGGGCAATCTTCATAGAAACACATGAGGATCCAGATAACGCTCCATCAGATGGCCCAAACATGGTTCCATTAAATGAAGTAAAAACTTTGTTAAAAAAACTTACCGAGATCGACAAGATAGTAAAATAAGAATGGCAAAAATTAAAAGTATAAAAGGCAGACAGGTCTTTGATAGTAGAGGAAATCCAACAGTGGAAGCAGAAGTTTTTTTAGAAAATAATATTTCTGCCACTGCAATTTCTCCATCAGGCGCATCAACTGGTGCATTCGAAGCGCACGAATTAAGAGATAAGGATAAGAATAATTTTTTAGGCAAAAGTGTAAATATTGCTGTTGAAAATATAAATAATAAAATTTCAAATAAACTTAAAGGTTTAGACTCAGAAGACCAAAAAAATATTGATAGAGCTTTATTAGATTTAGATGGAAGTGAAAATAAAACAAATTTAGGAGCAAATGCTACTTTAGCAGTTTCACTAGCTAATTCAAAATGTTCAGCTTTAACAAACAAAAAATCATTATTTAAATATCTTGGAGACACTTTTTCTTTACCTATACCATTAATGAATATTATTAATGGCGGTGCGCATGCCGATAATGACTTAAATATTCAAGAATTTATGATTAGACCTGATTCAGCTAAAAATTTTATGGATGCTATTGAAAAATGTTATGTTGTTATTCAAAATTTGAAGAAATTACTAAAATTTAACAAAATGCTTACAAATGTAGGAGATGAGGGTGGATTTGCTCCATCAATTAATACTAATGAGCAAGCTTTAGAGTTAATTGTAAATGCAATAGAAAAGTCAAATTTAAAACCAGGAAAAGATATAGTTATTTGCTTAGATGTAGCAGCTAATGAATTAATTAATGAAAAAGGGGAGTATTCAATTCAGTCTAAAAATTATACATCAGTCGAAGATAACATTAATTATTATAAAAAACTAACATCAAGCTATCCAATTAAATCAATAGAGGATCCTTTTGCCGAAGAAGACTGGGAATCATGGAAAAAAATTACAAACGAAATAGGGAAAAGTGTTCAAATTGTAGGAGATGATTTATTCGTTACGAATGCAAAACGTTTAAGTAAAGGAATAAATGAAAAGTCAGCAAATTGTATTTTAGTAAAACCTAATCAAATAGGCACTTTGACTGAAACTTTAGAGGTAATTTCAATGGCAAAAGCTGCAGATTTTAATACTATCATTTCTCATAGATCTGGGGATACCGAAGATACATTTATCGCTGATTTGGCATCCGCAACCATGTCTTCTCAAATTAAAACTGGATCTCTGGCGAGATCTGAAAGAGTGGCTAAATATAACAGGTTATTACGCATAGAAGAAGAACTTGGAAATCAGGCCAAAATGGCTAGAATCTAACTTATGCGACTTATTGAAAGTTTAAAGACAAATAAATTTATATTATTTAATATCTTTTTTACGCTTTATATAAGTATAAACTTAATCGGAGGTGAAAGGGGTCTATTCTCTTATTTTGATAAAAAGAGAATTTACGAAGAGCTTGAGATTAAGAATAAGGTGCTAACTAGCGAATTAAAAGATTTCGAACACAAAATATCACTAGTTAAAAATAATGACCTTGATTATTTAGATATGCTTTATAGAGAAAAATTTAGATACGGTACAAAAGATGAAATTATTATTAAGTTAAAATGAGTCAAAAACCTAGACATCCAGAAAAAGTAAACAAGCCCATTAATCCAATTAAAAAGAAGCCTGAATGGATTAGATCAAAAATAGTAGACTCTCAAATTTTCTTTCAAACCAAAAAAGTTGTTAATCAAAATAATTTAGTTACAGTATGTCAAGAAGCAAACTGCCCAAATATCACTGAGTGTTGGAGCAAAAAACATGCAACATTTATGATTATGGGAGATACTTGTACAAGAGCTTGCGCTTTTTGTGATGTTAAAACCGGTAAGCCAGGCGATCTGGATATTTTTGAGCCAGCTAAAATTGCTAACGCTGTTAAAAGTTTAAATCTAAAACATGTGGTAATTACTTCTGTAGATAGAGATGACCTAGAAGATGGTGGATCTGATCATTTTTATAAAGTAGTAAAAGCGACAAGAGAAAAAAATCCAAAAACGTCAATAGAAGTTTTAACTCCTGATTTTTTAAGAAAAGGTGAGGCTTATAAAAAAGTTTTAGAGGCTGACCTCGACGTTTTTAATCATAATATAGAAACAGTGCCAAGACTTTACACATCAGTTAGACCAGGGGCACGATATTTTGCATCATTAGAACTTTTAAAAAATGCAAAAAAATTTAACAAAAAAGTTTTTACAAAATCTGGAATTATGGTTGGTTTAGGTGAAAATAAAGATGAAGTAACCCAAGTTATGGATGACCTCAGGTCTGCCGAGGTCGATTTTATTACTATAGGCCAATACCTGCAACCTTCTCCAAAACATCATCCTCTAAATCGTTACTACCATCCAGATGAATTTAAAGAGTTCGAGCAAATAGCAAAAACGAAAGGGTTTTTACTTGTTTCTTCATCACCACTTACGAGATCTTCTTATCACGCAGATGAAGATTTTAAAAAATTACAAGATGCAAGAAATAAACAGCTTGAATGTCTTCCGCATCAATAAAAAAAATTATTCCCTGTAAAAAAGAGCAATTAGTTGAAATGGTTCTTGATATTGAAAAATATCCAGAATTTGTTCCTTGGTGTATTGAAGGTAAAGTGTTTGATAGAAACGAAAGTGCAGATTTAATTACGTTTAATGGAGATTTAAAAGTAGGGAAAAGTATCCTCAACGAAACATTCTCAAGTCATGTGTCTTATTATAAAGAAAAAGATACGATTATTGTAACTAATCTTGATGGACCATTAAAACATTTAAAAAATGAGTGGAAATTCAAGGAAGTAAACAATTCGACACAGTTAGAGTTTTTTATTGATTTTGAATTGAAAAATCCAATTTTGAATGGGATAATGAAAAAATCTTTTGAGCTTGGTTTGAATAAAATTGCCAAGGCTTTTGAAGAAAGAGCAATTAAATTATATAAATAATGTTTACAATATCATCTTTATTAATTCTATTTATTTTAACTTTTAAATTCTTATCTTCATATATTAAAACAATTAGAACAGGAGACCCTAACGAAACTAACCTCACTTATTGGATGTTTTCATATGATTTTAAGTCTAAAACTAAAGAATGGATTCCCGAAGATAAACAATTATTACAAAGAAAACGGGCTAGAAATTTTTTAGTTTTTATACTTTATTTAACTGCTTTTGGAATTTTTTTATTACTTAACAGTTTTACTGCACATCTTCTAGATGTAATTGTAAACCCAGAGTTTAGCTACCCCGTTTAATCAATTGAACTAATAGATTTAAAGTTTTTTTTACAGTTTGTTTTTGAATAAAAATTCTTCCTTTATTCTTAAAATTACATTTATTTACAAGAACCTTTTTTCCGACCTTTATCCCAATATAAACCAAACCAACTGGTTTTTGTTTAGATCCTCCTTTAGGACCAGCAATACCCGTTATTGAAACACAGACTTTTGATTTGCTAATTTTACTAAGGTTCTTAACCATAGCCAAACAACATTGAACACTTACAGCTCCATATTTTTTTATTATTTTTGGATGAATTTTTAATAAACTCGTTTTGGCTTGATTTGCGTAGGTGACTAATCCCATCGTAAATACCTTTGATGATCCACTTACTGACGTAATAGAACTAGAAAGCATTCCACCAGTGCATGACTCAGCAAAAGCAATGTTCAGTTTTTTTCTTTTGAGTAACAAAACTATTTTTTTATTTAAACTCATTACAAAAACGTAGATTTAATTATCATAAAGATTATCAATGTAAGAACCACATATAAACCAGCCACTACATCGTCTATTATTACTCCAAAACTATTTTTAAATTTTTTATCAAAAAAATTGACCGGGAAGGGTTTTTTAATATCAAAATATCTAAATAGAATAAAAATATACAAATAAAATAATATTGCTTCTTGAGGATCTTTTACTGTGCCATGTGAGATCTCATAAAGATAAATAGGAATAGATTGTCCAATAAATTCATCTATAACAACTTCTTTAGGGTCTTTATTTTCACTAAGTTTTATATATTCAGACACTGCATAAAATGAACAAATAAAAACAATTAATAAAATTATTAGAATGGTGTTGCTCGATAGATTTATTATATGAAATAAGCTGTATAAAAAAACAGTTGTTATTAGAGATGTTATTGTTCCCGGCGCAAATCTAATTGATCCAATTCCAAAACATGTAACAATTAAATAATTTAAAGTTTTAATCATATTTTATAACCGAACATATTGTTTCGCAAGCAATGGCCTTTTCTTTTCCAATTAAACCTAACTTTTCAGTTGTCTTTCCTTTAATGTTTATTTGATTTTTTGAAATTTCACATAATTTAGAAATATTATTAATCATTTTATCTTTAATATTTTTAATTTTTGGTGTTTGAGTAATAATATTGATATCGATGTTATTAACAATGAAGCCTTTTAACTTTATCATATCTATTACTTGCTGAAGCAAAATAGTTGATCTTATGTTTTTGAATTTTTTGTTTTTATCAGAAAACATTTCTCCAATATCTCCCATTTTACAAGCTCCAAAAATTGCATCAGTTACTGAGTGCAAAACAGGATCACCATCAGAATGTCCTAGTGTTCCTAGTTTAGACTTTATTTTTAAGCCAGCTAAAAAAAGTTTTCTTTTAGGAACTAATCGGTGAACATCAAATCCAATACCAACACTCTGCTTAGATTTATAAATATTCTTTAGATTTTCAAAATCTGCCCAATCTGTAATTTTAAAGTTATTTTTTTCTCCTTCTATGAACTTAACTTTATTCAAATCCATATATAAAGAAATATCATCGTCTTTGTACTTGCCTAAATTATTTTTATGAAGATGATAAATTTCTTTTAAATTAAATGCTTGAGGAGTTTGCGTTAAGAAAAAATGATCTCTATTTTTTCCAATAATGTACTCTTCTTTGCTTGAGTCAATTTTTTGCTTTAATGCATCTTGAATATTAACCACAGGAACAACTGCTTTTGAAGTTTTGATATTTTTAAGAATTGACCTAAGAAGTTTTTCAGAAAAGTTTGGTCTTGCAACATCATGAATTAAAACTTTTGTAATTCCTTTACTTTTAGTTAGATATCTAAGGGCTTTAAAGGTAGATTGTTGCCTATTTTTTCCTCCAGTTAATAACTGAACATTTTTTAGCTTTATTGATTTGACACGACTTATGTCTCTTTTGTTATAAACAAGAACAATTTTTTTAATTTGATCGAATTTTCGAGCTTTTATGACATTTATTTCAATTAATGATTTGCCTCCTATTTTTTGGTAGGGTTTGCCAATTTTGGACCTAAATCTTTTGCTATTACCTGCAGCAAGAATAATTAAAGATAAACTCATGGTATAAACTTATATTATATTTATATAAATATTTAATGCTTATTTCAGATGTTTAGAATTATTAAAAATTTTAATTGGATAATTTTATCCTCATTTTTATGTATTTTTATGGGGATAGTAACTTTTTTAACATTTATTAATGAGGGTTTTGTTCCTTTAACAGATGAAAACCTACAAACTTTACTCATAATCGATATTTTTTTACTTTTAATATTTTTTAGCCTTATTTTCAAAAATTTTTATAGATTTTATTATACTGGAAAGAAAAATAAAAAAGGGGCTCAAACCAACTTAAAATATATTTCTGTCTTTTCTTTATTTACAGTTATACCTTCACTTGTAGTAGCTATATTTTCTTTATTCATTTTTAATTTTGGAATTCAGAATTATTTTGATAAGCAAATCACTAAAGCTGTAAATAATTCTTATGACGTAGCAAAAAATTATTTAGATGAAAGTAAAGAAAACGTATTGTCTGATGTCATTTTAATGAGCGTTGGTTTAAATAGAGCATCAAATTTTTATTTTTCTAATCCTAATCGATTTAAAAATATTATGAGGTCAGAGAAAATTTTAAGAAGAATAGACGATGTATATTTAATCGATAGTTTGGGTAATATTTTGCTTTCAGACGTGAGAGATATTACCGAAGAGTTTGTTGTTCCTTCAGATGAAGATTATGAGCAGGTCTTAGAAGGTAAACCAGTTTTTATTTCAAACAATTTAGAAAACAAAACAACTGCAATGACTAAATTAAATTCTTTAGTCGATACCTATCTTTATATTTCACGTAACATAGATAGTGAAATTTTACGTTATTTGAATGAAACTGAACAAGCTGTAAGTTTTTATTATTCAGTAGAAAATAGTCAAACAGGCATAAAGGTTACTTTTGCTATTATTTATATAATAGTTGTTACATTATTATTATTTCTATCAACGTCTATTGCAATTACATTTGCGTCTAGACTTACTAAACCCATAGTAAATTTAATCGGTGCCTCAGACTCGATTAGCAAAGGCGCGTTAGATGTAAAGGTGCCTGAACTCGAGACAGATGAGGAATTTAAACAATTGAATAAAAACTTTAATTCAATGATTGAAAGATTGAAAGAACAACAAGATAAATTATTGATTAACGAAAGACACGAAGCCTGGGAAACTGTGGCGAGAAAATTAGCTCATGAAATTAAAAATCCTCTAACGCCAATTCAACTGTCAATAGATAGTTTGAGAGAAAAATATAAAGGGAAATTAAATAATTATGAACAAGAATTTGAAAAATATTTGGAAACCATAAATCGCCAAATTAAAGATATAGAAAAACTTGTTAATGAGTTTTCTAATTTTGCTAGAATGCCAAGACCAATACTAAAGAAAATTGATATAATTGAAATTGTCAAAAAATCTTTAGAATTTATTAAAATAACATCTAAGAACTCTATTACCCTTACTTTAAAAACTAAACAGCAATTTATTTTCGGAGATGAAGATCAGCTTAATAGAGTTTTTATTAATCTTATTAAAAATTCAGAAGAAGCTTTCAAGGATATAAATAAAAAAAACCTTAATTTTAAAGGTAATATTGACATAGAAATTAACAGCAATAACGACTATATAGTCTGTAGATTGACAGACAATGGACCAGGAATATCAGACGCAAGAAAAGCAATGACCCCTTATTTTACAACAAAAAAAACTGGAACGGGTTTAGGATTACCGATAGTATCAAAAATAATTAACGAGCATTCGGGTAATTTTTCAATAAAAAATAATAAAAAGGAAAGAGGAGTAATAATTAGTATTTCACTACCTAAAGCTGATGCAAAAAGAGATATTAGTAATTGACGATAATCCAGATATAAGAAATTTAATTTGCAACATCTTAAAAGAGAAAAATTTTGAGATAAGATCTGCTGCTAATTATGATCAAGCAACTTATGAGATACAAAAAAAATTACCTGACTTAGCAATTATAGATATTAAATTAGATAAACCAGATAAAGATGGAATAGATTTGTTAAAAATGATTATGAAAAAAAACAAATTGTTGCCAGTAATCATGATCTCAGGACATGCGACAGTTCAAATAGCTTTAGAGTCATTAAGGTTAGGCGCATATGAATTCATGGAAAAAGGTGCTTCATTTTCCTTAGATAAATTATTAAATTATATAAATAGAGCCTTCGAGTCTTTCGAACTCAAAAAAGAAAAAAATATTATTGAAAACAAACTATTCCATTCATTTGAATTAATTGGAAATAGTCCAGCCATACTTAAAGTGAAGAAAATTATAGATAAACTCTCTTCTTCGGAAAGTAGGGTATTAATTTCTGGACCAACAGGTAGCGGAAAAGAATTAGTCGCAAGAAAAATACATAAAAACTCTTCAAGATCATCTGAACCTTTTGTAATTATTAATGCTGCTTTACTTAAAGAAAATACCTATGAAAAAGAGCTTTTTGGTGAAGAATTTGAAGATGGGAATATTTCATTTGGTGCTTTAGAAAGAGCAAACAAAGGAACATTATTGATCGACGAAGTTTCTGAGATACCTTTTGATACACAAGCGAACATATTGAGAGTTTTGATAGACCAAAAATTCAAAAGGTTAAATGGCAAAAAAGATATAAACGTAAACATTAGGCTTATATCATCAACATCAAAAGACTTAAATGACCTAGTTGAAATAAAGAAATTTAGAGAGGATTTATTTCATAGGTTAAATGTTATGCCAATCGAATTAACACCATTGAATTTAAGAACAGAAGATATTCCTTTACTAATTAAATATTTTAAAGAAAAATTATCAGAAATTAATGGAGTGCAACAACCAAAAATAGATATTAATAATGATAGTTTGTTTACTTATAATTGGCCCGGAAATGTTCGGGAGTTACGTAATTTAGTTGAGAGGATTACAATTTTATCAGGAAATGAGTCTAAAGAAAATATTAATAAATTAATAGACGATATTTTAAATCCTTCATCTAGATCATTGACAAATAAAAATTTACTAGAAAGATCTTTAACATCACCATTAAAAGAGGCTAGAGAACATTTTGAAAAAGAATATCTTATAACTCAACTAAAAAAAAATCACGGCAATATCTCTAAAACAGCTGATTTTATTGGAATGGAGAGGTCTGCTCTTCACAGAAAACTAAAATCTTTAGGAATTAAAGGAATAAATTAAAATGAATATTATCATATGTGGGGCTGGCAAGGTCGGCTTTTCAATAAGTAAACAATTATCTTCCCAAGGTCATTCAGTAACAGTGGTAGACCAATCTTCTGAAGATATCAAAAAAATCAACGATACCCAAGATGTTAAAGGTATTGTAGGTAGAGCTACGTTACCGAATGTTTTAGAAAACGCAGGTGCAGAGAAAGCGGATATGATCATAGCTGTAACTAAAAATGATGAAACAAACATGATTGTTTGTCAATTAGCTAGTTCATTATTTAATGTTTCTAAAAAAATTGCCAGAATTAGGACTAAAGAATTTTTAGATGGAAAATGGGGAAAATTATACAACAAATCTAATATTCCTATTGACGTAATAATTTCTCCAGAAATAGAAGTTGCAAAGTCCTTGTATAGAAGATTAGAGGCACCTGGCGCTCTTGATAATGTCCCTTTTGGAAAAAATAAAGTTAAAATGCTCGAAATTTCCATAGAAAAAAACTGCCCTATAAAAAATATTCCTTTAAAAAAGTTAACTGAAAAATATCCAGATTTTAAAGCAAACATAGTTGGAGCCCTTAGAAAAGATAAATTTATATATTTAAAAAAAAATGATCAAATGCTTGAAGATGATAATGTATACTTAGTAGTAAGCAGCGATCAGCTTAATGCTATACTTAAAGCTTTTGGTCACGAAGAGAAAATCTCCAAAAATGTTTTAATTATTGGCGGTGGAAATATAGGATTAAACTTAGCAAAAATGTTAGAAAAAAATTTCGAAGATATAAGAATTAAAATAATAGAAAAGGATAAAAAAAGAGCAGAAGAATTAGCGAACGAATTATCTTCTTCAATTGTTCTAAATGGCGATGGTTTGGATGAAGAAATACTCAAGGAGGCAAATCTTGAAGGATCAGAGACAGTTCTAGCTTTAACTAATGATGATGAAAATAATATGATGGCGTGCGTTTTAGCAGAAAAATCCGGATTAAAAAAGCGGACAATAGCCATAGTTAACAAATCTAACTATAATCTTCTTCAAGACTCATTAAACATAGATGATTTAGTCGATCCAAGAATGACCACAGTTTCAAGAATAATGGAACACGTTCACCGAGGTACCATTGGTACAGTTTACTCAGTTTTGGACGGTGAATACGAGTTCATCGAAGCAAAAATCCTAGAAAAATCTGAGTTGCTTAATAAACAAATTAGAGATTCGAATTTACCGGAAGATATTAGAATTGGAGCGATCGTTAGAAAAGAAAAAGTAATCATTCCAAGGTCAAATTTTATTTTCGAAAAAGATGACTTAGTTGTTTTTTTAGCGAAAAGAGAGCAACTTAAAGCCGTTGAAAGTATCTTTAGTTTAGGTTCTATTTAAATTTAATGGATTTAAAAAGTATTAGCTTTTATTTAGGGCTTTTTTGTATGCCGTTAAGTCTATTAGCTTTTATTAATATTCTATATGCCTCTTATTTTGATTATTTTTTGAGTATAAACTCTTACTTTTTAACTTTATTATTATCTATAATTTTTAGCTCTGGATTTTACTTTATTGGCAGGAAATCAAATAAAAAAATAAATTTTATTGATCAACTAGTTTTGATTATAGCTTTATATTTAATTCTAGGTTTTTTAGTTTCTATACCTTTTTATATGAGTAATTTTAAAATTACTTTTGCAAATGCATTTTTTGAGTCTATTTCAGGTTTGACTGGTACAGGATTCTCAATATTTAACAATATAAAATATCTTGATCCAACATTAATTCTTTGGAGATCCTCATCTCAATGGATTGGAGGATTATATTTTCTATTTTTTTTAATTTTGGTTTTTTCTAATTCAGGGTTTAATTATAAAATGACAAATTTAACTTATTGTGGTGATAGCAATTTAAAGTCTAGAGAAAATATTCAAAACAATATTTTAAAAATATTTATAATATATTGTGTTTCAAGCTTTATGTTAATAACTCTTTTGAATATTTCAGGCGTTAGACTTTTTAATTCTTTAAATCTCACAATGTCATTAATATCAAACGGAGGATTTTTACCTTCAGATAATTTAAATGAAATTATATCTACAAATCTTCAGAAAATCGTATTAATTTTTTCTTTACTTTTATCAATGTTAAATTTTTATTTGATATTTAATATTTATAATAAAAAAATACTCCTTAAAAATCATAACGAGGACCTTTATTTAATTGGATTATCTCTATTATTTATATTAATGGTATATTTTAACAATTTTGATGCTTTTGATATTATTATAAGCGTCATGAGCAGTTTTGCTAACTCAGGTATAAGCTTACTGGAAGAAAATAATAATTTAGGTTTATATTTTCTTATAATAACAATAATAGGTGGATCTTTAGTTTCAAATTCCTCTGGGATTAAATTTAGTAGATTTTATATACTTTTAAAAATAACATCTTCTGAAATATTTAAACTAATAAGTCCAAATAGTGTAATAAATAAAACAATATTTAATTCAGAAAACAAAATAACAGACGAAAATGTCAAAATATCTTTTTTAATATTTATATCCTTTTTCATAAGTTTGTTTATTTTATCAAGCTTTTTAGTTTTAGATGAAATTGGTTTTGAAAGGTCTTTTAAATTATCTATTTTAACTTTAACTAATACTGTAAATTCTGAGATGTATGGTTTAGGGAAATTAGAATTTAATAACTTGTTATTATCGTCAAAAATAAGTTTAATTATTTTTATGATTATAGGAAAAATTGAGTTAATATCTATTTTTTTAATTTTCAAAAAATTACTATTTAAAGATTGATGTCAAAGATAATTATTATAGGTGCAGGTGCAATGGGTTCGGCTTTCTCTTTACCATGCTTGGACAATAACCATGATACAAGTATAGTTGGGACACATCTAGAAAATGAATTCATTGATAATTTAAAAAAGAATAAAAATTCACACCCAAGTTTAGGCATAGAAATGCCTGAAAAAGTAAAAATATTTAAGTATGAAAAATTTGATGAGCTTTTAATGTCAAATGTAGATTTAATTGTACTTGGAATAAGCTCGAAAGGTATAGAATGGGTAGCAGACCAATTAAGTAGAATATTTAAAGCTAAAACAATTCCAAAATTATTAATGCTAACAAAAGGTTTAAGTATTTACAAAAATCAATACGAATTATTAGTAGATAAACTCGAGAGATTATTAATAGAGAGGGGAAGCTCAAAATTAAACATTTCAGCAGTGGGTGGACCATGTTTAGCAACTGGTTTAGCTAATAAAGTTCATAGTAGTGTGGTAATAGCTAATAAGGAATTGAAAACCGCAAAAGAAATAGCTGATATGTTTAATACTGATTATTATCATACATCTTATTCTGATGATTTAAATGGAGTAGAAGTATCTGCTGCTATTAAAAATATTTTTTCTATGGCTGTAGGAGCAGCCAAAGGTTTATGTAGACCTGATATCTCAGATGAAATTAAAGAAAAAAATTATTTGAATACTGCTTCGGCACTAATTAAACAATCAATTTATGAAATGGAAATATTTGTAGAACACTTAAAAGGAAAAAAAGAGACAGTAAGAGGGCTTGCCGGGCTTGGAGATCTTTATGTGAGCTCAGGTGGAGGAAGAAATGCAAAAATGGGAGCTTATATTGGAGAAGGATTAACATTTACAGAAGCAAAAAAAACAAAAATGGAAAAAGTTACTGTTGAAGGAGCTGAATTGGCAAAAGAGATTGCAAAAAAAGTCAATGAAGATTTCGATGAAAAAAAATTACCTTTAATGCTTAGTATGATAAATGCTATTGTTGATGATAAAAAACTCGAACTTAATTGGGAGTTATTCAGATGAAAAAAATTATTATAGTTTTAATATTAAATAATCTAATATCAAATTTTTCTTATGCTAATGGTAAAATACTTATCAGTGGGTTTATTAATAAACAATCACAAGTAAAAAGTGGTACAGAAATTAAAGATCCTAAAAATAAAATTATAATTATTTATAATCATGGACAAAATACTAACGATACAGCAAAAAAGAATGAATGTATCTGGGTAAATCAAATAAATAATCAAGCCTCATTAGTAGATGAAGAAATAAATGGTAAAAAGATTATGGTTTATAACTTCTGTACAAATGATTTTGCTGGAGACATGTCGCTGAAAAAAAGTTGGTGGAAATCAAAAACTCCTTATGTAGGTAAGCATAAATTAGATAAAAGAGTTGAAAAAAATTTAGAGTTAGTTGAAAAATTTGTAACTATAGGCGTACCAAGGAAACAAATCATTATCTCAGGTCATTCCTGTGGGGGTTTATTAACCTTAATGCTATTATCTGCTCATCCTGACAAAGTAGGCGGAGGTATATCATACATGCAAGCATGTTTTGGTAAACTTTCTTCTAAATACAAAGTAAAAAAAGTTGGCCCCGAAACAGCTTTAGCTAAATTTGCTAAGAAAAACCCTGGTCCTGCTGAACTAAGAGAAAGACAAATTAATACAATTAAAAAATCAAATAATGTTCCCGTTTTAGCTTTCACTCATCCTAAAGATAAATGGGAAGGATTATTGTCTGATTGGTTGGAAGAAGTTCCAGGAGTTAAAAGAATTGTCATTTCTGAAGATTATAAAATTAATGGGAAGACTTGTGTCGTTAAAGGAGATAATTGGCAAGAAAATATTTCAGCTAGAAAAAATCCGGGCCACGAAATGAATCAAGGTTTATGTTTTCAATATTATAATTCCGAAATATTAAAGTATATAGAAGGTAGAATTTCATGAAAAAATTTTTGATAATATTTTTTATATTGTCTATTCATTTTGACTTATTGGCTAATGAAAAACATAATTTAAAAAATACTACTAGTATTTCTAATCAACTAAAAACATTACAAGATCTCTATAAATCTGGTGTAATTAGTGGGTATGAATACGAAAAAGAGAAAAAAAAAATTTTAAAGAAATAATATGAATAAATTTCTCATTTCTATAGATGCCGGAACTACCTCGAATAGATCTATTCTTTTTGATTTAAAAGGTAAGCCAATTTTCTCATCTCAAAAAGAATTCACACAATATTTTCCAAAAAGTGGATGGGTTGAACATGATCCCGATGAAATATGGAGAACAACTATTAAAACTTTAAAAGATGTAATTCAAAAAGCTAAAAAGTTAAAAGGTAAAATTTTAAGTATAGGTATTACAAATCAAAGGGAAACCACAGTTTTGTGGGATAAAAAAACAGGCAAGCCTGTTTATAAAGCAATCGTATGGCAAGATAGAAGACAAGAAGAATTTTGTAAAAAACTGAGAAAGCAAAATAAGGATACGATGATTTTTAATAAGACTGGGTTGCTTATCGACTCTTATTTTTCCGGTACTAAAATCAAATGGATTTTAGATAATGTACCAAAAGCAAGACAATTAATGAATAAAAAACAGTTATTGTTTGGAACAATTGATAGTTTTTTAATATGGAGACTTACAAAAGGTAAAGTTCACGCAACAGATGCTACTAATGCTAGTAGAACAATGATTTATAATATTTCATCTAATAAATGGGATGATACAATATTAAACTTACTTAAAATTAAAAAACATATCTTGCCTGAAGTAAAAGATTGTGCAGACGATTATGGACAAACTCATTCATTAATTACTGGAAAATCAATACCTATAAATGGTGTTGTGGGAGATCAACAATCAGCAACTATTGGTCAATGTTGTTTCGAACCAGGGTCTTTAAAAAGCACATATGGTACGGGAGCTTTTGTTTTATTAAATACAGGTCCAAAGAAAATTTATTCGAAAAATCGTTTATTGACTACAATTGCCTATAGGCTTAAGGGCAAAACAACATACGCTATGGAAGGCTCAATCTTTATTGCTGGAGCAGGGGTCCAATGGTTAAGAGACAGAATGAAATTTTTTAAAAAAGCACCTGAAACAGAAAAAATAGTAAAGTCACTCGATAATAATAATGACATTTATTTGGTTCCCGCATTCACTGGATTAGGAGCGCCTTACTGGGATGCCAATGCCAGAGGTGTCTTAAGTGGCATTACAAGGGATACAAGCCCTAAAGAAATAGTTAGAGCTACTATAGAAGCAGTAGCCTATCAAACTTTTGATCTCTTTGAAGCCATGAAACATGATGGTCTTAGACCCAAAATAGTTAAAGTAGATGGTGGCATGGTAATGAATAATTGGTTTTCTCAATTTTTATCAGACATCGTAAATGTAAAAGTTTTAAGACCTAAAGTTCAAGAGACTACAGCTTTAGGTGCAGCTTTTATGGCTGGTTTACAAATCGGTGTATATAAATCATTAAAAGATATTTCAAAAAATTGGCATTTAGATAAAAAGTTTTCTCCAAAAATGAAAAATAAATCTAGATCAATGCTAATCAAAGGTTGGGAAAAAGCAGTCAAGCGTGCTTTAATAAATTAATACACTTCAAAGTTGTAATTATTTAATTTTACTCACTGTACATTGCAGTTGTTTTTTGGTTCAATAATACAATTAAAAACAACAACAATGAGGGAAATAATCTATGTTTAAAACATTTAAGAATATTTTAGCTGTTGCTGTTTCAATTTCTCTTTTAACTATTTCGAACGCTGTAGCTGATGGTCACATGGCTGCAATAAAGAAATGGTCAAATGGTGAGTTTAGTCTTTCAACTATTTCTGCAAAAGAAAGAGAGAAAGAACTTAATTGGTTCCACGATGCTGCAAAACCATTCAAAGGAATGGAAATAAATGTATTGTCGGAAACAATTCCAACTCATGAATATGAGTCAAAAGTTTTAACAAAAGCTTTTGGGGAAATAACTGGAATTAAAGTAAACCACCAGTTATTGGGAGAAGGAGAAGTAGTACAAGCAGTACAAACTCAAATGCAAACTGGAAGAAACTTGTATGATGCATACATCAATGACTCTGATTTGATCGGTACGCATTCAAGACTTCAGTTAGCAGTAAACTTAACTAAGTGGATGAAAGGTGAAGGTAAAGATGTTACTTTACCAACATTGGATATCGATGATTTCATCGGTAAATCATTTACTACAGGTCCAGATGGTGATTTATATCAATTACCTGACCAACAATTTGCTAACCTTTATTGGTTTAGAAAAGATTGGTTTGACAGACCTGAAATCAAAAAAGGTTTCAAAGCTAAATACGGATACGATCTAGGTGTACCAGTAAACTGGTCTGCTTACGAAGATATCGCTGAGTACTTTACAAAAGATGTAAAGAATATCGACGGTGTTAGAGTATACGGTCACATGGACTATGGAAAGAGAGCTCCAGACTTAGGATGGAGAATGACTGACGCGTGGTTATCAATGGCTGGTGCAGGTTCAGTTGGTAAACCAAATGGTGTGCCAGTAGACGAGTGGGGAATAAGAATGGAAAAAGGTTCTTGTAATCCAGTTGGTGCTGACGTAGCAAGAGGTGGGGCTGCTAATGGTCCTGCTGCCGTATATGCAATCAGAAAATGGGATGAGTGGTTAAGAGCTTATGCACCTCCAGGTGCTGCGGCAATGGACTTCTATCAGTCTCTGCCAGCTTTATCATCAGGAAACGTTGCTCAGCAAATTTTCTGGTATACAGCGTTCACGGCATCAATGGTTGCTCCAAAAAGTTCTGGAAACAAAACAGTTGACGATAATGGAAATCCTTTATGGAGAATGGGACCATCACCGAAAGGTCCTTACTGGGATGAAGGTATGAAGCTTGGTTATCAAGATGCTGGATCATGGACTTTATTTAAGTCTACTCCAGTTGACAGAAGAAAAGCTGCATGGTTATACGCTCAGTTTGTAGTATCAAAAACTGTTGATCTTAAGAAAAGTGACGTTGGTTTAACTATCATTAGAGATAGTACCATTAATCACAAACACTTTACTAAGAGAGCTCCAAAACTTGGTGGACTTGTAGAATTCTACAGATCTAAAAACAGAGTATTGTGGTCACCGACAGGTATCAATGTTCCGGACTATCCGAAACTTGCACAAATCTGGTGGCAACAAATTGGAGATGTAAACTCAGGTGCGTTTACTCCACAACAAGCTATGGATCGTCTTGCAGAAGAGATGAACTTAGTTATGTCTCGTATGGAAGCTGCTGATAAAGCAAACAATACATACGGTGGATGTGGTCCAAGATTAGCTAAACCGAAAGGTGCTGATTATTGGTTGAAACAACCAGGATCGCCAAAAGCTAAACGAAATGAGAAACCTAAAGGTAAAACAGTTCCATTCGCAAAAGCTTGGAATTAATTTAGGTTAAATCTAAATTTAAAGGGGGCTTTAACAGCCCCCTTTTTTTAAAACGAAATTCAAAAATTATGAGCCTAGAACTTAAAAACGTAGAAAAAAAAATAGGATTAGAAACTCATATTTATCCAACAAATTTAAAATTACAAAAAAATACGATTAACATTCTTTTAGGTTCTACTTTAGCTGGAAAGACTACTTTAATGCAGATTATGGCTGGACTAGATAAACCAACATCAGGTGAAATTTGGTTTAACAACGAAAATGTAACAGGTATGAAAGTTCAAAAAAGAAATGTCTCAATGGTTTACCAGCAATTTATTAATTACCCCAACTTCACAGTTTACGACAACATTGCATCTCCATTAAAAATTACTGGAGTAAGTTCAGATGAAACAAAACAAAGAGTTGGGAAAGTTGCAGAATTACTAAAACTCTCTGGAATGTTAAATAAAAAACCAAATGAGCTTTCCGGAGGACAACAACAAAGAACTGCTTTAGCAAGAGCACTTGTAAAAGACTCAGACTTAATTCTTTTAGATGAACCACTTGCTAACTTAGATTTTAAATTAAGAGAAGAATTGCGAGAAGAATTACCAAAATTATTTGAAAATAGAGACTGTATTGTAGTTTACGCAACCACAGAGCCCTCAGAAGCTTTACTCTTAGGTGGTAATACTGCAACGTTACAAGAAGGTAAGATTATTCAATATGGAAAAACTTTAGATACTTATAATAAACCTAACTCTCTAGTTTCTGCCCAGGTTTTTAGCGATCCACCAATGAATATAGCTAAAATAAAAAAATCAGGAGATCAGTGTTCATTTCTACAGAATGACATTCAATGGAAGACTAAATTAAATATTAAAGATGGCGAATATAAAGTAGGTATAAGACCCCACAATATTACCACGTATAAAGAGGGCAACAATACACTTGAGATAAAAGGCAAAGTTTTGATATCTGAAATTAGTGGTTCTGAGAGCTTAATCCACTTTACAAACGGTAATTTGAATTGGGTTTCTTTGTCTAACGGAGTTTTTCAAAAAAACGTTGGCGATGAGATGAATTTATACATGAATACAGATGAGTTTGTTTATTTTGATCAAAATGAAAGGTTAGTATCTAATGGCTAAAGTTACATTAAAAGGTTTAAGCCACAGTTATTTAAAAACTCAGTCTTCAGACGCTGATTGGGCAATCAGAGGAGTAGACATTGATTGGAATGATGGAGGTGCTTATGCTTTATTGGGCCCATCAGGTTGTGGAAAGACAACATTGTTGAATATTATTTCTGGACTAATTACACCAACTAAAGGCGATATATTATTTGATGATAAAGTTATTTCAGAGTTGAATCCTGTAGAGAGAAATATCGCACAGATTTTTCAATTCCCGGTTATTTATGACACGATGACAGTGTATGATAATTTAGCTTTTCCTTTAAGAAACAGGAAAATTCCAGAGGAAGAAATCAAAGTAAAAGTTCATGAGATAGCTGAAATGTTGGAATTATCTTCAACATTAAACAATAGAGCTTCTGGTTTAACTGCAGATGGTAAACAAAAAATTTCACTAGGACGTGGATTGGTAAGATCAGATGTGAATGCTATTATGTTTGATGAACCATTAACAGTAATCGATCCACATTTGAAATGGATTTTAAGATCTAAACTTAAAGAACTTCATCAAAAGATAAATAGAACAATGATTTATGTAACACATGATCAAACAGAGGCTTTAACATTTGCTGACCAAGTAGTTGTGATGCATGAAGGTCAAATTGTTCAAACAGGAACACCAGTAGATTTGTTTGAAAAACCAAAGCATACATTTGTTGGATATTTTATTGGTTCGCCAGGTATGAATGTTTTACCTTGTCAAATTAAAGGGAATGATGTGATCGTTAATGGAAAAAAAATAGAAACCCACCAACAAATTAAAAAAAGCAATTTTAACAAGACAGAAGTTGGTGTGAGACCTGAATTTATATCTTTTAGTAATGAAGGAATTCCAGTCAAAGTTTTATCAGTAAGTAATACTGGAAGGCACAAAATTATAGATACTGAGAGTGAAACCGGAAAAATTAAAATTATTGCAAAATCTAATGAAGATATTCCGTCTGGATCTGCATTTTTAAAATTTAAAAAAGAATATACTTATACATATGGAGATAGCTGGATAATTGAATGAATAAAACAGTAAATCAAAAAGCATGGTTTTTTGTAATACCAGTATTTGTGCTGGTAGCTTTCAATGCCATTATCCCATTAATGACAGTAGTAAACTATGCTTTCCAGGAAACTTTCGGGAATAATGTTTTTATGTGGGAAGGCACAAGATGGTTTAAACAAATCATGTTATCCGAAAGATTTCATGCATCACTTGGTAGACAATTTTTATTTACGTTTATAATTTTATTTATTCAAATTCCTTTAGGAATAGCTATTGCACTTACTATGCCTAAAGAGGGAATAGGAGTACCTGTTTGTTTAGTTTTGATGTCCATGCCACTTTTAATTCCATGGAACGTTGTAGGAGCTATGTGGAATATTTTTGCATTACCAGATATTGGTTTCTTAGGTCATTCACTTAATGCTTTAGGATTTGATTATAACTTTACTCAACAAATTGGTGATGCTTGGTTCACAACTATACTTATGGATGTATGGCATTGGACATCTTTAGTAGTTTTATTGTCTTATGCAGGATTAAGATCTATTCAACCTGCTTACTATCAAGCAGCAGAAATTGATGGTGCTAGTCGTTGGGCAATTTTTACAAAAATTGAATTACCTAAAATGAAAAAAGTATTAACAATAGCAATACTTTTAAGATTTATGGACAGCTTTATGATTTATACAGAGCCATTTGTTCTAACTGGAGGCGGTCCAGGCAATGCTACTGCATTTTTATCTATAGACTTAGTTAAAATGGCATTAGGACAGTTTGATTTAGGACCAGCTGCAGCAATGTCTTTAATATACTTCTTTATAGTACTTTTAGTTTGTTGGGTATTCTACACATTAATGATGAGAAATGAGGAGAAATCATGAAGAAAGCAAAGTGGATAGTTCCTACAATTTATATTATTTTCTTGATGCTTCCAATTTATTGGTTGCTAAACATGTCATTTAAAACGACAACTGAAATTATAAACACTTACACATTATGGCCTCAAGAATTTACATTAGATAATTATAAAAAAATTTTTACTGATAGTACTTGGTATACTGGGTATCTTAATTCTATTTATTACGTTGTGATGAACACTGTGATTTCTGTGGCAGCTGCACTGCCCGCAGCTTACGCTTTTTCTAGATATAAATTTTTAGGGGATAAACACTTATTTTTCTGGTTATTGACTAACAGAATGGCCCCTCCAGCAGTATTTGCCTTGCCATTTTTTCAATTTTATTCATCAGTAAATTTGTTTGATACACATGTGGCTGTAGCTTTATCACATTGTTTGTTTAATATTCCTTTAGCAGTTTGGATTTTAGAAGGATTTATGTCTTCTGTACCAAAAGAACTGGATGAAACAGCTTATGTTGATGGTTATTCGTTTTGGAGATTTTTCTTTAAAATATTTATTCCAACAATCACTGCAGGTATAGGTATTACAATGTTTTTCTGTTTTATGTTTTCTTGGGTCGAATTACTATTAGCAAAAACATTAACTGCGGTGGCAGCAAAACCGATCGCTGCAACAATGACAAGAACCGCCAGTACATCAGGATATGAATTAGGATTACTTGCTGCTGCAGGAAGTTTGACAATTATTCCTGGTGCTATCGTAATTTATTTCGTAAGAAACTACATAGCTAAAGGATTTGCATTAGGAAGAGTATGATGATGTTTAACGTTTTAAATGCTGCAACATGGGGTGACATGGCTAAAGAAAAAGAAAAAAGCTTTTTCGACTTCGAATTTATCACTTGGATGGCCTGGACATGGCAAACAGCCTCTTTCTTTATATTTATTGCTTTATGTTTAACTGCAATGGTTATTTGGGAAAAAAAATCACCAGGAGGAAGTCCAAGAAAGGGAATTTTAGGATTAGACACAACTAGAGGTGACAGATTATTTATTTCATTACTAGGCAGTGCGTTTATTCATTTATTTTGGTTGGCTCTAGTTGGAAGCGTATTGTGGATTGCAACAATAATTTGCATTGGTTATGCAGTTGTTGTATTTAGATACGTCTAAATATTATTCATTAAAGGAGATTAAATGGTTAAAGTTGGTATTAATGGTTTTGGTAGAATAGGTAGATTAATTTTAAGAGCTATTTTAGAAAATTATAAAGATAAAATTCAAGTAGTTGCAATTAATGATTTAGGATCAATAGAAACTAATGTGCACTTAATTAAATACGATAGCACTCATGGTATCATTCATGAAGATATTCAGACTTCAAAAGACGGGTTTAAAATCGGCAATCAAGAAATAAAAGTTTTTGCAGAAAAGGATCCAGCTAATATCCCTTGGGGAAAAGTAGGTGCTGATGTAGTTTTAGAATGCACTGGTATATTTTTAGACAAATCATCAGCAGAAAAACACATAAAAGGTGGAGCAAAAAAAGTAATAATTTCTGCTCCTGGAAAAGAAGTAGATTTTACAATTGTTCAAGGTGTTAATAGCAAGGAGTTAAAAAAAGAGCATAATATTATATCCAATGGCTCGTGCACGACAAATTGTTTAGCTCCTGTTGCAATGGTTTTAGAAAAAACTTTTGGAATTAGCTATGGTTATATGACCACAATCCATAGTTATACAGGTGATCAAAAATTGCTAGATACATTACATAAAGACTTAAGAAGAGCTCGTTCCACAGAAGGAGCAATGATACCTACTTCAACAGGAGCCGCCAAAGCAATGAGTTTAGTTCTACCGAGTTTAAAAGGAAAGTTAGATGGAACAGCTATAAGAGTTCCGACACCAAATGTTTCATTAATTGATCTAACATTAGTTACTGATAAAGAAACAACACCTGAAAGTATTAACGAAGCTATGACAATAGCAGCGAGAGGTGAATTAAAAGGAATTTTAGATGTAAACCAAAAACCTCTTGTATCAAAAGATTTTAACCATAATCCTCATAGTTCAATTTTCGATGTAACCCAAACTCAAGTAATAAAAGGAAAATTTAGTCGAGTGCTTTCATGGTACGATAATGAATGGGGTTTCTCCAACAGAATGTGTGATACTTCAATACAAATAGCCGGTTTAATTTAGTTATTTGATTTTTCAGCTTCCTCAATTAATTTTAAGGTATTTTTTGGAATTTCAGAATTATCAGTTTTAGCATTTGAAACACTAGAAACCTTTTTAGTTTTATTCCTTTTTAAATTTTGAAGATCATCGACAGCTGAAAGAATCTCATCGATACTATAATTGTCTTCCATTAGGAACCAACTTTATAAAGTCTCACCATGTTAGTCATACCTGCCTTTCCAAAAGGTAAACCAGCAGTTATAACTACAAAATCGTTCTTTTTAATAAATCTTAATTTTTTTATAATTTCTTTAGAAATAGACATCATATCTTTCCATCCATTTGCATCTCTACTATTTATAGATTGAACACCCCAAAGTAATGACACTTGTCTACTTACGTTTATATTTGGGGAAATAGTTACTATTTTTGCTGCAGGACGCATGGCAGAAACAAGTTTCGCAGATTTCCCTGAGTTAGAAAAAACAATTATAGCTTTAACGTCTGGGTTATATGCCATATCTTTAACAGAGAGAAGAATAGATTTAACTGGATCTTTGTTAGTAATTATAGAATTTTTAAAATCTTCAATGTGTTGTCTTTTATATTTTTCTGTAGATAAAATTGTTTGTGTCATAGTAGATACAGCTTGAGTAGGAAATTTTCCAATCGCTGCCTCTGCTGATAGCATTACAGTATCTGCACCTTGAAATATTGCTGTTGCAATATCGTTTATTTCTGCTCTAGTAGCAGTATTGTTTTCAATCATGCTTTCTAACATCTGAGTAGCAACAATTACAGATTTAGAAAATTGAGAACATTTTTTAATGAGACTTAATTGAACTTTTGGTACTTCACTATGACCAATATCGATTGCCAAATCTCCTCGAGCAATCATTATTGAGTCCGTGGCTTGAATGATTTTCTTAATATTGTTTAAGGCATGCTTATTTTCTATTTTAGAAATTATGCCCATATCTTTTTTAATCAATTTTCTTGTTTCTAAAATTAACTTTTCATTTTGTAAATAAGAAAGGGCAATCCAATTACATCCAAGTTTTACGGCAGTTCTAATATCTTTCTTATCTTTTCCAGTAAGTTTATTAAAAGTTATATCTAAATTTGGAACATGAAAACTTTTATTACTTTTAAGTATACAATTTTGACTTCGACATTTTGTTACGATTGAATTTCTTTTTTTCCCAATTACTGTAAACAGATACTTTCCGTCATCTATCAAAATCTTATTTCCTTTTCTTAACTTTTTAATAATTTTCGGATAAGGAAAATTTACTCTTTGTGAGTTACCTGGAATTTTTTTATTATCGAATATAAATTTTTGATTAAAATTAATTTTTTGGTTCTCATTAATTACTTTGCCAATTCTAAGTTTAACACCTTGTAGATCAGCTATTAAAGAGAGTTTTTTTCCGTTTTTTTTCTCTACTTTTCTTATCCTTGAGATTATTTTATTGATCCCATTTGTGTTATGACTGAAATTAATTCTAAATGCATCAACACCTAGACCTACAAGCTTTTTTAACTTATTTTCGCTATAAATCGCTGGACCTAAAGTAGCTATAATTTTTGCTTTTTTTTCCATTAAGAGGTTTTTATGTTATAACACCACTTCTCTTAAAAAAGAATATTAAAGAAAAATTAATTTAAATGAGTAATAAAAAAATAGGAATTTTAACCAGCGGTGGAGATTGCGGAGGTCTAAATGCTGCGATTAGATCAATTTTTTATAGAGCAAAAAATAAATACAAGATGGATGTATACGGAATAAGAGACGGTACGGCTGGCCTAATTAAACGTCCAATAGACGTAATTCAACTTACTCATAAAACTTTTGGAGGTTATTTATTAAGACAAGGAGGTACTTTTTTAGGATCTACAAATAAAGGTAATCCTTTTAAAATTCCAACTGGTGACGGTAGACATGTTGATAAATCAAAAGAAATTATTGAAGGATACCATTCAATGAAACTTGATGGTTTAATAATTATCGGTGGAGACGGTAGTATGCAAATTTTAAAAAAATTAGCCAAAGATGGCGATATGAAGATAGTAGCTATTCCTAAGACAATAGATAACGATGTAGGTGCAACAGAAAGTTCAATAGGTTTTCATACCGCTGTTGATGTTGCAACTCAAGCGTTGGATAATCTACAATCCACAGCAGCTAGCCATAGAAGATCTATGATACTTGAAGTCATGGGCCGTGATGCTGGACACATAGCTTTAAACGCTGGTATAGCAGGAGGGGCCGACATTATTTTGATTCCGGAGATTAAATATTCAATTGATGGAATAATTAACAAACTTAATTCTATGAAAAAAAATGATGTCCAACATTCATTAATTATAGTTGCGGAGGCAGTTAAAAAAGAAGATGGATCAAAAGTAGTTCACAAATATATGGACGGTGAACAAAGGCTTGGTGGTATAGGAGATCACATAGCTCAGGAATTAATGAAAAAAACAGATGTAGAATGTAGAGTCACATCACTTGGTCACGTTCAAAGGGGAGCTCCCCCAACAGCAAGTGACAGAATATTAGCTAGTGCTTTCGGAGTTTATGCTGTAGATTTATTAAATCAAAAAAAATTTGATCGAATGGTTGCGTGGAGAGATAGAAAAGTAGTAGATGTTCCAATTGATGAAGGAATTAAAACATATAAAAATGTCGAAAGAAAAGACTCCTTAGTTGAAACAGCTCTGTCACTTGGTATTTATTTAGGAGATGATATTTAATGAGCAATAAAAATTTGAATTTAGTCGCAAATAGACTTGTAAATGCATTTCTTAAAAATAAAATTATAAATCCAATTTCAATTAAATACACAAAAAAACTTTCAAACGCAGATAAATTAAGAAAATTATGCGAAAGTAAAATAAAAAAACCAATTATAGGATTTAAAGCAGGAGGCACAGGCATACCTGTTATAAAGAAATTAAAAGAAAAAGAACCTTTTTATGCGTCGGTATATAAGCACAACGTACTTAAAAATAATAAATCTGTAAGAATAAACAAATATACTTTAGGAATTGAACTTGAAGTCTGTTATCTCCTTAAAAAAAGTTTTTTTGATTTTAAACAAAAAATATCAAAAAATAATATGAAACAATTTATAAATTATATAGCTCCTTGTATTGAAGTAGTTGGATATAGACAAAAGAAAAAAGGAATAAAGAGTTTTGGGGATTTATGTTCTGATTTCGGAGCTAACATAAAATTCATCATAGGTCCAAAAAAGAAATTTAAAAATAATAATGTAAAAAACTTAAAAACAAATATTTCCAATTCAAAGATTAACCAATCTGTAAATGGAAATACTAACACTGTTTATATAAATCCAATGAATTCCTTATTATTTGTTTTAAAAAAACTTCAAAAAGATAAAAAAATAC
Source organism: uncultured Pelagibacteraceae bacterium (assembly GCA_902610515.1). Classification (GTDB taxonomy): domain Bacteria; phylum Pseudomonadota; class Alphaproteobacteria; order Pelagibacterales; family Pelagibacteraceae; genus Pelagilacustribacter. The sequence continues at coordinate 80,592 of CACLVZ010000005.1, forward strand.
ATAATAAAGATTTTTATGTTTTTACTGGTTCATCAGTAGGTGTTGTTCCAATATTAAGTAAAGGTATTTATAAAGGTAAGATTGAAAAATTGGGATCCGTTAAAACTAAAATTAGTTAGATAGAAAATATCCACCGATTCCTATGATCGCTAAAGTAGCGATTATTTTTGTTTTTTTTATTATTTGTTCTTTTTTTTCACTTTGAACTTTTCTTTTTGACAAAAAGTAAATGTTTGACTCTTCTCTGTTTCTGAATTTTGGCCTCAAAGGGGAAGGTATGCTTTTATTCTTAATATGCTTGAATTTTTTTGGATTTATTTGGAGCATTCATTAAAATATCAAAAGTTATCCCCAGTTACTACTACTTTTAAGTGCGTCATTTATGCTAATGATAATCATTCGCAGTATATTGTAAATGATAATCATTATCAACTAATGAGGAAAAATGAAAAAAATAATAATAGCGAGCTATCTATTTTTAGTTACATTTGCGGGAAGCCTATTTGCAAATGAAGTCAATATATTTAGCGCAAGACATTATGACTCTGATGTTCAACTTTATGAAAAATTTACTGCTAAAACAGGAATTAAAGTAAATGTGGTATCAGGAAAGTCAGGTGCTTTAGAAAAAAGGATAATAGAAGAGGGAGTTGATAGCCAAGCAGATCTATACATCACTGCAGACGCTGGAAGACTTGGAGCTTTCGAAGCTAATCTTCAAGGTGGACTCACAAGCGAAGCTATCAAATCAGCTGTGCCTAGTAACTTTAGAACGTCAAAATGGACTGGTATAGCGAAGAGAGCTAGAATTGTATATTTTGCTCCAGAAAGAGTAAGTGGTGCAGAATTAGCTGGTTTAACTTATGAAAGTTTAGCTGATCCAAAATGGAAAGGCAGACTCGTGATAAGAGCTTCAAACAATATTTATAATCAGTCATTAGTTGCTTCATTAATTAAAAATAATGGAAAAGGTAAAATTGCTGATTGGTCCAAAGGCATGGTTTCAAATATGGCTAGATCTCCAAAGGGTAACGATAGAGCTCAAATACTTGCTGTCGCGGCAGGAGAGGCAGATATAGCTGTAGCTAACACTTATTATTTAGCATTGATGCTTTCTGGAAAAAAAGGACCAGAACAACAAGCGGCTGCTAAAAAAGTAAAACCTTTCTTTCCCAATCAAGACGGAAGAGGAACTCACATGAACATTAGTGGTGCCGGACTCGTAAAAGGAGCGCCGAATAAAGCTAATGCAATTAAGCTAGTTGAGTTCCTATTAAGTGAGGAAGCTCAAAATCATATTGTAAATAATACTTTTGAGTATCCAATGATAAAAGGCGTGTCCCCACATCCACTTGTTGTGAACATGGGATTAGATTTTAAACAAGATCTAAAAACAAAAGTTGTCAATTACGGAAAAAGACAAGCAGATGCTTTAGAAGTAATGACAGCAGCAGGCTGGAAATAGTTGTTGGTTATATGAGGCGAATAATAAAAAGAGAAATTAACTTGAATAAGTTAAAATCGGGTTGTTCGCCTTGTATGTCAGAAGCTAAAAAAATGGAGCAGAAAATCTCCAATAGAAAGGTTTCTGAAATTAAAATTGAGGAAGTTAAAACAATAGTTTCTTCAATGTTTAAAAAAGATTAAAACTTTATATGATAACAAAATTCATTAATGACAAAATATAATATATGGTTTTTTGGATCACTAATTGTAGCAGCAGTCGTTGCTATGCCAATTATTACAGTTTTTTTTAGCTTTTTTAACGAGACAAGTAATTATTTTTACATATTAAAAGAAACTTTTTTATTTGATTATATTTTTAATTCAATAATAATTTTATTATTTGTAATATTTTTCACCTTTATTCTTGGAATTTTTTCAGCATACTTTTTATCTTTTTATGATTTTCCTTTATCCAACTTTTTTAGTTGGGCGTTAATCCTATCATTTGCAGTTCCAGGTTATATTTATGCATTTTCAATAATTGCTTTTTTTGAAAATTATGGCACAGTTTTTTCATTATTAACATTTTTATTTGGTGAAAATAATTACAATCCAGTAATTCCAAAAATAGATGGATTAATTGGAGCTATTATATCTATATCGTTTTCTTTATTTCCTTATGTTTATGTACTAACAAGAGCATCATTTTATTATCAATCGAATAATTATATTGAGGTAGGAAAAAATCTTGGTCTATCGCCAAGGGAAACTTTTTTAAGAATAGTTTTGCCATCTGCAAGACCAGCAATTATTGCAGGTTTGGCTTTGGTATCAATGGAATGTTTATCAGATTTTGGTACCGTATCATTTTTTAGCGTAAATACATTGACTACTGGAATTTATAATTCATGGTTGTCTTTCGATGATCTAAATACCGCCAATCAGATATCTTTTATATTACTTATTTTTATCCTCTTGCTTTTTTCAATAGAAATTTTCTCAAGAAAAGAGGCAAGATATCATCAACCAGGTCGGGGTTTTAAGTCAATTACAAAAATTAAATTAACTGGAAAAAAGTCTATAATTCCAGTTGTTGTTTGTTCTTTGATTTTTTTATTGAGTTTTATTTTTCCAGTTTCTCAAATGATTTATTGGACAATGAAATTTCCCAAATATTTTCAAGACATTGATATATTTAAAATTAACTTAAATACCATGATGCTAGTGGGATTAGCTAGTGCCCTAATTGTAATTATTTCCCTATTTATTAATTATGGAAGTAGAGTTTCAAGAAGTAAAATTCTAAATTACCTTACAATTTTTTCAATTTCTGGGTATGCAATACCAGGAGTTATCTTGGCAGTAGCATTTATAACTTTCTTTTCAAATGTAAGTGATTTTCTTACAAATATTTTGGATTTTAAAAGCTCAAAAAGTTTATTTATTGGATCAATTTTTGGATTATTATTAGCATATTTCATAAGATTTTTTTCTTTATCTTTTAATGGGATAAAATCAAGTTATGAAAAAATTAATAATTCAATTGACGAAAGTGCTTATCTTCTTGGTTATTCTAAGATCAATACATTTTTGAAAATTCACATTCCTTATTTAAGCACTAATATAATTTTGATAGTTTTATTGATTTCTTTAGAGGTAATTAAAGAGTTACCCATGACAATGATTTTGAGACCTTTTAATTTCGAAACATTTGCTACCCAAGCTTATATATACGCATCTCAAGACTTACTAGAGGCTGCTGCTTTGCCATCTCTTTTTTTAATATTTTGGTCTACAATTTTGATACTTCTATCATCTAGATATATACTTTCAAAAAAAAATTAATATAATCAACTTAATGACCAATAATTTTTTTGAGATTCAAAACGGTAATTTTACTGCAAGTGAAAAAAATAAAGTAAATAACGTAAATCTAGTCATAAAAAAACAGGGGGAGATAATTTCTTTATTAGGTCCTTCTGGAATAGGCAAAACCACTATACTAAGAACCATCGCTGGTTTACAAAAACTCAGCAAAGGTAAAATTAAACTAAGAGATAAAATTTTAGCCTCTGATGAAATTCATATTGAGCCAGAAAAAAGAAATGTGGCTCTTTCCTTTCAAGATAATTCTCTTTTTCCTAATTATAAAGTTATTGAGAATATAAATTTTGGAGAAAAAAGATCTAATGGAAATGGTTCAAATTTAGATGCCAAAGAGATAATTAATCTATTGAGAATTGAACCTATATTAGAAAAATATCCTCATCAAATAAGTGCTGGAGAGGCTCAAAGGGTTTCATTGGCTAGATCTCTAATGTCTAAACCTGATTTATTATTATTAGATGAGCCATTCTCAAATATAGATCAAAGCTTAAAAGAGGAAATCCAAGTATCAGTTAAGAAACTTTTAAAAAGAGTAAATTTGACAACTATTATAGTAACCCACGACTCATACGAAGCTTTTTCGATGGCGGATAAATGTGGAATAATTCTTGACCAAGAATTAAAGCAATACGATATACCATATAATGTACATCATGAGCCAAATTCAATTGATGTTGCGAATTTTTTAAACAAAGGAATTTTTATCGATGTTCAAGTTGTTGATAGTGAGTGTGCAGTCCATAGGCTTAAACATGATGAACTAGGCGAAATACGAGGAAAACTATCTAACAATTTTCCATCAGGTTCTAAAGTAAAACTTCTTTTGCAACCAGAAGACTTAATTCATGACGATCAAAGTAAATTAAAATTGGAAGTGGTTGATAGAAAATTTAGAGGGACAAATTTTATATATACTTTGAGAACTAAAAAAGGTGAGCATTTACCCGTATTTGTTCACTCTCATCATATTCATCAACACGAGAAGTCAGAACAATTCGGTATTAAGTCTCCGATTTATATTGACCACCTAGTATGTTTTTAAGTAAATATACTTATATTTAGCGCCCTTAGCTCAGCTGGATAGAGCATCGGTTTTCTAAACCGAGGGTCGTAGGTTCGAATCCTTCAGGGCGCGCCAAATTTCAATTTTATGATAAAAAATATACTTATCACTGGTGGGGCTGGATATATAGGTTCTCATATTGCTGAATTACTCATTAAAAAGAAAAAAAAAATATTTATTATAGATAATTTATCAACTGGCCACAGACGACTAATAAATAGAAAAGCCAAATTTTTGCTAGCCGATATAAAAAATATTAAAAAAGTTAGAAAATTTATAGAAAAAAATAATATTGAGTGTGTAATTCACTTAGCTGCAGTTTTATCTGTTGGTGAGAGTGAAAAAAAACCAAAAAAATATTTTATGAATAATGTAACTGGAACATCAATGCTTTTGAAAAGCTTAAAAAACACTAATGTAAAAAATTTTATTTTTTCTTCTTCTTGCTCAGTTTACAAAGATGGTTATCAAAAAGTAACAGAAAAGACGATTCTGAGGCCTAAAAGTGTTTATGGAAAAACAAAATTATTAGCTGAAAGAATTATAATGAAATATTGCAAAAAAAATAAATTAAACTATGGGATCTTAAGATTTTTTAATGTCGTAGGTGCAAGTCCTTCAGGAAAAATTGGTCAAATAAATAAATACAGTGATCAATTATTTAAAAATCTTTCAATTGAAATTGTAAAAAGAAAACCACTATTTAAAATTTATGGAGATAATTATTACACAAAGGATGGAACTTGTGTTAGGGATTATATTCATGTTTTAGATATTGCGGAAATTCATTCAAAAGTTCTTGAAAAAATTGATAAAAAAAATAAATCCCTTACTCTTAACTGTGGTTATTCTAGAGGAATATCAGTTAAAAAAGTAATCAATCAATTTATAAGAAATTCCAAACATGATGTAAAAGTTAAAATTTTAAAAAAAAGAAAAGGAGATATGAGCAAAATTATCGCTGACACAACTAAATTGAGAAAATCTATAAAATGGAAACCAAAGTATAATAATTTGAGTAAAATAGTGAAGAGTTGTATAAATTGGGAAAAGAAACTTTAAAAAAATCACTTGTTAATAAATTTCAAATTTTTTGTGAAAAAAATAAATTTGAAAAAAATACAAATCAAATAAATCTAGTAAAATCAATTGATAATTTTTTAAAACAAAATAAATCTTTTTTAGGTCTATTCAATAAGTCTAAAAGGAAATGTTTTTATCTCTTCGGGGGTGTGGGCGTGGGAAAAACAATGATAATGGATTTTGTTTTTGAATCTCTAATTTTAAAAAAAAAAAGAACTCATTTTAATCAATTTATGATTAATTTTCATGATTTCAATCATCAAAATAAAGATAAAAAAGACCCAATCTTAGGTTTTGTTAATAAATTAAAAAAATATGATCTTATTTATTTAGATGAATTTCAAGTAACCAACATTGTGGATGCAATGATTTTAGGAGGACTCTTCAAAGAAATATTTAAACAAAAAATATTAGTTTTTGCATCAAGTAATACGACAATTGATGATTTATACAAGGACGGCTTACAAAGAGAGCAATTTATTCCTTTTATTGAAATTTTCAAAAAAAATTCAATAGTTAAGGAATTAAATTTATACAGAGATTTTAGAAAATTAGGGTCAAAAAAATTGAAAAGAGTGTTACACCCAATTAACGAAAAAACATCATTTAAATGTAATAAGTATTTTAGAGAATTGACTAAAAATAAAAAAAAGGAAATTATCAAGATTAAAATAAAAGGAAGAGTTTTTGTAATCAAAGAATTTTTCGAAGGTATTGCTAGATTTGATTTTAAAAATCTTTGTGACAGAAATGTAGGCAGTGAAGATTATCTTGAAGTAGTAAAAAAATGTAAATTTATATTTATCGAAAATATTCCTAAATTCACCGAATATAACTCAAATCAACAAAATAGATTTATAAATTTAATTGATATTATTTATGAAAATAAAATACCGTTATTTATATCTTTAGATACAGGCCTTAGTAATATTGGAAGTTCAAAAAAATTGAAAGTTCCTTTCAAAAGAACTCTGAGTAGATTGTATGCGCTAACATCGCCGGACATGAAAATTTAATTCTCATCCAATTTTTTTAATTTTTTTTTTAAATTTTTGTTTAGTTTTTTAAACCAACTTTTTTCCCCGCCTGATCTAGGTAATATTTCACCATATTCAATCATTTGTTCGGGTTTTAATTCAACTATATAAACCCATATATTATCTTGTCTCAATTTTGAATATTTCTTCACTGCATCTCTTAATTTTAAAATTAAATTTTTTTTTATATTTGGCGTTCGTCCAGATCTAATCTGCCCATGTAAGAAAATTTGTTTTTCTTTAATAATTTTACCGCCCATAAAATGATTATTTTTTTTATTTTCATGAAATAAAACTTGTGCAAAATATAAATTTGCTCCAGTAACTCTGCTATGAACTTTAGTAATTTCTTTAGCTAAAATTTCTTTTTTTTTAAAACTTAATTTGAAATTAGAATATTCTATCGTGTAGGTTGGCATAAACTAATTATAAAGGAATAAAAAATTGATAGCATATATTATTAGGTTGTAATTGAGCACATTTAGTTAATATTGTTTCAATTAGCTAAATATAGTGGCTATACGAGTTGAATTTGAAGTTTAATTGAAACATAATGCACAACATTTTGAAATTCTTATTTCAAAAATATTGTTAACAATATGAACAAGAGGAAATCATAATTATGATCAAATCAATTAAGACTTGGATTTTAATTGGATTTGCTTCTTTGCTTTTGGTTGCTTGCGGTCAAGGCGGAGGTGGAGCAGGTTCAAAAAAATCCAAAACACTAGAGAATACCAAGAAAGCTGGTTTTGTGAAATGTGGAGTTTCACAAGGTCTTCCTGGTTTTTCAAATGCCGATGAGTCAGGAAACTGGTCAGGTATTGACGTAGATGTATGTAGAGCTGTTGCAGCAGCTGTTTTAGGAGATGCTGATAAAGTTAAATATACACCTTTGAGTGCAAAAGAAAGATTCACTGCTTTAACATCAGGTGAAATTGACGTGTTAGCACGTAACACAACTTGGACATTATCAAGAGATGCAGACATTGGTTTAACCTTTGTTGGCGTTAATTTTTATGATGGACAAGGTTTCATGGTAAGAAAAAATTCTGGAATTAATTCCGTGAATGATTTCAAAAACGGTATTTCTGCTTGTACAAACACAGGTACAACTACCGAACTTAACATGAGAGACTTCTTCAATTCTAAAAACATAAGTTACGAACCAATTGCGTTTGAAAAAGCAGACGAAGTTGTTGCAGCTTATGATGCTGGAAGATGTGATACTTACACTACAGATAAATCTGGTTTAGCGGCACAAAGAACTAAAATGTCAAACCCAGATGAGCATAAAGTATTACCTGAAACGATCTCTAAAGAACCATTAGGTCCTGTTGTAAGACAAGGGGATGCAGTATGGGAAGATATCGTAAGATGGTCTCTAAATACTATGATCGAAGCGGAAGAATATGGTGTTAACTCATCAAATGCTTCTAGCCTAAAAGACTCTGAGAACCCAGCTATCAAAAGATTAGTTGGCTCTGAAGGTGAATTAGGTGCAGCTTTCGGTTTAGATAATGACTGGAGCTTAAGAATTATCGAGCAAGTTGGTAACTACGGTGAAAGCTATAAAAAACACATAGCTGATACTGGAATTTTACCTAATAGAGGTCCAAATCAATTATGGACTAAAGGTGGAATTCTATACGTACCACCAGCAAGATAATTGCTAATAAAATTAAAAAGGGCTGGATTTATCTGGCCCTTTTTTTTACTCTCAAAATAATGATTTTTAAAAAATTCAACATTGAAAACAAAAAAGCAAGAGATTTAATTCCTCAAGCAATCACTGTTTTAGCTCTAATATCTGTAATTATTTATTTTGCTACTAATGCTCAAATCAACATGGGCAACAGAGGAATATCTTTTGGATTTGGTTTTCTAAATCAAGAAGCATCATTTGATATTACATTTTCAATGATTGAATATGATGGTTCACATTCATACGGGAGAGCATTTTTAGTAGGCTTATTAAATACAATTTTAGTCTCAGTAATTGGAATATTTTTTGCAACAATTTTGGGAGTGATAGTAGGTATATCCAGATTATCAGATAATTACTTAATCGCTAAAGTAGCAGAGTGGTATGTAGAAATTTTTAGAAATATTCCTTTAATTTTGCAAATTTTTTTCTGGTACTTTGCAGCATTAAGAGCGTTACCATTACCTGAAAATGGTATAAGCTTTTATGACATTTCATTTTTAACAATTAAAGGTTGGTATGTTCCAAAATTTATATGGACAAATTTTAATATTTTTCTTTTATCAGTAATATCAGCGTTTATAGCGATTTATTTTATTAATTCTTATGCAACTAAACAAAGAGAACAATTTGGAAAACAAATACCAACATCAATAATTTCTTTTGCCACATTAATATTAATACCTTTAATTACATTTTTTTTTCTTGGAGTATCTCTTACTTTTGAATACCCTGTTTTAAAACAACTTTCCCCAACAGTTTTTACTTATGCAGGTGGTGTAAGCATCATTCCAGAATTAATTGCACTTGCTTTAGCTTTATCAATGTACACAGCAACTTTTATCGCAGAAAATGTAAGAGCTGGAATTTTGGGAGTGGGTAAAGGTCAAAAAGAAGCTGCAGCAAGTATAGGATTGAATAAAAATCAAATTTTAAAACTAGTAGTGATGCCTCAAGCATTGAGAATAATTATTCCACCAACTACAAATCAGTATTTAAATTTAACAAAAAATTCCTCATTAGCAGCTGCTATTGCTTATCCAGATATAGTATTGGTTTTTGCGGGAACTGCTTTAATGCAAACTGGAAGGGCAATTGAAATAATTTCTATAACGATGCTTACATACTTAACTTTAAGTATCTCAATTTCAATATTTATGAATTGGTACAATAAAAAAATGGCAATAAAGGAAAAATAATGAATTTAATTGCAAAACCCTCTAAAGAGAATATTAAAACTTATGTTCCCATAGGTTTATCTCTTGTTTCTTTAAGTTTTTTAGATGTTTTTGTTAATGCCTTTTTCAATTTAAATTTTACGGGATTTTTACCTTCTCAATTAAGCTATTTTTTACCATTGATAATAGGCTTTATTGGCTTCTACCTTATTAGAATTGAGTTTAGCGGTGTTCGTTCTTTAGATATTTTAAATAAGAATATAAATTCTAATAATTTTAATGCTTTATTAACACTTTTCACAATTTTCATTATCATAAAATCTATTCCTCCAATGCTGGACTGGTTTATTTTAGAGGCTAATTTTGCAGGTAATTCAAAAGATGACTGTACAGGTGATGGCGCTTGTTGGGTTTTTATAAAAGTTTGGTTCAACAGATTTATGTACGGCCTGTATCCTGACGCAGAGCAATGGAGAATAAATACAGCATTTTTAATCTTATTTGCTGTAGTGGGAGTTTCATTTTTTGTAGCTGAAAAATTTAAAAAATATTTTATCTTGTTTCTTGTTTTTGTTTTTCCATTTTTAGGAATTAAGCTTATTTCTGGTGGAAGTTTTGGACTTGAGTATGTTGAAAGTGCAGCTTGGGGCGGTCTTTCATTAACTTTTATTATTTCTGCTTTTGCAATACTTTTCTGTTTTCCAATTGGTGTAATTTTGGCATTAGGAAGAAGATCATCTTTGCCAGCAATAAAATATATTTCAATAGGTTTTATTGAACTCTGGAGAGGAGTCCCACTAATAACGGTGTTATTCATGTCAGCTGTAATGTTTCCTATGTTTTTACCTGATGGAACTTTTATTGATAAATTAATTAGAGTTTTAATAGCAATTACATTATTTGAAGCTGCATACATGGCGGAAGTTGTAAGAGGAGGATTGCAAGCTTTACCAAAAGGTCAATATGAAGCTGCTAAGTCTTTAGGAATGGGCTACTGGAGAATGAATGCACTCATAATATTACCCCAAGCGCTAAAATTGGTGATACCTGGAATAGCAAATACTCTTTTAGCTCTTGTAAAAGATACTCCATTAATTTTCGTTGTAGGGTTGATGGAATTAGCAGGTATGATAGGTTTAGCAAAAACTAATCCTAAATGGCTTGGAATGGCAATGGAAGGCTACGTTTTTGCTGGTTTAGTTTTCTGGGTAATATGTTATGCAATGAGTAGATATAGCCAGAATTTAGAGAAAAAATTAAGTACAGAAAGATAATATTATGTCAAAAATAATTGAACTCAAAAATGTAAATAAATGGTTTGATAAGTTTCAAGTTTTAAAGGACATAAATCTTGAAGTTGGCCCACAAGAAAAAATTGTTATATGCGGGCCATCTGGATCAGGTAAGTCAACGCTAATTAGGTGTGTCAATAGATTAGAAGAACACCAAGAGGGAAATATTATTGTTGATGGCACAGAACTTTCTGAAAGTACAAAAAATATTGAAAAAATAAGAGCTGAAGTTGGAATGGTATTTCAACAATTTAATTTATTCCCTCACTTATCAATTTTAGATAACTGTTCACTTGCTCCTATTTGGGTTAAAAAACTCCCAAAAAAACAAGCTGAAGAAATAGCAATGAATAATTTAAAACGAGTTCAAATTGATGATCAGGCATTAAAATTTCCTGGTCAACTTTCTGGAGGTCAACAACAAAGAGCTGCAATAGCCAGAGCACTTTGCATGGAGCCAAAAATAATGTTATTTGATGAACCCACGTCAGCTTTAGATCCAGAGATGATCAAAGAAGTTTTAGACGTAATGGTTGATTTAGCAAAAGGCGGAATGACAATGATAGTTGTAACGCACGAAATGGGATTCGCAAAAGAAGTTGCTGACTATATGATTTTTATGGACGAAGGTAAAATAGTAGAAAGAGCTAAAACAAAAGAATTCTTTGAAAGTCCGAAATCTGAGAGAACTAAATTATTTTTAAGTCAGATTTTATAGCCATTTAGGAATAGGTAAATTTTTACTTTTTAAAAAACTTTTATTAAAAATTTTACTAGCGTATCTTTTACCATGATCGCATAAAATCGTTACAATTGTTTTTCCAGGGCCCATTTTTTTTGCAAGCTTTATCGCTCCAGCAATATTTATTCCAGAAGATCCACCTAAAACAATTTTTTGTTTTTCTATTAAATCAAATACAATATTTAAAGCCTCAGTATCATTTGTTTGAAATGCATCATCTACTAATGCTTTTTCAAAATTCTTTGTTATTCTTGCCGTTCCAATTCCTTCTGTTATAGAATTTCCATCACTCTGTAATTTGTTTGAATGAATATAAGAATATAAAGATGAACCCATAGGATCAGATAAAGCAATTTTAATATTTTTATTTTTATTTTTGAGGCCTATCGAAACACCTGCTAAAGTACCTCCAGTCCCCACTGCACAGGTAAAAGCGTCCACTGAACCAGCAGTTTGACTCCATATTTCCTCTGCAGTAGTTTTAATATGAGCTTCAGTATTAATTATATTATCAAATTGATTTGCCCAAAATACACCATTTTTATTTTTTTTACCTAATTCTTCCGCGATTTGTTTTGATTGTTTGATATAGTTTTTAGGATTAGAATATGGCACAGCATCTACCTCGATTAATTCTGCTCCAAGTTTTTTTAAAGTTTCTTTTTTTTCAGTTGACTGTGTATTTGGAATTACTATTTTTAAATTAATTTCATATTCTTTACAAACTATTGCTAAACCTATACCAGTATTCCCAGCGGTTCCTTCAACTATCGTGCCACCTCTAGTAATCAATTTTTTTTTTAAAGCATCTTGTACAATATACAGTGCAGCTCTATCTTTAACAGACTCACCAGGATTAAAGTACTCCGCTTTTCCATAAATATTGCAACCTGTTAATTCTGAGGCTTGTTTTAATCTTACTAATGGTGTATTTCCAATTTGCGATATAACGGAATTAGTATCCATAACATTAAATATATGAAAAAATTTTTACTTTCAATTGCTTTAATTTTATTCTTAATCCAAGAAAATTACGCGCACGTAGACCATTACTCTAAATATGATTATTTAGAATATGAATTATTTAGAAACGATAAATCTATTGGTTACCACAAGTATAAATTTAAGAGAAAAGGGGATAATTTAACTATAGATAATGAAGTTTTTTTCAAAATAAGAAAGTTTGGTGTTGATCTATACAAATACAGCGCCAAAGGCGTAGAAAAATATGAAAAGGGAGTTTTTACGGGATTTAATTCTGAAACCAATCAAAACAAAAAAGAAAAATACGTAAACATAGAAGTTGATCCAAACGATAAAAATTTGATTATTGATGGGTCATCTTTCAAAGGAAAAGTTGATAAAGACATGATAATTGGGACTTGGTGGAATCATGAAATTGTACAAAAAAAAGCACAAATTAGCGCTGTTTCAGGAAGAATAATTGAGCAAAAAGTTGAATTTAAGGGTAAAGAGGAAATAAAAATAGATGATAAAGTTTATAAAACTTTACGTTTTAATTTTAGCTCTTCAGATCCAAGTCTTTCCAAAGATAAAAAACTTAACACTGATATATGGTATGAGGAGGAAACATATCTTTGGGTAAAAGCTGCTTTTGATAAAACTGGTTATTGGGAATATAGGCTTAAAAAAGTAAAATAAGTAAATTTTAACACTTCATTTTTTGGAATTAGTCAATACCAAATATATGATTTTTTAGCATTTTAGACCCCCTAAAAAAAAAATTTTATGTATTGCCAAAGAGTTCATTTTGAGGTTTTATAATTAAAAATTTAGGGAGTTCAATGGAAGAAAATTTCAATATTCATTTAGGAAAAAAATTAAGAATGCGAAGACTATCATTAGGACTTACTCAAACCAAAGTAGCACAAGCTATAAATGTCACCTTTCAACAAATACAAAAATATGAAAAAGGCACTAACGGTGTCAGCTCAAACAGATTAATGCAATTATCTCAATTTTTAAAAGTGCCGATTATTTACTTTTTTGAAGATTTTAAAGAATTTAAGGATGCAAGTTCAGGCGAAAACATTCATGAAGATTTAAATTATTCTTTTTTAAGTAGAACATTTTCATCACTATCCAAAACACAAAAAGAAAAAATTTTACAAATATTAAACAATACTTCTAAGTTTGAAAAAGTTGGTTAGTTGGCTCCTCGGGCAGGACTCGAACCTGCGACCAATTGATTAACAGTCAACTGCTCTACCAACTGAGCTACCGAGGAATAAAAGCGAACATACTTTTTTTAATAAAATAAAACAACGTTTTTTTTTGGAGGCCACGCCCAGAATCGAACTGGGATAAAAGGATTTGCAATCCTCTGCGTAACCATTCCGCCACGTGGCCAATTTTATAGAAAAAAACATAATACTCATCATGTTTTTAATCTTTTTTTATTATTATCGAATAAATATAGCTTATTTTTTGGTAAGTAAATTGTAATTTTTTTATCTTTTACATTTTTACTACTTTTTATTCTAAATTCTTCATTATTTAAATAAGTATATATGATTTTTTCCGAACCTAAATTTTCAACAAGATCAATACTTATTTGCAATACAATTTCACTTTTATTTTCAAATGAAATATCCTCTGGTCTAATTCCTACGTATAGGCCATTTTCAAAATTTACATTTTCAAATTTAATTTCTTGATTGAATAATTTAAATGTATTTTTATTTAAAATATTCTCTTTTTGAATTTTCAAAATATTCATTTTAGGGTTTCCTATAAATTCAGCTACAAAAATATTATTTGGGTTATTGTAGATATCTTCTGGACTTCCAAATTGTTCAATTTTTCCTTTATTCATAATTACAATTTTATCTGCTAAAGTCATAGCTTCAATTTGATCATGAGTTACGTAAACAATGTTACTTTTTAATCTTTTGTGTAGTTTTGAAATTTCAACTCTCATCTCCGATCTTAAAGCTGCATCTAGATTAGAAAGTGGTTCGTCAAATAAAAATAATTTAGGATTTCTAGTAATAGCTCTTCCAATAGCAACTCGCTGTCTTTGCCCACCTGATAGTTCTTTAGGTCTTCGATCTAATAGTTCCTCTATTTTTAGAATTTTAGAGGCTTCAATTACTTTATCTTTAATTTGATTTTTTGAAATTTTTTCAGATTTTAACCCAAAAGAGATATTTTGAAAAACGTTCATATGGGGATACAAAGCATAAGACTGAAAAACCATTGCAATTTGTCTTTTCGACGGAAGCAAATCATTTAAGAGATTGTCTTCTAAAAGTATTTTTCCATTATCTATTTTTTCTAACCCAGCTATCATTCTGAGTAGTGTAGATTTTCCGCAACCAGATGGACCTAACAATACTATAAATTTCCCTTTTTCAACCTCTAGGTTAAATTTACTAATTACATTGTTTTCACCAAAGGATTTATCAATATCTTCAAATTTTAAAAAAGCCATAATGCGTATTTATCATAGAAAATTCATTATCTTATTGTTAAGCTTAAAACATTATTTAAATAATTAATAGGAGGAAAAATGAGAAAAGTAATAGCCTTCATTTTTGCACTAACTTTTTTAACTTCTAATAGTTTTGCAGACATCACTTTTTGGACTACAGAAGTTCAACCAGCAAGAATGGAAAAACAAATGGAAATGGCTAAATCATTTGAGTCTAAAACTGGAATAAAAGTTGAAGTAATACCAGTAGAGGAAAAAGACTTGGGGTCTAGAGCTACTGCTGCTGCAGCTGCAGGAAATCTGCCAGATGTGATTTATCACACGCTTCAATATGTTTTACCTTGGGCAGAAGCTGGAATACTAGATGTAAATGCTAACAATGATGTAGTTAAAAGTTTAGGAAAAAATACTTTTGCGCCAGGAGCATTAAACATGGCAAAAAAGGGTGGAAAAATTGCTGCTGTGCCAGTCGATGGATGGACACAAATGGTAGTTTATAGAAAGGACTTATTCAAACAAGCAGGTCTTGAACCACCGACGAGTTATGAAAATATAACTAAAGCTGTAAAAGTTCTTTCAAGTGGAGATATGTTTGGATTTGTAGCCGCAACTAAAACTGACGAAAACTTTATGAGCCAAGTTCTTGAACATGTTCTTTTAGCAAATGGTGTTAACTTTGTTAAAAAAGGCGGAACAAAAAAACAAGGAAAAGCCCTGAAAAACTCTTTAGAGTTTTATAAAGTTATAGCTAAAGCGAGTCCCCCAGGTGAATTATTCTGGAAACAATCTAGAGAGTTATACTTTGCTGGCAAAACGCCAATGATAATTTGGTCACCGTTTATAATGGATGAACTAGCTGGACTAAGAGATTCAGCTCCACCAACAATAAACAGCGATCCAACATCACCTGAACTTGCCTCTAAAACTGGTTTCATAACGAATTTTAGTGGACCAAATAATAAGAAGGGTGCTGCATGGGCAGATGTAAGATATTTCGGTATTACAGCTGATGCAGATACTGATGAAGCTAAAAAGTTTGTTGAGTATTCTATGGACGAAGGTTATACAAGTACGTTAGCAATCGCTCCAGAGGGTAAATTTCCTGTAAGAAGAGGAAATTCTTCAGACTCTGCAGCGTTTACAAAAGCTTGGAGTAAATTACCGGTTGGTGTAGATAGAAAAAAACCATTAACTGAACTTTATTCACCTGATGTAATCAATAACATTGTTGCTGGATTAGATACTGCAAACAGATGGGGTGTAAAAGAAGGGGAGCTTTCTAGAGCATCAAAAATAATCAATGCCCAATTCTTGAATAGAATTACAAGAGAATACATTGATGACCAGATAACTGTTGACGAGGCAGTTAAAAAAATTAACGCAGAATTAGCAAAATTCTAGCAAATTTATTTCTTAAAAGCGGATAATAGGTTATTATCCGCTTTTAAATGAGTTCCACGTTATCAAAAATAGAAAAAAGGACTGCATATACACTTCTTTTACCTGCTGTATGTCTGGTATTTGCAATTATTTTATTTCCAATTTTTGCAAACGTATGGATTAGCTTCAAAGAAGTTGGACTTAAGGATATAAGAATTCCCGAGCCTAGGGCAAAAAAAATTGTAAAAAATATACAAGATAGCAATTCTGAATTGAAAATTATCTATAAATTAAGAAATAGTTCTTTAATCCAAGATATTAGAGAGGTTAGATTTTCAGATAAATTACCTAAAAACGTTGAACCGGTTAATTTGGATAAAAGATGCGAATTCAAGTCACAAAAAGTTAAATGTTTTTTTGGAGATTGGGAAGCAGGTTATCGTGAAAATTTTGAAATTTTTGTAAAAGAAGTAAACAACAATGCTATTAATAAAAATAATGTAAAATCTTATAATCCAGGTTTAAATGGAAAATCAAATAATATTTTATTGACCACAGATTTTACTCTTAAAAATTTTAAAAATGTTTTCATAAATAATAATTTTTTTGAGCTTTTAATGACGACTTTTTACTTTACTTTTTTTGGAACACTTGGAGCTATTTTATTTGGCATATTCGCCGCCCAACTTGTAAATCAAAAATTTTATGGGAGAACTTTTATGCGAAGTATACTGCTTTTTCCCTATGTAGGACCTGTGGTTGCTTTGGCTTATACTTGGACTTTACTCTTAGATCCAAATAGCGGCACAATAAATTCTCTTCTAGTTAATTACGGAGTCATTGAAAAACCTATAAATTTACTTGGACAAAAGTATTTAATTATTAATATTTTAGGATTTGAGTTAAAACTTAGATTAGCATTAACTACGGTTATATTTTTTGAGATTTGGCGATATTTCCCTTTAGCCTTTTTATTTATATTGGCTAGACTACAAGCTATTCCTAAAGATCTTTATGAGGCAGCGGATGTAGATGGTGCTGGGCCATTTAGAAAATTCTTTTATATTACTCTTCCACAAATTACAGCGATTTTATCAATATTATTCATGATTAGATTTATTTGGAACTTTAATAAATTTGAAGATATATTTTTATTAACAGGCGGTGCTTCGGGTACTTTAACGTTACCAATAAGTGTGTACCAACAAGGATTTGCAATATCAAATATTGGCATGGGCTCAGCAGTTTCAATAGTAATCGTATTATTATTAATAACTTTTATGATTATTTATTTCAAATTAATTGGAAAAAAGGCAAATGAAATTTAAATCTTTGATAATAACTTTACTTGCATCATCAATTTTTCTTACAATAATAATTTGTATATGGAAAATATTGGCAACTTTGCAAGGTCTAAGTTTTACAAGTCTTAACTTTAATCTAAATCTATTATTATCACTCGGGTTAGTTATAACTTGTATATTTATTGGAAAAAAGCTTAATCATAACTTAAAAATTTTCATATTATCTTTATTATTTACAATTTTATATACATTTTTAAATGAAAACTCCCCTATGTGGTTTTCAGTGGGTATTTTTTTACTAATTTTATTTTTTACAAACAAATTGAAAAAATATGATTTAAAATATTTAAATCAGGATTTTATATCTGAAAAAATTGTGTTCGAGTTTTTATCTTTATTTGCAATAGTATTTTTTGCATTAGTTATATTGTTTCCTTTTTATATAATGTTTGTTACCAGCTTTAAAACGCAAACAGCTTTATTAATCAACCCGATTGATCTAAGTATTGATTTTTCAAAAAATATTTTTGAGATATTTAAATCTTACTTTGTCATTTTCAAAACATATGATTTTGGTAGATATATACTTACAAGCTCGTATGTATCAGTTGGAACTGTTTTAATAACCTTATTATTTGCTATCCCTGCAGCGTACGCTGTTGCAAGATTAAATTTTTTTGGCAAGACCTTTCTTTCAACATCAATATTAATAATTTATATGTTTCCAGCAATAGTATTAGTAATTCCTTTATACACTGTTTTTAGTCAACTAGGTTTGAGGAATTCCGTGGAGGGTTTATTAATAGTTTACACAGCAACCACTTTACCAGTAGCCATCTATATGCTTCAGGGATACTTTAAAAGCATACCTAAAGAAATTGAAGAAGCGGGTCTTATAGATGGACAAAATTGGTTTGGAATAATTATTAAAATAATAATTCCTCTAAGCTTACCTGCTATCGCTTCAGTATCTCTATACGTATTTATGATAGCTTGGAATGAGTTTTTATTTTCTCTTATGTTTTTGGATAATCCAAAAACATTCACATTATCTAGAGCAATAAATCATTTAACTGGTGATGCTGAAACACCACGGCAATATCTGATGGCTGGATCTGTGCTAGTTACTTTACCAATACTTTTAATTTTCATATATTTTGAAAAATATTTAGTAAGCGGTTTAACAGCCGGAAGTGTTAAAGGATAATGAATAGCTCAATTATAATGAATAGCTCAATTAAAGAAGCAAAGAGAACCTTAATAAATAATAGAAGATTAAATTATACTTTACCTACTAATACTAAACTTTATCCAGCCCAATGGAATTGGGACTCAGCTTTTATTGCATTAGGATATTCTAATTTTAATTTAGACTATTCATTTGAAGAACTTGAAACTTTGATTTCAGGACAATGGGATGACGGAATGATACCACACATTCTTTTCCATATAAAAGATTTAAATTATACTCCTAACTATAAAGCTTGGAATTGTGGTAAAAAAGTTTCCTCATCTGGGATAACTCAACCACCGATATTGGCAAGTATATTAAGGATAATTTTTGAAAGACAAAAATTTTCAAAAAAGAAAATAAAAAAATTTAAGCCTTTGATTTTAAAGATTAAAAAATGTTTAGAATGGTTTATTAGATACAGAGATCCTAAACGCACTGGTTTAATTTCTATACTTCATCCATGGGAAAGCGGTTATGATAATTCTCCTTTATGGGATAAACCGATGAGTAAGATCAAAACAGATTTAAATCTTAATTATAAGAGAAAGGATAATAAAATTGTCAATCAAAGCCAAAGACCTTTAAAAATTGATTATGATAGATATGTAACTATTAAAAATCATTTAAAAGAAATGAATTATGATCCAAAAAAACTTTACTTCAAATCAAAATTTAATGTTGTAGATGTTGGATTTAATTCACTTTTCCTAAAAGCTTTAAAAGATACGGATTTTTTACTTAAATGTATAGATAAAAGAAATACTTTAATAAAAAAATATATTCTTTTAAATGAGAGTAAACTTGTAAAATTATTTAATTCAAAAAAAATGTCATTTAAGAATAAAGATATAAGAAATAATAGTTTAGTAGATATACCTTCAATAACTAATTTTTTTATGCTATTTGCTGATTTAAATAATAATTCAATTAATAGATTATTAATAAAAAGTTTAAAAAAATATAATAAAAATCATAAATATCTCTTTCCTTCAATAAATTCTAAACATAAATCATTCGAAGAGAAACGATACTGGAGAGGACCGGTATGGGTTAATTGCAACTGGATTATATATCAAGGCTTAAAAAATAAAGATAAGAAGTTTGCAGAAATAATAAGAAAAAAAACCTTGAATTTAGTTGAAAAAAAAAAATTTCGAGAATATTACAGTTGTAAATCAGGTTTAGGAATGGGTGCTAAAAATTTTTCTTGGACTGCTGCCTTATACCTAGATTTTAAACTTAATAGTTATTGAAATCTGATATATATCTCTAGATATCAAAAAAATGGAATTTAAAAAATATAATCATAGTAAAGAAGAAAAAAAAATCTCAGATTTTTGGATTAAAAAAGACTTATTCAAACCAAAACCGAACAAATCAAATAAAAAATTTTCTATAGTAATTCCTCCACCTAATGTAACTGGCAGATTACATATGGGACATGCCCTAAACAATAGTCTACAAGATGTTTTAGTTAGATTTTATAGAATGAAAGGCCTCGAAACTCTATGGCAACCTGGAACAGACCATGCTGGAATCGCAACACAAGCAGTTGTTGAAAATAACCTTTTAAAAGAAGGAATTAAAAAAAATGATTTAGGAAGAGAAAAATTTATTAAAAAAATATGGGATTGGAAAGAGGAATCTGGTGGAATAATTTTAGATCAACTTAAGAAATTAGGTTGTTCGTGTGATTGGTCAAGAACGAGGTTCACCATGGATAAGGATCTTTCTGAAGCTGTAATTAAAGTTTTTGTTGATCTTTATAACAATAAGCTGATTTACAAGGATAAAAAATTAGTTAATTGGGATACTAAACTTCAAACTGCTATTTCTGACTTGGAAGTAAACCAAAAAGATGTTCAATCTCAATTGTATTACATTGATTATACAATAGAGAACTCTGATCAAAAAATCACTATTGCCACCACCAGACCAGAAACAATGATGGGAGATACTGCGGTCGCTGTAAATCCAAAGGATGAAAGATATGTTAATTTGGTTGGAAAAAATGTTCTTATTCCAATTGTTGATAGAACTGTCAAAATTATTTCTGACAATTACGCTGATCCGGAACAAGGTTCAGGAGCAGTAAAAATTACACCAGCACATGATTTCAATGATTATGAAGTAGGCAAGAGAAATAAATTAGAAATAATAAATATTTTTGAAGAGAATGGTAAAATAAACAAAAATGGGATTAAAGAGTTTCATGGTTTAGACAGATTTGAAGCAAGGAAACTTATAATTAAAAAATTAAAAGATAAAGGTTCTCTTGTAAAAATCGAAAATATTAAAAATAAAGTTCCATATGGAGATAGATCAAACACTATAATCGAACCTCGCCTAACAAAGCAATGGTTTGTCGATGCCAAAAAATTATCCAAAAAACCAATTAAGATAGTAAAAGAGGGCAAAACTACTTTTTTTCCAAGCAACTGGTCTAAAACATTTTTTCAATGGATGAATGATATTGAGCCCTGGTGTATATCTCGGCAGATTTGGTGGGGTCATAGAATACCTGCTTGGTATGATGAAAATGGAAATATTTTTGTAGCTGAAAGTGAAAAAGATGCAGTAAAACTAGCAAAGAAAAAAAATAAAAATAAACAATTTAAATTAAGACAGGAAACAGATGTTTTAGATACTTGGTTTTCATCAGCTCTATGGCCTTTTGCGACTCTTGGGTGGCCAAATAAAACTGAAGAACTTAATAAATTTTACCCAACTTCAGTTCTTGTTACTGGTTTTGATATAATTTTCTTTTGGGTAGCAAGGATGTTGATGATGGGAAATTATTTTAAAAAAAATACACCTTTTCATAAAGTATATGTTCATGCCTTGGTAAGAGATGAAAAGGGGCAGAAAATGTCAAAGTCAAAAGGTAATGTGATCGATCCATTAGATTTAATAAATGAATATGGAGCAGATAGTTTAAGATTTACTTTAATTTCGATGGCCTCTCCAGGAAGAGATGTAAAATTATCAAAAGATAGAGTTACTGGAAATAGAAACTTTATAACAAAAATTTGGAGCGCAAATAATTTTTTAAAACTTAATAATTGTAA
Source organism: uncultured Pelagibacteraceae bacterium (assembly GCA_902610515.1). Classification (GTDB taxonomy): domain Bacteria; phylum Pseudomonadota; class Alphaproteobacteria; order Pelagibacterales; family Pelagibacteraceae; genus Pelagilacustribacter. The sequence continues at coordinate 102,465 of CACLVZ010000005.1, forward strand.
ATTAAATAAAAAAATAAATTTGACCTCAATTAAACTTCCAATAAACCATTGGATTTACAACGAATTTATAAAAACACAAAATTTAATCACGAAAAACATTGAAATATTTAGGTTTGATGAGGCTGCTAAGTATGCATATCAATTTGTTTGGCATTCTTATTGCGATTGGTATTTAGAGTTCTTAAAACCTATTTTTAATTCAAAAAATAAAAATGAAATTAAAGAAGCTAAAGCTTTTTCATCTTTTATGATGGCAAATATTCTTAGAATTCTTCACCCTTTTATCCCTTTTTTCACTGAAAACTTGTGGTCTTTAAATACTTATAAAAAAATTTTCAATACTTATTTAATTAGTTCTAGTTGGCCAGATTTTAAGATAATTGGTAAATTTGGAAAAAATCAAAATGATATAAATGATTTAATTGAAATAATTTCTAACATTAGATCTACTAAAGCAGAGTTGAAAATTACTCCAAAATTACATTGTGACATAATTTTTGATGATAAATCAGGAAAGTTAAAGAAATTGGTAAATAAAAATATAAATTTGATAAAACAAGTTGGTAGAGTAAATAATGTCTTCACAACAAAGATAAAAGATAAAAATTCAATAGATATTCTAGTTCTTAAGGAAAAACTTTCATTAAATTTTAATGAGGATGTAAACTTAGCATCTCAAAAAGAGAGAATTTTACAAAAAATTGAGACAATTAATAAACAAATTGCTAGTTTAAATAATAAGCTCAAAAATAAGGCTTATGTGACAAATGCACCTAAAGAAATAGTACAAAATGATAAAAATTTAGTTAAAGAATTAACTATTGAAGATGGAAAATTAAGAAGTATTGTATCTAGTATTAATTAAATGTCTAAAATTGATAAAAAAAAACTACCCAGTCGTCATACTTCTTTAGGCCCAGATAGAGCTCCACATAGATCTTTTTACTATGCAATGGGAGAAACCGAACAGGATGTAGCGAAGCCATTTGTAGGAGTAGTATCCACTTGGAACGAAGCTGCACCCTGTAATACAGCTTTAATGCGACAGGCACAGTCTGTAAAAAAAGGAGTAAAACAATCTGGTGGAACACCTAGAGAATTTTGCACTATAACTGTAACAGATGGTATTGCCATGGGTCATGAGGGAATGAAATCATCTTTAATTTCAAGAGAAGTCATAGCTGACTCAGCTGAACTGACAGTTAGAGGACATTGTTATGATGCATTAGTTGGTATTGCTGGATGTGATAAATCTCTTCCAGGTTTGATGATGTCTATGTTGAGATTAAATGTACCTAGTGTATTTATTTATGGTGGATCAATTTTGCCAGGAAAATTCAAAGGAAAAGATGTTACAGTTGTAGATGTATTTGAAGCAGTAGGCAAACATTCCTCAGGTAAAATGTCTTCTGAAGAATTAAGAGAATTAGAATTAGTAGCTTGTCCAAGTGCTGGTGCTTGTGGAGGTCAATTTACAGCTAACACAATGGCGTGTGTATCGGAAGCGATAGGATTGGCTTTACCTTATTCAGCTGGGACACCGGCCCCTTATGAGGAAAGAGATAAATATGCTTATGAAAGTGGTCAAGCGGTAATGAATTTATTAGAAAAAAAAATTAAACCAAGAGAAATAGTTACTAAAAAATCTCTAGAAAACGCAGCAACAATAGTGGCTGCAACTGGAGGCTCTACTAATGCAGCCCTTCATTTACCTGCACTAGCTAATGAGATCGGAGTAAAATTTGATTTAATGGACGTTGCAAAAATATTTAAAAAAACTCCTTATCTTGCTGATTTAAAGCCTGGAGGAAAATACGTAGCAAAAGACATGTGGGAAGCAGGTGGCGTTCCAATGCTTCTTAAGACCTTGTTTGATGGTGGATATATCCACGGGGATTGTCTAACTGTTACAGGCAAAACAATGAAAGAAAATTTAAAAGATATTAAATTTAACAAGAATCAAAAAGTTTTAAGAGAATATGACAATCCTTTATCACCAGATGGCGGTGTCGTTGGATTGAAAGGAAATTTAGCTCCCGAAGGCGCTATTGTAAAAATAGCAGGTTTAAAGAAATTACAATTTTCTGGGACAGCAAGATGTTTTGACAACGAGGAAGATGCAATGAAAGCTGTTCAAACAAAAAAGTATAAAGACGGTGATGTAATTATAATAAGATACGAAGGACCTAGAGGTGGACCAGGCATGCGTGAAATGTTATCTACAACTGGAGCAATTTACGGTCAAGGTAAAGGAGAAAAAGTTGCTTTAATAACCGATGGAAGATTTTCAGGGGCAACTAGGGGGTTTTGCGTTGGTCATGTCGGACCAGAGGCTGCTTTAGGCGGACCTATAGCTTTACTTAAAAATGGAGACAAAATAGATATTGATGCAAAAAAAGGAACTATAAATGTTAGACTGACCAAAGCACAGATGACCGCTAGAAGAAAAAAATGGAAAGCAAAAAAATCCCAATTTGGTTCAGGAACTTTGTGGAAATATGCTCAAACTGTAGGACCAGCTTATTTAGGAGCACCAACACACCCTGGTAAGAAAAAAGAAGTAAAAGATTATTCCAAAATTTAATGAAAATTAGACCAGTTATTTTGTGTGGTGGTGCTGGAACTAGACTTTGGTCTGACAGTAAAAACCACAAAGCTAAACAATTTATAGATTTTGGCGGATGGACATTGTTCGGAAAAACACTTGAGCGGATTAAAAACCCATTCTTTGATTATCCAATTATAAGCACTAACTTAAAATATTTAAAAGATATTAAAAAAAACTTAAAAAATAAAGGAATTACTAAATATAGGATAGTACTTGAGCCAGCCAAGAAAAATACAGCTCCTGCAATTTTAACATCTGCACTTATAAAAGAAATTCCAGATAAACAACCATTAGTCTTTTTATCTTCAGATCATTTAATTGAAAAAAAAGAAAAATTTAATCACGAAATTAAGAAACATAAAAAATTTCTTAATGATAAAAATATTTTTATTTTTGGTATTAAACCGAGCTCTATTTCTGATCAATATGGCTATTTTATTACAAAAAAAATAAATAACTTAAATCAAGTTTCAAGATTTATTGAAAAACCAAATTTATCTAAAGCTAAAACAATTATTAAAAAAGGTGGGTATTGGAACTCTGGTATGTTTTTTTTGAGAAAAGATTCATTAATTAACAATTTCATTAGATATCAAAAAAAAATTTATAAAAACTCTTTATTAGCAGTAAGTACAAGTAAACGAAAAAATAGTATTTATTATCTTAACAAAAAAGCTTTTATCAAAAATCCTTCTAAATCTTTTGATTATGCAATTTTAGAAAAAACGAAAAAAATTAATGCTATAAAATTAAATATTCAATGGTCAGATCTAGGAAGCTGGAAAGAAATTCTTTTAATGTTTAAAAAAAATAAAAGTAAGTACTTAAAGAAAAAAAATATTTTTAAAAGACCTTGGGGGAGTTATACGAATTTATATAATGGAAACAACTTCTTAATTAAAGAACTAAATGTTAAACCAAATGGTGTTTTAAGTTTACAGAAACACTTTCATAGATCTGAACATTGGGTCGTGACTCAAGGTATTCCTAAAATTACTTTAAATAAAAGATCATTTTTGAAAAAACCTTATGAAACTATTTTTATTCCTAAGGGTGCTATTCATAGAATTCAAAACCAAAATAAAAAAACAATAAAAATAATGGAAGCCCAGCTCGGCTCAATTTTAAAAGAAACAGATATTGTAAGATATGAAGATATATATGGAAGAGTTAATTAATTTTCAGTTCTATCGGGGTATGATCAGAAGGTTTTATTTTTGATCTGGGATCTTTATTAATATTAATCGAAATAATATTGTCTAATAGATTATTTGACAATAAAAAGTGATCTATTCTCATCCCATAATTTTTTTGCCATGAACCAGCAAAATAATCCCAAAAAGTATATTCTTGTTTATTTTTATTTTTGTCGCGATAGACATCTTTAAATCCTAAATTTAGTAACTCACGAAACTTTTTTCTTATTTCTAATTTTCCAAGAGCGTCGTTTTCGTATCTTTTAAAATCATAAACGTCTAATTCTTCTGGAATTATATTAAAATCTCCAGCAATTAATACATTTGAATTTTTATGAAGCTCTTTTTTTATTGTTGTTATAAATTTTTTAAGCCACTTTTTCTTATAATCATACTTATCTGTATCAATAGGATTTCCATTTGGTACATAAATATTTATTAAATTAATTTTCTTTTTTTTTAATAAAATTTCCCCTGAAATAATTCTTGATTGATTTAAATCATCTTTAATTAAATCCTTTTTAACATTTTTAATTTCAATTTTGGAAATAATTGCAACACCATTGTAACTTTTTTGTCCGAAAACATGAGACTTATATCCAATTTTTTTAAATTCATCATACGGAAAACTTTCATCTTGTGTTTTAATCTCTTGTAGAAATAAAATATCAGGACTTGCTTGCTTTATATAATCTTTAATATTAGTAATTCTTGCTCTTACTGAATTCACGTTCCATGAAGTTATTTTCATTAAACTGAAAAAGAGAGACCACATCCACATGATGCGGATGCTTTAGGGTTTTTTATAGAAAAAGACTCACCAATCATTTCTTTCTTAAAATCTACTATCGACCCTGCAATTATATCAAGTGAATGTTTATCAATTATAGCTTTATCGAATAAAATATCATCTTTTTCAACTTTATCGTCAAAGCTAAAATTATATTTAAATCCTGAGCAACCACCACCTTGAACAGCTATTCTGAAATATTTCTTTTCGTCACTTTTAGTGATTTTTTCTATCTGAGTTTTTGCACTATCAGTAAATTCTAATTTTTTTTCCATAATTATTTAGTATATTATCTATATAGTAAGCATGCAAAAAAATTCAATCCAAACTTTATCTAAATTAGCAGTGCCATTAAAGTCAAAGGGTAGGTTTTTCAAAGAAAAAAAAACTTACTTAAGATCAGACTTTCAAAGAGACAGAGACAGAATAATTCATTCAACTGCTTTTAGGAGACTCAAGCATAAAACTCAAGTTTTTGTAAATACTACAGGGGATCATTTTAGAACTAGAATTACACACTCTCTTGAAGTAGCCCAAATAGCCAGAACTTTATCTAAATTTTTTAATTTGAATGAGGATTTATGTGAAACTCTTAGCTTGGCGCATGACCTCGGTCACACACCATTCGGTCATGCAGGAGAGGAGGCACTAAATGATTGTATGAAAAAATTTGGAGGATTTGACCATAACATTCAAACATTAAGAACTATTTTATTTTTAGAAAATAGATATTATAAATTTAAAGGCCTTAATCTTACTTTAGAAACATTAGATGGATTAATCAAACATAATGGTCCAATTAATGATTTAAAAAAATATAAAAATATTTTAGAAATAAATTATTTTAAAAATAAAATTAATTTTTCTTTGAGCCCATCATTAGAGGCACAAATAGCTTCAATTTCTGACGATATAGCATACAATAGTCATGATCTAGAAGACGGCTTAAAATCAAATTTATTTTATCTAAAAGATTTAGAACATATCCCAATACTTAACAAAATTGTTTTAAAGCACCAAAAAAAAATAAATAAATATTCAATAGAATTGGTTATAAGACAAATAGTAAGAGAAATAATTAATGAGATGGTAAAAGATCTGATCATAACAACTCAAAAAAATATTAAAAAAAACAAAGTTAGAAATTTGAATGATGTTTTAAAATCCAAATACCCACTTGTAACTTTTTCAAATAACATGCAAAAATTTGATAAAAAGATAAAATATTTTTTAAGAAAAAAAATGTATTATCATAAGAATGTAAAATCTAACACAAAATACGGAAAAAAAATTATCAAACAATTATTTACATCTATAAAAAAAAATCCCAATAAATATATTAATGTGAGTAAGTATGATAAAAATAATATTGCTAGATCAATTTGTGATTTTATAGCTGGTATGACTGATAGATATGCAATAAATCTACACAATAAGATTAAATGAATATATTTGAAAACTATTTATCAAAAATAAGTAAAATTATTATAGATAATAAAAAAAATTTAAAACTATCAGTTTTAGAAAATCTAGATAATATAAATTTAGAAGTTCCCCCAGATCATTTAGATTATGATTTATCATCCAATGCTTCACTGGTTTTGGCTAAAACAAATAATCTCAATCCGATTAACTTAGCCAAGGAGATTAAAAATTTATTATTATCAAAAATAAGTGACTTTGAAGAGGTAGACATAGCGGGGCCTGGATTTTTAAATATTAAACTTTCTAAAGATGGTTATGTTGTAAATATAAATAATATATTAAAAAATAAAGAAAAATATGGATCAAAGCAATCAAACAAAACTTATAATATAGAATTTGTTTCAGCTAATCCAACAGGTCCAATGCATGTAGGGCATTGTAGAGGAGCTGTTTTCGGCGATGTTTTATCTAACTTGTTATCTTTTAACGGGAACAAGGTAGTAAAAGAATATTATATAAATGATTACGGAAATCAAATCTACAATTTCGTAGAGTCGGTTTATTTCAGAATGAGAGAAGTTAAATTTAAAGATAAATTTATTTTAAAAAAAAATTTATATCCTGGAGAGTATATAAAGGAAATTGCTAAAAATATTCTTAAAAATAATAAAAATATTAATATTGAAAATCTTGATAATTGTTTCGAGGAATTAAAAAAAATTTCTCTACAAGAGTCAATGACTTCAATTAAAAATGATTTAAAAAAACTTGGCATACAGCATGATAATTTCTCCTCAGAATCAGATTTGGTTAAACAAAACTTGGTAGGTAAAGCAGTAAAAGATCTTCAAAGTAAAAATTTTGTAGAGGAAGGTTACCTTAACCCACCAAAAGGTGAAATACCTAAAGATTGGAAAAAAATTAAAAGACTTTTATTTAAATCAACAGAGTTTGGGGATGACACAGATAGAGCATTGCAAAAGAATGACGGATCTTGGACCTACTTTGCAAATGATGTTGCATATCATTACGATAAAATATTAAAGAAATATGACAATTTAATAAACATCCTTGGTGCCGATCATACAGGATACATTAAAAGAATTACTGGCGCCGTTTCAGCTTTATCTAATAAAAAAGTAAAACTGAATTGTAAAGTTTGTCAGTTAGTTAAACTTTATAAAAACGGGCAACCCTTTAAAATGTCAAAAAGGGCAGGTGATTTTATCTCTGCTAACGAACTATTGAATGAAGTTAACAAAGACTCAATAAGATTTATGATGTTAAATAGAAGTAATGACGTTGAGCTAGATTTTGATTTTGAAAAGGTAAAAGAAAAAACAAAAGATAATCCAGTTTTTTACGTACAATACGCATACGCCAGAATTAATTCAATTATAAGAACACTTAAAATTAATTTAAATGATTTAGTTTCAATTGACACCCAAACTTTTCAACCAAATGAATATGAAGATAAAATATTGAGAAAAATATTTGAGTGGCCAAAAATAATTGAATCTGCATCTTATAAATTAGAACCTCATAAAATTCCTTTTTATTTATATGATTTATCAACATTATTTCATTCTTATTGGAGCAAAGGAAATGAAAATAGCAAATTTAAACTTTTGCAAAATGGAAGGATTAAAAAAAAGGATTCTTTAATATATATTTTACTTATTGCAATAGTCATAAAAAATGGAATGAAAATTCTTGGGGTTTCACTACCTGAAAAAATGTAATGAAAAAATCCATTAATATATTTATGCTGTTATTAATTGGGATATTTATAATATCAATCTTTAAGTATTATTCTTCAAATAAAAATTTAGATACTAAAAATTTTAATCGTTCAAATATAGATCAAATTCTTAAAAGCAAAATAAACAATTTACCAATTTTGACAAATGATACTGATAATGTAATAGAATTTAATAATTCAATTGATGATAGTATTAATCAAGAAAAAAACCGAAATTTTTGGAATTTATTAAAATAAAATGAAAAAAAAAGCGATAATTATAAGTATTAAAGGCACAAAATTATCAAAATTTGAAAAAAAAATTTTAAGAGAAGAAAATCCCTGGGGCATTATTTTATTTAAAAGAAATTTAAAATCTTTTGTTCAAATAAAACAGCTCACAAATCAAATTAAAATACTATCAAAAAATAAACACTTTCCCATTATGATCGATGAAGAGGGTAAAACAGTGTCAAGATTAAAGAGTATAATTAATCATAATTTTAATTGTACTTTTTTTGGATGTTTATTCAAAGTTGATAGAAATTTTTGTATAAAAATATATAAACAATATATTGATTCATTAAGCAAAATCTTGTTAGAGCTAGGGATTAATATTAATACAATACCAGTTTTAGATGTTTTAAGAAACTCAACTAATAAAGTAATTGGAAAACGAAGTTTTTCAAAAGATAAAAAAATTGTTAAAAATCTGGGAAAATTAACTGTTAATTATTTACATAACAATAAAATTGCTGCCGTAATAAAACATATACCTGGACACGGAGTTTCAACAAAGGATAGTCATTCAGTAACCCCAAAAGTAGAGATGAATTTAAAAAAATTAAATAATATTGACTTTTATCCATTCAAATCTTCAAAAGCTAAATTAGCGATGACAGCTCATATTTTATATAAAAAAATAGATAAAATAAATGTTGCTACATTTTCAAAAAAAATTATTAAAAACATAATTAGAAAAAAAATTAAATTTAATGGCATAATAATTTCTGATGATATATCTATGAAGGCATTAAAGTATGATTTGGTTAAAAATGCATTTAAATCATTAGAAGCAGGTTGTAATCTTGTTTTATATTGTGCAGGAAAAAGTGCAGAAAACAAGAAATTGTTAAAATCCATACCATACATTGATGATTTTACATCTAAAAAAACTTCGGAATTTTATAAATTTTTAAGGTAAAATTACTTATGGAATCAAATAATTTAACTAATTTATCAGTTGATATACCCAATTATAGCGGACCCTTAGAAGTTCTTCTTGATTTAGCAAAAAAACAAAAAGTTGATTTAGTACACATATCTATAACAAAATTAGCTGATCAATTTTTAGAATTTATTAAAAATCAAAAAGAGTTAAATTTAGAAACTGCATCAGAGTTTTTATTAATGGCTACATGGTTAGCTTATTTGAAATCAAAACTTTTACTGCCTGACGATGAAGAAGATGATTTTAAAGCCTTAGAAGTAGCTGAAAAATTAAAACTTCAATTAAAAAAATTAGAATTAATAAGAATCTTATCGGATCAAATGCTTAAAAAAAAAAGGTTAGGTGTTCATATTTTTACTAGAGGCATGAAAGGTGGGATAAGATCAATAAATACACCAGTTTATGACGTAACATTATATGAATTACTTAAAACATATTCATTTATTCAAATGCAGAAAACTTTCCAAAATATAAGTATTCCAAAATTACCTGTTTTCACAACAGAAGAGGGCATAAAACAAATAAAAAATAATCTTGATAAAATTACTGATTGGAAACATATAGTTGAGCTCATTCCAAAATTTTATATAGATAATAAAATGAATAGAACTGGAATTGCTGGTATTTTTGCAGCAAGTCTTGAGTTAACAAAAGAGGGCGTTGTATCTGTATTCCAAAAACAAAGTTTTGATAAATTACTAATTAAAAAATCATAAAATGAAAAATAAAAAAAAAGCTAACATTATTGATTTTCCAACTTCTCCCACAAAACTTGAAAGACAAGTTGAAGCAATTCTATTCGCTGCTTCAGAACCACTTGATGTTGAAACTATTGAGAAAAGACTGCAAACTTCAACTAATTTAAATAAAGTTCTAGAGAACCTTCAAGAAATATATAAAAAAAGAGGAATAAATTTAGTTTGTATTAAAAGTAAATGGTCTTTCAGAACCGCAAGTGATTTATCAAAACTAATGGCACTGCAAAAATCTACTCAAAAAAAGTTGTCAAAAGCTACAATAGAAACATTATCTATAATTGTATATCACCAACCCGTTACAAGATCTGAGATAGAGGAAATTAGAGGTGTATCATTTGCGTCTAATACTTTAGAAACATTATTAGAGCTAGACTGGGTTAGACCATCGGGAAGAAAGGACGTGCCTGGTAAACCTATACAATACGCTACCACTGAAAATTTTTTAAATCATTTTAATATTCAAAAATTATCTGATTTACCCACTATTGAGGAGCTTGGATCTGCAGGCTTAATCGATACTTCTACTATAGATAAATCTATTTTTGGTACTGGAAAATTCTTTAAAGAACAGTCTATATCTGAAAAGCAGAACATTTATGAAGATATTGATGAAGCTATTAAAAAAGCTCCTGATGAAGAAAAATAAGTATATTTATTTAAGTCTTTTTATTGTATATATTTAAAATTATGGGAATTAGTTTTTGGCAAATTGCTATTGTTGTGGTGCTTGTTGTTTTACTCTTTGGTAGAGGGAAGATATCAAGTTTAATGGGCGATGTTGCTAAAGGAATCAAGAGTTTTAAAAAAGGGTTGTCTGATGATAATTCGACAACAAATCAAGACGACAATTCTAAGTCTGACAACTCTGACACTGAAAATAAATAACAAAAATGCCTCAAATTGGATGGTTAGAGATTGTATCAATTATAATCATTTCAATATTAATTTTAGGCCCCAAAGAATTTCCCATTGCTCTCAAAAAAATTGGTTCTTTCATAGGTAGAATTAAAAACACTTTAAGTAATTTTCAAAAAGAAGTATCAGCAGTTACTGAAGACATAGATTTAGAGGAAAAAGTTCAAAAGAATAACAAAATTAAAAAAGATTTAGATAAAAATGGCTGATAGTAATTCTTTTACAAGTCATTTTGTAGAACTGCGATCAAGACTATTAAATTCATTAATATTTATTTTTGCAGCATTCATAGTTTCATACATTTTTGCTGAACACATTTATAATTTTTTAGTAGAACCTTATGCTAATGCTGTAAAAGATGATCAAATTTCTAGACGTTTAATATTTACAGCTTTACATGAAACTTTTATTACTTACATAAAAGTTGCTTTTTTTGCAGCAATCTTTACAGGTAGTCCATTTTTATTAATACAAATCTATAAATTTATTGCTCCTGGTCTATATAAAAATGAAAAAAAAGCTTTACTACCATATTTAATTTCAACACCTATACTTTTTTTAATTGGAGGTCTTCTTGTTTATTATTTAGTAATGCCATTAGCAATCAAGTTTTTCTTATCATTTGAGTCGTTCGGATCCAGCACAAGTTTGCCAATACAATTAGAGGCAAAAGTCAATGAGTACTTGTCTCTTATTATGAGATTAATTTTTGCTTTTGGAATAAGTTTTCAATTACCAATATTATTAAATTTATTAGCAAGAATAGGAATTGTAAATTCCGAATATTTAAAAAAAAGGCGTAGATATGTAGTTGTAATTATCTTTGCATTAGCTGCAATTTTAACACCTCCAGACCCTATTACACAAGTTGGTCTAGCAATCCCTTTGTTATTACTCTATGAATTATCTATATTTACAGTTCGATTCACTGAAAAAAAAAATGAAAATATAGAAAATGCATAACATTAAAGATTTAAGAAAAGACTTAATAAAATTTAAAAAGAAGTTATCAGATAGAAATTTTGATTTAAGTATAGATTTGTTTAAAAGTTTAGATGAAGACAACAGAAAACTAATAACTAAGAAAGAAAAATTAGAACAGGAAAAAAAAAGTTTATCTAGATCTGCAGATAAGTCTAATTTTGAAAAATCTAAATTAATTTCTCAAGATATAATTAAAGTTTCGAGAGAGCAATTAAAAGCTCAAGAGAAATTAAATAATCTGTTATATATTTTACCCAACTTAGCCTTAGATGATGTGCCAATAGGCAAAGATGATAAGTCAAATAGATTAGTTGAACAATTTGGAACAGTTAAAAAATTTTCTTTTAAACCAAAATCTCACACAGAAATTGGTTCAATAAAGAATAACATTGATTTTACTACGTCAGTAAAATTATCTGGTTCAAGATTTGTAACTCTCAAAAGCACAGTTGCTCTTTTAGAAAGAGCCCTAATAAATTTTATGCTTGATTTGCATACTTTAGAATTTAATTATACCGAAATCTCTCCTCCTCTAATTGTCAATGAAGAAGTTATGTTCGGTACCGGTCAGCTGCCAAAATTTGAAGAGGATCAATTTGAAATTAAATTTGATAATTCAGATCAGAGAAAATATCTAATCCCTACAGCCGAGGTAGTTTTAACTAATTTAGTGAGAGAATCCTTAATAAATAGAGAGGATTTGCCTAAAAGATTTGTAGCATCCACACCTTGTTTCAGAAAAGAAGCAGGTAGTTATGGAAAAGATACAAAAGGAATGATCAGACAGCATCAATTTTACAAAGTTGAGCTGGTAAGTATTGTTGAGCCTAAAAATTGTATCATAGAACTTAATAGAATGTTAAATTGTGCAAAAAAGGTATTAGAAAAATTGGAAATACCCTTTCAAGTAGTTTTATTATCTTCAGGAGATATGGGTTTTAGTGCAGAAAAAACTTTTGATATTGAAGTCTGGATGCCTTCTGAAAACAGATATCGAGAAATTTCGAGTTGTTCATCTTGTGGTTCTTTTCAAGCAAGAAGAATGGGTGCTAAATATAAATCTCAAAATGGCAAAGAATATGTAGGAACGTTAAATGGCTCTGGATTAGCAATTGGAAGATTAATAATAGCTTTGTTAGAGAACAATCAAAATGAAGATGGATCAATTACAATTCCAGAAGCCTTAAAAAAGTATATGAATAATTTAGATAAAATTTGATAAAATTTAACTTGTTAATCTAATACATTTATTATAATTGTTTTTTAATGAGTGGACAAGGAATTGCACAATTTATACCATTAATTCTTATTTTTGTAATATTTTACTTTTTCTTAATAAGACCTCAGCAAAAAAGGGTTAAAGATCACAAAACCATGGTAGAGTCTTTAAAGAGGGGTGATGAAGTAATAACATCAGGTGGAATAATAGGTGTTGTTGACCGTATAATGGAAGATGATCGTATAGAGGTAATAATTGGAGAAAGTACAAAAGTTCAAATTATTAGATCAACGATAACAAGTTTATTAAAAAAAGAAGAAGTAAAAAAATAATTCTTTTTCGTGCTAAACTTTTCTAAAATAAATGTTATTTCTATTTATTTAATTTTTATTGTTATATCTGTTTTTTCAATATTAAATTTTCAAAAAGCTGAAAAATTTCCAATTGATAAAAAAGTAAATCTAGGATTAGATTTACAGGGCGGCTCTTATTTACTACTTGAAATAAATTCCGATACTTTAATTGAAGAAAAAATTCAATCTAAAGTAATACCTTTAAAAAAATTACTGAAGGACAATAATTTAAATTATTCTAATTTTAAGATAAATAAAAAAACATTAAATTTTCAAATAGACAATGTTGATACTTTTGAATTAGTTTTCTTCTCTAAAAAAAATAATATTGTAAATCCTTTTATTGATAATTATAGATCTTTTGAACTAGATTATAAAAAATCAAATACTAATGAAATTGAAGTCTCCTTTTCTAAGTTTGGACTTTTAACTATTAATAATTCTGCATTAAAACAGTCTATTGAAATTGTTAGGCGAAGAATCGATGATGTTGGGACGAAAGAACCAACAATCTTACAAAGAGGAGAAAAAAGAATTTTAGTTGAGTTACCTGGCTTAAAAGATCCTGATCGAATTAAGAAACTCTTGGGTAAAACTGCTCAATTAAACTTTAGACTGGTTAATAATAATACTGAGTTTGGAGTTGACGAGTTAGCTTCTGAAACTGGTGAAATGTTAAAAATAAGTAAAAGAATAGTAATGAGTGGAGAAAACTTAATCGACGCTCAACCAAGTATTCAAAATCAAGAAAATGAGCCGACAGTATCTTTTACTTTGGATAGGCTTGGTGCTCAAAAATTTGGAAGAGCAACTACTGATAATGTAGGAAAAAGATTGGCAATAATTCTTGACGGCAAGATAATTAGTGCCCCAAATATAAATGAACCAATTACATCTGGTAGCGGAGTGATTTCAGGAAACTTTACATTTCAAGAAGCTACAGATCTTGCTTTATTACTTCGCTCAGGCGCATTACCAACTCCTCTTGATATTGTTGAGGAGAGAACTGTTGGACCGGACCTAGGTGAGGACTCTATAAAATCAGGGTTAACTTCACTTATCGTAGGTTTTTTACTAGTAATTATATTTATGTTTTATAAATATAAAATTTTTGGACTAGTTGCTAATACAGCCTTAGTCGCCAATCTTTTGATGTTGATTGGTGTTCTAACAATTTTAGAAGCAACCTTAACATTACCAGGTATAGCTGGGATAATTTTAACAGTTGGTATGGCCGTAGATGCAAATGTTTTAATTTTTGAAAGAATTAAAGAAGAATTAAAAACTGAAAAGTCAATTATTCATGCATTTGACTCAGGTTATTCTAAAGCAAAAATAACTGTTTTAGACGCAAATATAACAACACTCATAGCTGCAGTTATTTTATTTGTATTTGGCTCAGGACCAGTAAAGGGTTTTGCAATAACATTAGGAATTGGAATTATTACAACTCTATTTACAGCATACTTTTTGGCAAGACATCTAACTTCAATTATAGTTTTAAAAAATAAAAATAAAGAAGTAAAAATTTAATGATTGGAAATATTAATTTTGTATCAAGTTTTAAAAAAGCAAATATCGTTTCAATTACTGTATTTATAATAAGTATACTATTTATCCTTTTTAAAGGTCTTAATTATGGAATTGACTTTAAGGGGGGAACTCTCATAGAATTGAGAACTGACACATCTACAAAAGCTTCCTCAATAAGAAATTCTTTAAATTCGATGAATTTAGGAGATATAAACGTTAAGAAATTTGGTAAAGATGGTGATTATTTGATTAAGGTAGAACAAAAAAATATAAAAAATAGTGATCTAATTCCAAGTATAAAAAAAACATTAAAAAACAATTTAAATTCAGAAATCGATTTTAGGAGAGTAGAGAATGTTGGTCCAAAAGTAAGTGCAGAATTATTAGAGTCCTCTATTATTGCAATATCTTTAGCTTTAGCCGCTATGCTTTTTTATATATGGGTTAGGTTTGAATGGCAGTTTAGCGTAGGTTCGATTATTGCATTATTACATGATGTAGTAATTACGCTAGGTCTCTTTTCTTTATTATCTCTAGAAATAAATTTATCTATTATTGCTGCAGTGCTTACAATTGTTGGTTATTCAATGAATGATACAGTTGTAATTTATGACCGAATTAGAGAAAATTTACTTAAATATAGCAAAATAAGTATAAGCGATGTTTCAAATTTATCAATTAACGAAACACTAGCAAGAACAATTATAACATCAGTTACAACACTTTTAGCCTTATTATCAATTTATATACTTGGTGGAGAAATATTGAGGGGATTTTCTTTTGCAATGATTTTAGGAGTAATAATTGGTACTTACTCATCAATATTTGTTGCTTCTCCAATTTTGAAATTTTTTAAAGTTAGTTCTAAAACCTTAGAAAAAGATGAGCAAAGAATTGAACCCTAATTAATATAGATTTTGAGCTGCTACCATCGATAACAACATTGGAAAAGAGAGAAGAGTATTTGCTCTAGAAAAAAGCATAGCTGTTCTAGCCGACTTAGTTTTTTCTTCAGGTGTCGAGTCAACTATTCCTAAAGCCTTCTTTTGATTAGGCCAGATTACAAACCATACATTGTAAGCCATTATTATTCCAAGCCACATGCCAACACCAATGGCTGTAGTTTTAGGATTATCACTTCCAATTCCTAGCGTCATCGCTTGATGAGCATATCCTTGTAAATAGGAGACTATTAATCCTGTTATTATCGTACCTAATGCTGCCCATCTAAACCAAAATAATGCTTTAGGTGCTATTACCTTTCCAATCGCAGGTTTTTGTTCATCTGGAATATTAGGCATTGATGGAATCTGAACAAAATTAAAATACCAAAGCAAACCTATCCACATTATTCCTGTAAGCACATGCAAATACCTAAATAACCAACTAAAAAAATATCTATCAAAAACAAATCCATCACCAAAAAAATGCAAGCCTAAAAGTAATAAAAATGCAATACCTAATGATAGGTGAACAGTTTTTGATAATGATTGTAAGATATTTGTCATTAATTTTTATACCATAAATTATATTTTTAAGCAGTCTTTTTCATTGAGCCATTTCCTATAATTTCCCTAATAAATTTACCAGTATAACTATCTTTTACGTTTGAAACTTTTTCAGGAGTTCCTTCAGCAATAATTTTTCCTCCATTGATTCCCCCCTCTGGACCCATATCTATTATATGATCTGCTGTTTTTATTACATCTAGATTATGCTCAATTACAACCACTGTATTCCCAGTATTTGCAAAGGCTTGCAATATTTCTAATAATTTTTTTATATCATGTGAGTGTAGCCCAGTAGTTGGCTCATCTAAAATATACAAAGTTCTACCAGTCGGTCTTTTTGATAATTCTTTTGCTAGTTTTATTCGTTGAGCTTCACCACCTGATAGTGTGGTAGCTTGTTGACCAATTTTCATATATCCAAGTCCAACGTGTTTAAGAGTTATTAATTTTGACTTTATACTTTGGATATTTTCAAAGAATTCACATCCTTCATCAACTGTCATATCTAGTACATCAGCAATGTTCTTATTTTTAAATCTAATTTCTAAGGTTTCTCTATTATATCTTGCACCTTTACATGTATCACAGGGTATAAAAACATCAGGTAAAAAATGCATTTCATAAGTTAACACACCATCACCCTCACAAGTTTCACATCTGCCACCTTTAACATTAAAAGAATATCTTCCAACTTTATATCCTCTAGCTTTTGATTCTGGTAAATTAGCGAACCATTCTCTGATTGGACCAAATGCACCAGTATATGTAGCCGGGTTTGATCTTGGGGTTCTTCCAATAGGTGATTGATCAATATCAATAATTTTGTCAATCAATTCAGTGCCTTTAAAACCTGTAAAAGCTTTTGGTACTTTTCGACTCTTATTTTTATTTAGCATCAAATTAAATGCATTATATAGAGTATGAAGTATTAAAGTGGACTTACCACTTCCTGAAACTCCAGTGACACAAGTAAATGTTCCAACAGGAATTTTTAGATTTACCTTTTTTAAATTATTACCACTTGCACCACTAATCTCAATAAATCTTCCATTTTTTGCAGATCGCCTTTTCTTTGGAATAGGAATAAATTTTTTTCCGGATAAATAATTCCCAGTAATACTTTTTTCATTCTCTATTATTTTTTCAACAGCTCCTTCAGCAATTATTTGACCTCCCTTTAATCCTGCCTCTGGACCTATATCAATAATATGATCAGAGCTTTCCATTGTCTCAATATCATGCTCTACAACTATAACAGTATTACCTAAATCTCTTAATTTTTTTAAAGCTGTAATTAACTTTTTGTTGTCTCTTTGATGTAAACCTATTGAAGGCTCGTCTAAAACATAAAGAACACCGGTCAAACCAGATCCAATTTGAGATGCTAACCTTATTCGTTGAGCTTCTCCACCCGATAATGTGCCTGACTCTCTAGATAATGTTAAATAATTTAAACCTACATTCAAAAGAAAGTTTAATCTTTCATTTATTTCTTTCAAAATATGCTGAGCTATTTTTTTTTCTTTTTCATTTAAAACATTTTCTAAATCTGCAAACCATTTTTGAGCCACATCAATAGATTTTTCTGTTACCTCACTGATATTTAACTTATTAATTTTTACACATAGAGCTTCATCTTTTAATCTCATACCATTGCATTTTTCACAATCCGTCTCACTTTGATATTGAGATATTTCTTCTCTTTTCCATTCACTATCTGTCTCAAGATATC
>CACLVZ010000006.1 GCA_902610515.1 uncultured Pelagibacteraceae bacterium
AGTAGAAATTATACCGTCGTATTTTGATCTTAACAAAAACGTCACAATTTTAGATCTATTATTAGTAATTCTTTTAGATTTTATATTTATTGAATTATAATCTTTTGAAATTGCCAACTTGGCATCTAATAAAGGTAAATTTTTTCTTTTATTTAAAAAATAGGATTTGTAAAAATAATCTCTTACCCCTTTGATTAATCTAAAATTAATCTTTTTTGTTTTAAATATTTTTTTAGCTTTGCCTCTGGTTATTAAGTCTGGATCTTTATTATTATAAAAAACATTTTTAATTTTTTTATTTTTAATAATATCTGTACACGGCGGAGTTAAACCGTGATGAGCACAAGGTTCTAAAGTTACGTACATATCACTATCTTTGAAATTTAAATTTTTATTCAATGCAATGTATTCAGCATGAGGTCTCCCATTAATATCTGTTACACCAGAACTGATTACAGAATTATTTTTAACTACTACGCATCCAACTGAAGGATTAACCCCTGTTTTACCAAGATGATTTTCAGCCAAATGAAATGCTAAATTTGAATAAAATTTACGATTTGTTGTCATCTATATTGCCTACAAACTCCTCAAAGTCCTTAGCCTCTTTGAAGTTTTTGTAAACTGAGGCAAATCTGACATAGGCAACTTTATCTAAAACTGAAAGTCCTTCCATAATAAATTTTCCTATGGTCGGTGTTGGTATCTCGCTCTCGCCAAGTCCCTCAAGATTCCTTACAATTTTTGAAATAAATTTCTCAATAGTCTCGGAGTCTAGAGGTCTCTTTCTTGTGGCTATTCTTATTGATTTAGAAATTTTATCTCTATCAAAAGGCTCTCTTTTTCCATTACCTTTTATTACTGTCAATTCTTGGAACTGAACGCGCTCAAAAGTTGTGAATCTCTCTTTTCTTTCACAACCACATAATCTTCTTCTCCTTATAGCTGTGCCATCTTCTGTTGGACGTGAGTCAACTACTGAAGTGTCTTTTTCTCTACAAAATGGACAAAGCATAAATTCTTTAACTACTATATATAGGAAAAGAGGAACAAAGTTCAATTATTTCTTTTTGAACTTCTTTTTCTATTTTTGAGTTATCTTCTTTGTTTTTGCTAAGACCCTCAACTACTTTAAAAATTAAATCTCCAACTAATTTAAATTCATTTGAACCAAAACCCCTTGTTGTGCATGCTGGTGTACCTAACCTAATACCTGAAGTTATCATTGGGCTCTCACTATCAAATGGTATTCCATTTTTGTTACAAGTTATGTTTGCTCTTCCTAATGATGCTTGAGCATCTTTACCTGTAACACCGAATGACCTAAGATCTATTAGCATTAAATGAGTGTCTGTTCCTCCCGAAAAAATTTTAAAACCTTTTTCTGTTAATCTCTCTGAGAGAATTTTGGCATTGTTGATAACATTATTTGTATACACTTTAAAATCTTCTGATAACGCTTCTTTGAAACAAACTGCTTTCGCAGCAATTACATGCATAAGAGGTCCGCCTTGTAAACCTGGAAAGATTGCGCTATTAAATTTTTTTATTAAATCTTCTCTATTTGTTAAAATTATTCCTCCTCTAGGTCCTCTTAAAACTTTATGAGTGGTAGATGTAACCACGTCAGCATATTTTGTAGGATTAGGATAAGCTCCTCCAGCCACCAAACCTGAAAAGTGTGCCATATCTACAAGGAGATATGCTCCTACTTTATCACAAATTTCTCTAAACTTTTTAAAATCTATTACTCTAGAATATGCGCTACCACCTGCAATTATAAGTTTTGGTTTACTCTCCATGGCAATTTTTTCCACACTTTCATAATCAATTAGACCTGTTTTTTTATCAACCTCGTAATGTAAAGCATTAAACCACTTTCCAGACTGAGCAGGTTTAGCTCCATGAGTTAAATGTCCGCCAGAATTCAAACTCATAGCTAATGTGGTATCACCAGGTTTTAATAAAGCAAGGTACACTGCGCCATTAGCTTGAGCACCTGAGTGCGGTTGTACATTCGCAAAATTACAATTAAATAATTTTTTAGCTCTCTCGATTGCTAGATTTTCAGAAATGTCAACGTGTTCACATCCGCCATAATATCTTTTTCCCGGATAACCTTCAGCATATTTGTTTGTTAATACTGATCCTTGAGCTTCTAATACAGCTTTTGAAACAATATTTTCAGAAGCTATCAACTCTATATGATTCTGTTGCCTTATAAATTCTTCTTCAATAGATTTGTATAATTCTTTATCGGCGTTTTTTAAATCTAATTTGAAAAAGCTATTCAAATATTTATTTAATTTAACTGCTATAGACATATTTATATTTTTTTAATTCTTTTTAAATGCCTTCCCCCCTCAAATTTAGTTTTAAGAAAAACCTCAACTAATTTTAAGGATAGTTTTTTTTTTGTTAATCTTGAACCCAATGCTATTATATTAGCATTATTATGTTGTCTAGACAATCTAGTTGATTTTAAATTATAACATACCGCTGCTCTAATTGTTTTGATTTTATTGGCACTTATGGCCATTCCAGTGCCAGATCCACATACCAGTATTCCAACATCGCTCTTTTTTAATTTTACTCTATTTCCGAGTTTTTTTGCATAATCTGGGTAATCGACTGATTTATCACTGAATGGACCAATATCAAAAATAGAAACTTTTTTATTAACTAAGAAGTCTTTAATGTCCTCTTTAAGACTAAAACCTGCATGGTCTGAGGCAATACATACAGTTTTAAAGATTTTGTTTAATTTTATATTGCTCATAAATATTAATTAAATTACACTAATTAAAATTATAATAATATATTTGTCGCATTATAAATATCAGGCTTTACATGAAAATCTTAGGTTCTTACCCAAAAACTAGGCTTAGAAGGTTAAGAAAAAGCAAGTGGTTGAGGGAACTAGTCTCAGAAACCAGTATTTCAAGCAATGATTTAATAATGCCAATCTTTGTAAGGGAAGGTAAAAATAAGATTGATTCTATCAAATCAATGCCTGGTGTTAAAAGATATTCAGTTGATAAATTGCCTAAAATTTTAAAAGAAGTAAAAAAAAATAAAATACCAATGATTGCTTTGTTTCCTTATATCTCAAATAAAAAAAAAAATATTTTGGGTACAGAGGCTCTTAATCCTAATAATTTGATTTGTGAAAGTCTAAGATTCATAAAGAAAAAATTTCCTGGAATTGGAATTATGTGTGATGTTGCTTTAGATCCTTATACGTCACATGGTCATGATGGAATTATAATTAACAGAAAAATCGATAACGATAAAACAATTGAGATTTTGGTAAAACAAGCTTTATTACAGGCTCGGATGGGTTGCGATGTAATTGCACCTTCTGATATGATGGATGGAAGAATTGGGGTGATAAGAAAAGCCTTAGATAAAAATAATTTTCAGGATGTGAGTATATTGTCATATGCCGTTAAATTTGCATCAAGCTTTTACGGGCCTTTTAGAGATGCAGTTGGAAGTAAGTCAAAATTAAAAAAAGATAAAGCTACTTACCAAATGGATTATAAAAATACTTCTGAAAGTTTTAGAGAAGTTGGTTTAGATATAAAAGAGGGAGCTGATATGATAATGGTCAAACCAGGTTTGATATATCTTGATATCATAAGCAAAATAAAAAATAGTTTTAAAATACCAATAATAGCTTACCAAGTTTCAGGCGAGTACTCCTTGATAAAAAATGCTATAGAGAAAAAAATTTTAACAGAAGAATCAATAATTGAGAGCTTGATATCTTTTAAAAGAGCTGGTGCTTGTGCTATAGTAACTTATTTCGCAATAGATATTGCGAAAAAAATAAAGCAATAATCAAAAATAATTTTCAAGTAATATCCTTGATTTAGGAAAAGGTAAATTATTTGGAATAAAAAATTTATTTTGAATTATGTTTCTCGTAAAATATAACGATTTTTTTATTATGTGGTTCGATAGTTTATTTGGTAATTTTTTTAAGATTAAAAACTTTGGAATTTCATAAGTATAATTATCAATTTTAACTTTAATAATATCCTCAATTAAATCAGTTTGGTAAAATTTATCTAGGTTTGGATCAAATCCAAGATCCTTAATAAGATTTAATTCAAAAAAAATAAATAAAATTATCCAATTCTCAAAATTTATTGCATTTATGAAATTTTCTAATGAAATATAAATTTTTTTGTAAGGTTGAGAGTCTGGTAATAAAACATTTAAAATTGAGCATATGGATACCAAAGCAGAAGTTCTCTCTTTATCATTAAAAAATAATGGGGAAATTGGTTTAATTAGTTCTGTCTTAAAATATCCTAATTTATTATCATTTTTAGAATTATGTACTATATGAAGCTTGTTAGATAATTGTAGATAATTTTTTATCTTTCTCGAATTACCTCCATAAACTAATCCTGATATTTTCCCTTTAGATGGAGAAAAAACATTAATTATATTAGCATTCTCTCTGAATTTTCTTTTACTTAAAAGGTAACACTCATCTTCCCAATTCATATATCTAATAATTTAATTAATTTGGCAGCTGCATTTTGTTGTGCATTTTTTTTTGATGAACCAATTCCGATTATTTTTTTTGACTCAGGTATTTGTACCTCGGTTTTGAATAATGGTTTATGTTGCGGTCCAGTTTTCTTAAAAAATGTATATTTAGGTAATATCTTAAATTTTTTTAAACTGTACTCTTGGAGTTTTGTTTTTGAATCTATAAGTGTAACTATAGAGTTATCAATAAAAGTTTCCCAAAAATTTAAAATAAATTTTTCTGAATATTTAAGACCTCCATCTAAATAAATGGCACCCACAATAGCTTCGAGACTGTCACTCAAAATTTTATCACTTGATCTCTCTAAATTTTTATTGGAGGAACCAAGAAATAAGTATTTTTTTAAATTTAATTTTTTGGCTATATTTACACATGTTTTTTTATTAACAAGATTTGCAAATTTTTTATCTATTGTTCCCTCTTTCTCATTTGGATATTTGTCGATAAGTTTTTTTGAAATTATTAGACCTAAAACTCTGTCACCTAAAAATTCTAACTTTTCGTTATTATTATTATTATCAAAACTTTTATGAGTTAATGCCTGATTTAACAAGCTTTTATTTTTGAAATCATATTTTAAAATTTCTTCAAGCTCTTTGGTTGATTTGCTCATTTTAAACCTTGGAAAGTTCTTTCAAATCTAAAAGAGTCGTGTAAATTCCAAAATTTTAGTAGACTACTTTTTTTGGTATCGTTTGAAAAAAATATTATTCTTGCCTTGCCAACTAAATTTAAGTTTTTAACGTATCCTACATCATCTAAAAATCGACTGTCTTTTGAACAATCTCGGTTATCACCCATCAAAAAATAATGATCTTGAGGAACTTTAAATTTTTTCGTATTTTGTAATGTTCCATTTTTATTATATGCAGCCATATATTTAACTCCGTTCGGTAAAGTTTCAATGAAAATTTTAGTTTCCAAGTTATAATTACCACATCTTATGGCTTGGGAAATTTTAGTTTCTTTTCTTAAGATTTTCTTTTTATTAATCAGAATATCTCCTTCGACAAATTGTATCTCATCTCCTGGCAAACCAATGAGCCTTTTAATGTAATCTGTTCTATTATCTGCTGGTGTTTTAAAAACAACTAGATCTCCTTGTTCTGGCTTTTTTGAGAAAAAACGATTATCTGAAAAATTTGGGCTAAATGGAAATGAATGTTTGCTAAAACCATAAGAGTATTTGCTTACAAAAATTCTATCTCCTATTAATAAAGTAGGCTCCATGGAGGAAGAAGGAATATAAAAAGGCTGAATAATTAAAGATCTTATAATAATTGCTATTATTAAAGCCCCAAATAGAGTTTTTAAATTTTCAATTATTAAATTAACTAATTTTTTCTTCATATAGAGATTGTTACGAATGCTACTGCATATTTATCTTCGTCAGTTAAAGATAAGGAAATTTTAAATTTTTTTTTTTTTAGTTTTTTTTCAACTTTTTCTTTTGTTTTTTTTAAAAGTTTAATAAATGGTTTTCCATTTTTTTCATTTAAGACTACTATTTCATTGAAATTTATTCCTTTTGAAATACCTGTTCCTAATGCTTTAGAAAAAGCCTCTTTTGCAGCAAATCTCTTAGCATAGCAATTATAACTTTTAATTGTTTTATTACATTTTGAAATTTCAACATCATTAAATATTCTCGTAATAAATGATTCTTTTTTGATAGAGTCTCTTATTCTTTTAATTTTAACGATATCTGTTCCAACTCCGTAAATTTTCATTATTTTATAATTCTTCTAAATTCTTTAATTGTATTTCTCATGCCTAAAAAAATTGACTCTCCAATCAGAAAATGCCCGATGTTAAATTCTTTAATGCCTTTTATTTTTGATAAAATTTTTGCTGATTGAAAAGTTAAGCCGTGACCAGCGTGAACATTTAGTCCTAAAGTGTTCCCAAAAATAACAGCTTTTTTGATTTTTTTTAATTCACTTTTATAATTTTTTTTTCGATTTACTAAATTACAGAATTTTCCCGTATGTAGTTCAACAGTATCTGCATTTAAAGATTTAGAGACTTTAATATCGCTTATGCTAGGTTCAATGAATAAACTAACCTTGGATTTATTTTTTTTAAATTTTGAAATTATTTTTTTTAAAAAATCTTTCCTGTATTTTAAATTTAGACCGCCTTCAGTGGTAATTTCTTCCCTTTTTTCTGGTACAATGCAAATAAAATTTGGTTTATTTTTCAAAGCTATTTCTAACATCTCTTTGGTTGCGGCGATTTCTAAATTTAAAGGGATTTTAAGTTTAGATTTAATTTTTTTAAGATCTAGATCATTTATATGCCTTCTATCCTCTCTTAGGTGAATTGTGATAGAATCTGCTCCACTTTTTTGAGCAAAGATAGCTGCACGTAATGGACTGGGGTAGTTATCGCCTCGAGCATTTCTTACAGTAGCTACGTGATCAATATTTACTCCAAGTTTAATCCTATTCATTTATAAAGTTCTGCTTCCAGGTTTTACTGCCTGAATTTTTAAAAGATCTTCTGGCAAATTATCCTTAGTATAAGTAGGAATGTTGAGTTGTACTTGTGAAATAATTTTTTGTTTTATAGACGAATTACCTTTTGATCTGTCTATTAGACAAGCAAATCCAATAACTTTTGCATTAAAATCTGAAACTATTTTTGAGCATTCTAAGCTTGATTTGCCGGTTGTAATGACATCTTCTACTATTAACACTTTTTGATTTTTTTTAATTACAAAATCTCTTCTTAATTGTAATTTACCGCTTACTCTTTCTGAAAAAATAGTTTCTTTATTTAAAAGACGCCCCATCTCATAACCAATTACAACTCCACCCATAGCTGGAGATAAAATCAAATCAAAATTTTCAAAGTTTTTTTTAATTTTTTCAGATAATGAAGTGCAAATTTTAGCTGCTTTGATTGGCTTGCTCATTAATTGAGCACATTGAACATAGGACGGACTATGCAATCCAGAAGATAAAATAAAATGCCCATCTAAAAGAGCATTAGTTTCTCGTAAAATTTTCAAAGATTCTTCTGATGAAAGCATTTTTTTTCTGTTTATGTCGAATAATTTTAAATTTTAAATCACTTTGCTTTATTTGACTTATCAAGTTTGTAAAATTTTTCAAATCTTTAATTTGTAAATCGAATGAAAAAGTTAAATATTCTTTTTTTCTTTTTAACATTTCTATGTTTATTATATTTCCTTTATTAAGGCCTATTAAAGAACTTATATGGCCTAAAGCACCAGGTTTGTGTGGTAAATCCACTTCTATTGTGCTTGAATAGTTTTTTTCAATTCCGTTGACATTTTCAGTTGATTTGTCTTGCCAATATCTTCTTATTGCGGAACGAGCTTTTCCAGTAGCAGATGACATAAGCCAGTGCATAGATGGAGTAGCATTTTTTGAAGTTTCAATATTTACTAAATCTCCATTCTTTAAAATTGTTTGCAAAGTAGCATGACTACCATTTATTGAGCAACCTACAGCACTGTTACCAATTTTAGTATGAACTGCATACGCAAAATCAATTGGTGTAGCTTTCTTTGGAAGTTTTATTACCGCTCCTTTTGGTGTGAAGCAAAATACGTTTTCCTGAAACATTTGTAATTTGGTAAATTCATAATAGTGCTCAGGACTTGTTCCTGCCTCTATTATTTCAACCAAGTCTCTCAACCAATCGTATTCTTTCCATGATAAATCAGAAAATTTTTCAGATGATTTATACTTCCAGTGAGATGCTATTCCCCTTTGAGCAAACTCGTTCATTTCAAAGGTTCTAATTTGTATTTCTATACGATTTTTTTTTGGACCTATTACAGCTGTGTGTATAGATTTGTAATTATTTATTTTAGGGGTTGATATATAATCTTTAAACTTTCCTGGTATTGTTGGAAATCTACTGTGAAATATACCTAAAGTTTTATAACAGTCCTCAACAGTTTTAACAATTACCCTGAAACCAATGATATCTGTTAATTGTTCTAAAGAGATTTTCTTATTCTGGATCTTTCTCCAAATAGAAAACGGAGTTTTTTCCCTTCCAGCTATTGTTGCAGTAATTCCATTTTTTTTTAAAAGGTCTATTAATTCTTTTGAAATAGAATTAAATGTGTCGTCTTTGTTATTTTTGATAAAATTTAATCTTTCTAAAATTAAATCTCTCGCAGGTTTATTTAATACAGAAAAAGATAAGTCTTCCAACTCATCTCTAATTCTGTTCATTCCCATTCTATCAGCTAATGGGGCATAAATTTCCATTGTTTCTTTTGCTTTTCTAATTATTTTTTCTTTGTCTTTAACAAATTGTATCGTCCTCATATTATGAAGTCTATCTGCAAGCTTAACTAATAAAACTCTTATATCTTTGGATGTTGCTAAAATTAGTTTTCTAAAATTTTCAGCCTTAGAGTCGCTCGATGCTTTGTTTTCTAGTGCTGATATCTTTGTGACACCATCAACTAAATTTGCTACCTCTTCTCCGAATTCTTTTTTTACAGTTTCATAGGTTACATTAGTGTCTTCGATGGTATCATGGAGCAATCCTGTTGTAATAGTAGCGCTATCTAGTTTTAATTCAGTTAATATTTTTGCAACAGCCACAGGATGAATAATATATGGAACTCCCTCCTCTCTTTTTTGATTTTGATGAGCTGCTAATGCAAAACTATAAGCTTTATTTAACGAGTCTGAATTTAAGAATTTATTATAAGATTTGATCTGATCAATTAATTCGTTATTGTTAATCATATTTGAATATTAACATTTTTATGTAATCTTGTAATCTCAATCCTAGATTTTTGACTTAATTTATCTATTAAAAATTGGGCGTTTTTCTTAAGAATTGGATGTGACCAATTAGGATCTATTTCTAATATCGGGTATAAAACAAAGTTTCTTAGATATGCCTTTGGATGAGGTATGTTTAATTTAGTTGAGTCCTTTATAATACCTTTAAAATCAATTATATCTATATCTATTACTCTAGGATCATTTTTTTTTGTTTTTGTTCTTCCAAGTTTTTTTTCTATCAATTTTATATTCTTTAAAAGTACGTTGTGGTCATTTTTAAAATCTGCAAGAACCCCAATATTTAAATATTTTGGTAATTTTTGATTAGGATAAGAGGGGGTTTCGTAAAAATTTGAAACTTTTAGTATTTTAATTTTTCTTTCTAATAATAAATTTATTGCTATAGTGATATTTTCAAATCTTGTTCCAAAAGTTGAATTAAGGTTTGAGCCTAAGTTAAGGTGTATCATCTATTGTTTCGGCTTAGTAATCTTACCTTTTCTCTGTTCCAGTCTTTTGTCTTCTTGACTTGTCTTTTATCATAGAGTTTTTTTCCTTTTGCAACTGCAATTTCTACTTTTACTTTGCCTTTACTAAAATACATTTTAGTTGGAATTAAAGTCAAACCATCCTGATTTATTCTTCCTATAAGTTTATTAATTTCTTTTTTATTTAGCAAAAGTTTTCTGTCGCTTTTAGGATTATGGTTGTTATATGAAGACTGTCTATACAATGGTATATGGGAATTAATCAAAAAGAGCTCACCATTATTATCAATCGCATAAGAGTCAGCTATACTACCTTTTCCATCTCTAAGAGACTTTACCTCAGATCCCTTTAAAGATATTCCTGCTTCGAAAATTTCTAAAAAAAAATAATTAAAAGTTGCTTTTCTATTCAAACAAATTATTTTTTTTCCAGGTGACTTGATCTGTTTCATTAAAGTAATTTTGCTACTTTAAGTGCCTGAGATACTTTTTTTTTAGTTTCTTCTCTTATCTCGACTAATGGCAACCTTACTGAAGGGTTGCACATGCCTAGTAAAGACGCAGCATATTTAACTGGGGAGGGATTACTTTCAATAAATAATGCTGAATGTAATGGTTGTAAAAGTTTGTCAATTTCATTTGCTTGATTAATATTATTAGTGCAAGCTTTTTGAAAATCAGAAGACAATTTTGCAGCTATATTTGCTGTGACGCCGATTGCTCCAACTCCACCTCGTTTATTAAATTCTAAAGCATTGTCATCATTTCCAGTAAGTTGAATAAATTCTCTGCCCATGGCTTTTAATTGTTGATCAACTCTTTTTAGATCTCCAGTGGCATCCTTAACTCCAACTATATTTTTAAGTTCGTAAAGTTTTGACATTGTCTCGACTGACATGTCTATAACCGATCTAGATGGAATATTGTAAATGATAATTGGTATACCGACACTGTCATTAATCTTTTTATAGTGTTGATATAAACCTTCTTGAGTTGGTTTGTTGTAGTATGGTGTTACTACAAGTAAAGCATCGGATCCGGCTTTCTCGGCAAACTTAGATAGATCAACAGCCTCGTCTGTCGAATTTGAGCCTGTTCCTGCTATAACTGGTATTTTACCTTTGCACTCACTTACTGAGATTTCTATAATTTTTTTATGTTCACTATGAGATAAAGTTGGGGATTCTCCAGTAGTGCCCCCTGGCACTAACCCATTAGTTCCATTTTTTAAGTGATAATTAATAAGATTTCTGTAAGTGTTCTCATCAAGATTATCATCTTTGAATGGAGTAATTAAAGCAACAATTGATCCTTTAAGCATAAAACAATATAAGGTAGATATCCTTAAACTTATGCTTAATAGATTAATTAGTCTAGTGGTTTTATTCTCAATTTTAAATATTGATAGCGTTTATTCTGAAACAAATTTCATTTTCCCTCAAAAAAAACCATCCATTTTTAAGAAATCTCAAAAAGAAATACAAAATGTTTTAAACAAGAATCTGCCAACACCAAAACCGGTTTTGGAAAAAAAAGTAGATAATAAACCTGAAGTAAGTGAGCAAAAAAAAGACGATAAAGAATTAGCTAAAGAAAAT
This sequence comes from uncultured Pelagibacteraceae bacterium, assembly GCA_902610515.1. Lineage (GTDB taxonomy): Bacteria > Pseudomonadota > Alphaproteobacteria > Pelagibacterales > Pelagibacteraceae > Pelagilacustribacter. The sequence continues at coordinate 11,435 of CACLVZ010000006.1, forward strand.
GTTAAAGAAAACACAACAAAAAAAGTATCTTTATTTGTACTACCACAAAAAAAACCAATTACTTATAAAGTGTCCTCTAAAGAAATTGAAAGTTCAAAAGTTTTAAACAAAAAGGACTTTGAGAAAGCAAAAGAAACAATCAAATTCATAAAAGAAAAAAAATGGAACAGTGCGCTGAAAAGCGCGCAAAGAGTTAAAGATAGTGAATTTAGAAAACTTATTACCTGGATGCATTTAAAAACAACCAGAAATGGGGCTAGCTTCAATGAGTATAAAAAATTTATAGAACAGAATGACTATTATCCAAGAATTAATAGAATAAGATATTTAGCTGAAGAAAAAATATATTTAAGAAATAATTCACCTACATCAATAATTAATTGGTTTGAAAAATATCCTCCATTAGGAGGTTTAGGTAAAATTAAATTAGCTGAAGCCTATTTAGAACAAGGAAAATTAGAAAAAGTTAAAGAATTAGTAAAAGACGGATGGATAACTGCTGAAATTAGAAAGAATGATTTAGGTTATTACAGAGCTAAATTTAAAAAATTTATTACATCTGATGATCATGTAAAAAGAGCAGATTATTTAGCATGGGAAAGGAAATACTGGGATCTAAAAAGAATGCTTAAGTATTTGCCTACAGATCAAAGGGCTCTTTATAATGCAAGACAAATTTTAATGAGCAACTCTTACGGTGTAGACAATGCAATAGCAAAGGTGCCTCAATATTTAAAAAAAGATCCTGGTCTAGAGTTTGATAGATTAAGATGGAGAAACCGAAGAGGACGATTAGAGGGATCTTTAGAGATATTATATCAAAACGCAAATAAAACTGAGTCACAAATGATAAGACCAGATAAATGGTGGGAACAGAGAGAAAGTGTAACTAGAAGTTTAATTTACAAAAAAAGATATAAGACAGCATATAAGGTAGCAAGTGAACATTCATTATCATCTGGTCCATCTTTTGCTGAAGCTGAATGGTTATCTGGGTGGATAGCTCTAACATTTTTAAAATCACCTGAATATGCAATTAGTCATTTTCAAAACTTTTATAACAATGTTGGATATCCGATAAGCTTAGCTAGAGGAGCATATTGGTTAGGAGAGTCATATGAAAAATTAAATGAAAAAGAAACTGCAAATAAGTTTTATTCAGATGCAGCAAAATTTCCAATGACCTACTATGGACAACTTGCTTTCAACAAGGTTAATCCTGGTGGGAATTTTGAATTAAGAGACGAAAGTAATTTTGATAAGGATTATGAAAAAGAGTTTAAAAAAAATAAACTTATTAAACATGTAATTCTGTTACATGAACTTGATGCAAGCCAATATGCTAAAGATATTCTTAAACATTTGGCTGAACTTAATATTGAAAAAGGTAGTGAAGTTTTAGCAGCAGAGTTATCTACATCTGTTGAAAGATACGATTTTGCAATTCAAATATCAAAGAAAGCATCCTATGAAAAAAGATTTTTGAATAAATATAATTATCCAGTGATTGCTACTCCAAAAATTGTAAATAATAAACAGATGCCTAAACAAGAAATTGTTCTTGCAATAATTAGACAAGAAAGTGAATTTGATAGAAAAGCGAATAGTTGGGCTGGAGCTAGAGGAATGATGCAATTAATGAAGTATACTGCTAAGATTGTAGCTAAACAAGCAAAACTACCCTACAGTATAAGTAGATTAACTGCAGATCCAGAATACAACATTAAACTTGGCTCTTATTATTTTAATGGATTGCTTAATGATTATAATGGTGTTTTCCCATTTGCTATTGCTGCGTACAACGCGGGACCAAATAGAGTTAAAACTTGGAGAAGAGTGAACGGAGACCCATCTAAAGGTCAAATTTCTTATATTAACTGGATTGAACAAATAAGATTTGAAGAAACTAGAAATTATGTTCAACGAGTTCTAGAAAACATTAATGTTTATAAATATATTTTAAGAAAAGAGCCGGTTCAAATAGACAGCTATTTTAACTAAATGGCGGTGAGAGAGGGATTCGAACCCTCGGTAGCATAGTTAAATACTACGGAAGTTTAGCAAACTCCTGGTTTAAACCAACTCACCCATCTCACCACAAGCTTTACGTATCTTTATAAAGAAAATTAACTTATATTGCACCAAATTTGTAATGCAACAAAAACAATTATCAGGAATTTTTTATGCAGCTTTTGCATCTCTTTGGTGGGGTGTTGTAGGGACGATTTTTTTCAAATTTGTATCTTTTGCATCATTTATAGAACTAACTGTTCACAGAACTATTTGGACAGCAGTTCTATTAATTCTAACAACGAGTTTTTATAGAAAATGGCCAGAATTTAATAAAATTTTCAAAAAGAGAAAAAATCAATTATTACTCTTTTTGTCAGGTTTGTTGGTAAGTATAAATTGGGGCACCTGGCTTTATGCCGTCAGCGTAAATAGATTATTAGACTCAAGTTTAGGATATTATATCTATCCAATAATAAGTGTCTTTTTAGGAAGAGTTTTTTTGAAAGAAAAACTTAATAGAAATCAATTTATTGCTGTAATGCTAGTTGTAATTTCCTTATTTTACTTTTTACTAAAGTTAGGTGAATTACCTTGGATTGGTTTAACAGTTGCAATAACTTTTAGTATTTATGGATTAATAAGAAAAAAAATTAAAGTATCATCAGATATAGGACTGTTAATTGAAACTTTGTTAATTTCTCCAATTGCAATTGCATTATTTATTTACCTAGTAAATTTAAACCTAAATGTTTTTTCATATAAAGAACCTCTTTTATCTTTTTTTTTATTTTGGTCTGGCTTTATGACTTTAGTCCCTCTTTTTTTGTATACCTTAGGATTTAAGATTATTGGTATCGGTCCAGCAAGTATGATTTTATTTTTAACTCCAACATCTCAATTTCTTTTGGGAATAACTTATTTTGATGAGATTCTAACTTTGGAAAAGTTTTTTGGTTTCATAATAATTTGGATAGCTGTATCTATTTATCTTAACGAATTACGTAAAGAGTAAGTCGTAATTATTACAAGTGGTACAATTAAAGCTAAAATAAATGAGATAAATAGTAGGTTTGATAAGATAATCGGACTAAAATTTTCTATAGACATAATATTTCCCACTAGTAAACTTGATTGGAAATTCTGACTTGGGAAAAATAATAATCCTGAGCTTAATCCTAAAATTATTGATATTAAAGATAATCTTGTATTAATATTTTTCTTAAAAAAACCATAGAATACAGTAACAACAGCCGCACAACAAAGGAGATCAGCGAATAAAAATAAATATAAGATACTATAACCTTTAGAAGCAAAAACAAAAACAATCATACATAGTAATAAAATTAATTTATTGCTTTTATTTTTTATTTCTCTACCACTTAAAAATTTATTAATTTCTTTTCCATCAATTATTATAAGACTTGAAATAGCATTAATTAACGTGTCGATCGTGCTTAATGTTAAAGCTAAGGCTAAAACTAAAATAGAAACAATTATAAAAACATTATCATTTAATAACATCAATTTAAAAAAAGCTAAATCAGCTATTATTTTAGGGTCGATAGAAAAAGATATAAGACCTGTGTAGCCCATCCATAAAACAATCAAAAAAGAAATAATTGATGAATAAATTAAACTTTTTTTTAAAATAAGGTTGTTTCTTGCTGCGAATACTCGTTGCCAATTACCCTGATGAAATAAATTTGTTGCTGCTACAGCAATAAAAAATGTCAGTCCAGCAGTGTAATTTGGGATATAATTTTTACTTACGAGTTTTGTAGAATTTTTTTTAATTAATTCATAACTATTTATTTCTAAGTTTCCTAAAATTAAAAATATAGAAAATAATATTATACCCAGGACTATTAGAAATTGATATTTATCTGTAATAATTGAAAGCTTAAATCCACCTCTTAGTATATATAAAAGACATATGATTAAAGTTAGTCCAGATGTTATCCATAAAGGTGTTTTTGAGATTAAATTTAATAAAAAAGCTATTGCTGTTACTTCGGCTATCAAGAAAATTGTTAAATAAAATAAAATTAAAATTAGTATTATCTTTAAAATTCTAGTTCCAAACCTTCTTTTTACAAACTCAGTTAAAGACATTCCATTAGGAAATTCTCTCCTAATTTTTGGACCAAAATTTAATAAAAATAACATAGGTGCAGCCGTACCTAACGCATATCCAATTACTGCACCTATTCCTCCCCAGGTCGCTGCTGAAGCTGGACCAAATAATATCCAGGCTCCTAAAGCAGATGCTGATAAACTCATTGTTAATGAGAAAATACTCTCGTTTCTGTCACCAACTATGTGACTTTTTTTATTATCTGAAATTTTTTTTAAATTTATAAAACCTAAAGCGATAAAAAATGCTCCTACCACTAGAGTAATAATTAATGTTGTTTGTGTTGATAAGTATATTTCTTTCATTTATCCCTCACTGAATTACCGGTCAGGTTCTTTGGGTATGATCTCAGTCTTTATGACACCCCTTACACAAATTATATATTTATTTTAGGCAAGAAGTCAAATGAAGCTGTATCTATTCTAGATGAGTGCTCTCTTCTCATTTTCCAATCGTTACTTATACCAGCTTGAGCTATACTGATTGCGTTTCGACCATATTTTGCATTTGTAAAATCGATTGCTCTCATTAATGGTTGAGACTTATTCTCTAAAATTGGTGCTAATAAATTTAGCTCTTTTTCAGAAGCGTCTCTAAGCTTCGATAAAATGACTCCAGCTTTTTGGTAGAAATAACCATATTTATAAATCTTTCCTAGTCCGCTAATCGCAGTTTTTACAAGTTCAATGCTGTTATTAGTTGCCACCGGCAATTCAATAGTAATAGAATTTGAATAGTATTTTCTATTTTTATCAAATGGACTTGTTCTTATAAATATAGTGACGGCTCTCGTAGTTTGTTTATCTGTTCTTATTTTTTCTGCCGCATTTAAACAATGAGTAGTTATAGACTCTTTTAATTTATCTAAACTCTCAACTTTTTTTCCAAACGATCTTGATACACAACAACTTTTTCTTCTTGTTTCCTCGGTTTCTAAATCTATACAGGAAATTCCTCTTAACTCCATTACTGTTTTCGCACCTAATACATTAGTACTTTTCTTAACCCATGTGTTTGAAATGTTTTTTAGTTTATAAGCATTGTCTATTCCATTTTTGATATATAGCTTTGATAACTGTCTTCCAACTCCCCATACATCTGCAATATTAAAATCTTTTAGTATATTATCAATATTTTCTTTTAGAAATATCACTCCTGCTTTATTTTTTTTGGCAATGTGATTTGCAACTTTGCTTAAAGTTTTTGTATTCGAAATTCCTACACTTGTTGGTATTCCTGTCCATTTTAAAACTCTTTCTCTTATTTGTTTTCCATATTCTTCAACTTGTTCATCTTTTATATGTGATAAATCTAAAAATGCTTCGTCTATAGAATAGATTTCAATTTTATCAGTAAAACCTTTTAAAACTTTCATCACTCGTCTAGAAAGGTCCCCATATAATGCATAGTTTGAAGAAAATATTTGAACATTGTTCTTTTTAACTAAATCTTTAACTTTAAAATATGGTTCTCCCATTCTTATTCCAAGTTTTTTTGCTTCAGTAGATCTTGATATTACACATCCATCATTATTAGATAGCACTACAACTGGTACATTTTGTATTTTAGGATTAAATAATCTTTCGCAGGAAACATAAAATGAATTACAGTCAATTAATGCAACTTTTTTTCTACTGCTGTTTGTGTATGACATATGTTACTACTCCCCAAATTATTATTTCTGGATTATCTGTTAAATTAATTCGATCTGATGTATTTTTTGAACCTGATGTTAAGTAGTTGTTGCCCTTACTTTTAACCAGAGTTTTGACTACAAGTTCTTCGTTGATATTTGCTATAACAGTGGAGAAATTTTTTGGATTTAAACTTTTATCTACTATTAATAGATCTCCATCATATATGCCCACATTAGTCATAGATTTACCTTGTACTCTAATGATGAAAGTAGCTGGTGCATTTGTTATGAGATGAGAGTTTAGATCTATATCGTCCTCAATATAATCTGTTGCCGGAGAAGGAAAACCAGCTCCCACTTTATGTAAATAATAAGGTATCGTTAACTTCATAAATGTTCTTGTTTTGTTCTTTATAGCTGATAAACTGCCTTTCAGTCAACCCCTTTTCAAAAGATTGTTAAAGTGGGTCAAATTGCAAATCGAAAAAAAGAGAGAGATTAGATATTAACACAAAGTGATTAAAAAAATATTTTCAATATTATTAGTATTACTTGTAACAACAAGTGCTCAAGCAGCATCTAAACTAGACTCAATCAAAAAAAGTGGTGAGCTAAGAGTTGGTACGACAGGAGACTGGGATCCAATGTCAATGAAAGATCCAAAAACAAACAAGTACAAAGGATTTGATATTGATGTGATGAATGAACTTGCTAAAGATTTGGGCGTAAAAGTTAAATTTGTGCCTGCAGAATGGAAAACTATTGTTGCAGGAATAACAGCTGATAGATACGATATATCAACAAGTGTAACCAAAACTCCAAAAAGAGCAGAAGTAGCTGGATTTACCGCTACGTATTACAAGTATGCAACAGTCCCACTTGTTTTAAAAAAGAATTTAAAAAAGTTCTCAACTTGGGAGTCTTTAAACAATAGTAGTGTTATTATAGCCACAACGTTAGGTACATCTCAGGAAGAAAAAGCAAAGGAATTTTTTCCAAAATCAAAACTTCAATCAGTTGAAGCTCCTGCAAGAGATTTCCAAGAAGTTTTAGCAGGTAGAGCTGATGGAAATATTACAAGCTCAACAGAAGCAAACAAACTAGTTATTAAATATCCCCAATTAGCTATAGTTCCTGATGGAGGAAAAAATCCAGCATTTTTAGCTATGATGGTTCCAAAGGGTGATAAGGTATGGAATGATTACGTTAGCAATTGGATTATGAAAAAACAATCATCTGGATTTTTTAAAACTTTACTGGCAAAGTACGATCTAAAAAGCTTATAATTTAAGTTTCAATACCTCCCATTTACAAATATAGTCAGTTAGTGAAATTTTTAAAAATAATTTCTATTCTATTTTTGCTTCAAGGATGTAGTTCTAACTATGAATGGGGTTGGTACATTTTAAGTCCAGATAATATAGATGGTTTAACTAATCTTAAATTTTTAATTAGTGGAATTACAACTACGATTTATATTTCAATAGTTTCAATAATTCTAGCTATGATTATCGGTTTGATAGTTGCTTTACCTTCATTGTCAAATAATAAATTCTTAACTTATTTTAACATAACATACGTAGAAATTGTTAGAGCCATCCCTTTATTAGTTTTAATTCTTTGGATTTATTATGGCCTTCCAATCATGATTGGAGTAAGTTTCTCGCCATTCGTATCTGGAATAATAGCCTTGACTATTAGTGAGAGTGCGTTTCAAGCAGAAATTTTTAGAGCGGGAATTAATTCAATTTCAAAAGGTCAGCATGAAGTATCTGAGTCACTTGGAATGGATTTTTGGAGAAAAATGAGATTGGTAATTCTTCCACAAGCAATTAAAGTTGTGTTGCCTGCAATGGGAAACCAATTTGTTTACGTTTTAAAAATGTCCTCTCTAGTATCAATTATAGGGATAGGAGATTTAACAAGAAAAGCTAATGAACTAGTCACCACTACCTATAGGCCTTTAGAAATTTATACTTTTTTAATTCTAGAGTACCTGGTGCTAATTTTAGTTGTGTCTTATTTTGTAAGAAAATTAGAGAATAGACTAGAATACAAATAATTTTTTAAAAGAAATCCTAAATACTCTCTTTAAAAAGAATGGTACAAAAGTTAATACAACTAATCCCATCATCCAATTTGTTACTAAAATTGTATAAAAAATATCTTGATACTCACCATTTCTAATATTTATGACATACCATAGTGACATAAACGGAATTAACGTTAGTCTAAGAATTGTCATGTACAAACTAAAAATTGGTCTTTTGAGTGCCTGGAATAAAGCAGAGGTAATAAAGAAGACGGGATACACAGGCCCAATTAAAGCTGCTACCTGTAAGTAAAGTGCTCCTCTCCGGATTACTTCTAAATCATTAGTAAAAAAAGAGATTATGATTTCTGAAGTTAGATAAACAAATATACCTGCTAATACCATAAATCCTGAACCAAACATCAGAGCTTTTCCATATACTTCTTTTACTCTAAAATACATTTTTGCTCCAAAATTTTGTCCTGCAATCGATAAAACGGCTGTATTTAAACCTATGACTGGTAACAATAAAACTTGTTCTATTCTTACAGCAGTACCATATCCCGCTGTAGCTAAATCTCCAAACTGACCAACAAAATAGAAAATATTGAATACTCCAAACATTATCATCAACATAGTAAACATTATTGGCACTGATTGTTTGAAGAGCAAGCTTAAGTACTCTATTTTTGGTTTAAAACATTCTAGATAAAGGAATTTTTTTAATTTACAGCAATAAACTTTATTAGCTAAATATATTAAACCAATACACTGAGAAACTAGCGTAGCGATAGCTAAACCAGCAATTCCAAATGCTGGTATAAATCCATAACCAAAAATAAATAATGGATTTAAAAAAATATTTAAAAAAAAGGTAAAAATTAAAACATTTCTATAACTTTTTGTATCACCTTGGGCATTTAAAGTTCCGTTTAAAGATAGTTGAACTAATACAATGATAGCTCCAAAAAAAATTATATCTAAATATTTACGTGTTAAGATTATACTTTCTTCAGTAGAACCCATAATTCTCAAGAGTTCATCAGAAAAATTTAAGCCAAATAAAGTTACGAAAATTGAAATTACGATTGCTAATACAATTGATTGAGCAACGTACATTGAGGCCTTCCTATCCTCTTTGGCTCCAATTGAATTACTGATTAAAGCTGTAGTTCCTGCTCCAATACCGACTGCAACAGCTATTGCTATGAAGTATATTGGCCATGATTTTGCAATCGCGGCTAACGCTTCTGGTGAAATTCTACCTGCAAAATAAGTATCGACTAGATTATAAAAAGTTTGAAAAAGGGATCCTGTGCTTGCAGGTATGGTCACTTTTCTTAAAAGTTGCCAAATTGAACCTTTAGTCAAATCCATAATTAATATTCCTTTTGAAATTTATGCTTTCTTCCAGCTCTTTTAGCAAGATTAATTTGATTTTGCCTCATGCGAAATCTTGTTTTTTGTGAATTTGAGAGTGTGTCATAACACCTTGGGCACGAGACCCCCTCTTCAAATTTATAAGATTTTTTATCTTTTATTGAAAAAGTCATTCGACATCCGCTGCATACAGAGTAAGTTCCATGTTTTAATTTGTGTTTAAGAGATACTCTATTATCAAAAACAAAACATTCTCCTTTCCATAGACTGTCTTTCCTCTCAGTTTTTTTTAAATAATTAAGTATTCCGCCTTTTAATTGAAAAACATTTTTAAAACCTTTTCTTTTTAAAAATATGGAAGCCTTTTCACATCTAATTCCTCCAGTACAGAACATTGCTACAGGTTTGGCTTTATCGACTTTTTTTAGATATTTTGGAAAATCTCTAAAATTTTGAATATTTGGATTTATAGAATTTTTAAAGGTACCCACATCATATTCAAATGGTTTTCTAGCATCTATAACTAAAGTTTCTTTATTTGAAATAAGTTTATTCCATGACTTTCCAGAAACATACCTATTAAGTTTTTTATTCTTTGAGTTTATTTTTAAACCCAATGGAACAACTTCATTTTTGATTTTTATTTTACCTTTGTGGAATGGTTGAAAAAGACTCTTAGAAATATTCTTACTATCAAAATCCTTCAACCGAAACTGTCTTTTTATAATCCTAATTATTTTGCTTATATCATCTTTTTTGCCTGCAATTGTTCCATTTATACCCTCTGCCGATAAAATTATTGTGCCCCTCACATTGTTTTTTAAAATTTCTTTTTGAAATAAAGATTTATATTTTTTCAAAAATTTAATCTTTTTAAATTTATAAAAACCAAAAACTATATTCATTATTTTTTAATACAAATTGTAAGTCCATCACCTATTGGAATAATATTCTTTACAACTCTACTATCTTTCTTAACGTGTATATTGAATTCCCTTATTATATTTGTAAATTTATCATTTTTCGTTTCATCTATTACCTCTCCGTGCCATAAAACATTATCTATGACTATTAACCCTTTTTTATCAATAAGTTCTAAACATGACTCGTAATAATTAAGATAATTTTCTTTATCAGCATCTATAAAAATTAAATCAAATCTTTGACTTGAATCTTTCAATTCATTTAGGCTTTCAGTAGCGGGTTTTATAATTTGCTTTATTTTTTTTTCATTCGCTTTTTCATAGAATGATTGTGCTTTCATACTGAATTCAGGACTTTTATCTAAGCTAATTAGAAGACCATCAGATGGAAGAGCTAAGGCCATTGATAAAGCACTAAAACCTGTGAAACTTCCTATTTCTAAAATCTTTTTAACATTAGAGATTTTAATTATTGTTTGTAGAAATTGTGCTTGAGAAACTGAAATTTGTAATCTCTGTTGATCACCAAGACTTATATTATATTGAATTATATCTTTCTGAACTTCAGTCAAAGACTCTGAATGATCAATAATGTATTTTTCAAGATTTTCAGTTAAATCTAATTTTTTAGGCATAATTAGCCTTTTAAAAGCTTTTTTAGAATTTCATTTGTCAATTGAGGGTTTGCTTTCCCACCAGATAATTTCATAACTTGTCCAACAAAAAAACCAAATAATTTTTCTTTTCCAGCTTTATATTGATCAACTTTATCTTTATTTTTTGATAGTATTTCATTAATCATTTTTTCTAATTCTTTAGGATCGCTTTGTTGTTTCATACCTTTTGACTCTATAATTTTTTTTGGATTATCACCGCTTTCAACCATAATTTCGAAAACTTCTTTTGCTATTCTTCCTGAAATCTCTCCAGATTTAATTGATTGTACTAGCTCAGCAAAATTCTTTGCAGAAATTGGTGAATTAGAAATATTAAGTCCTTTATTGTTTAGCATTGCAAATAAATCACCCATCATCAATGTAGCTGCAAGTTTTTTGTCAGATAATTTTGCAACTTCCTCATAATAGTCAGAGATTTCTTTTTCAGAAACTAATACGTTTGCTTCATATGAGTTAAGCCCATATTCTTGAATAAATCTCTCCTTCTTATTGTCTGGCAACTCAGGCAAAGATTTTTTTAAATCATCAATTAACTTTTGTTCAAGTTTTAATGGTAAAAGATCAGGATCAGGAAAATATCTATAGTCGTGAGCATCTTCTTTTGATCTCATTGATCTTGTTTCATTTTTTTTCGTATCAAACAATCTTGTTTCTTGATCTATTTGTTTTCCTTCCTCTAGCAACTCAACCTGCCTATTAGCCTCATATTCTATCGACATTTGCATAAATTTAATTGAATTAACATTTTTGATTTCACATCTTGTACCAAATTTTTTATCACCCACCCTTCTTACTGATACGTTTACATCTGCTCTTAATGAGCCTTCTTGCATATTGCCATCACATGTGCCCAAGTATCTCATAATGCTTCTTAATTTTTTTATGTAAGCATTTACTTCATCGGGCGAGCGAAGGTCAGGTTTACTAACGATTTCCATTAAAGCAATCCCAGAACGATTTAAATCAACATAAGTACTTGAGGGATCCATATCATGGATACTTTTTCCTGCGTCTTGTTCCAAATGAAGTCTTTCAATACCTATTTCTTTTGAACCATAAGGCATATCTAATAAAACCTTTCCTTCACCAACAATTGGATTTTTATATTGGGAGATCTGATAGCCCTGCGGAAGATCTGCATAAAAATAATTTTTTCTATCAAAAACCGAATAATTATTTATTTTTGCATTTAAACCTAAGCCTGTTCTTACAGCTTGTTTCACACACTCCTCATTGATAACCGGTAGCATTCCGGGAAAAGCAGAGTCAATTAAACTTACTTGTTTATTAGGATCAGCTCCAAATTTAGTTGAGGAGCCTGAAAAAAGTTTTGAATTAGAAAGGACTTGAGCATGAACTTCTAAACCTATAACTACTTCGTACTTACCTTTCTCACCATTAATAAAATAATCAAATTTCTCTTTGCTCATGACCACCACTTTTTAACTTCATTTTTATAACCACAATTTTTTTCAAATGCATAACCAATATTAAGAATTTTTTGTTCATCTAAAGCTTTGCCTATCAATTGTAACCCGAGTGGATAACCTTTCTTGTCTAATCCAGCGGGTAGAGATAAGGCTGGTAATCCAGCTAAATTTACAGGCACAGTAAAAATATCATTTAGATACATTGATACAGGATCATTAGTTTTTTCTCCTATCTTAAATGCTGAGCTTGGTGTTGAAGGTGTTAAAATAGCATCGACTTTAGTAAAACTGTCATCAAAATCTTTTTTTATTAATTGTCTTACTTTTTGGGCTTTTAAATAATAGGCGTCGTAATAACCAGAAGATAAAACATAAGTGCCTATTAATATTCTTCTCTTTACTTCGTCACCAAATCCTTCTGATCTTGTGTTTTCATACATTTCAATTAAATCTTTTCCTTTTTGTGATCTGTAACCATATCTTACACCATCATATCTTGCTAAATTTGAGGAAGCTTCTGCAGGAGCAACGATATAGTAAGTAGGCAAAGCATACTTGGTGTGGGGCAATGAAATATCAATTAATTGAGCTCCTAAATTTTTTAATATTTTTTTTCCTTTTTCCCAAAGTTCATCAATTTCCTTTGGCATATTATCTACTCGATACTCTTTAGGGATACCAATTTTCAATCCTTTGATATTGTCTTTTAAATTTTTTGAGTATATTTCTTTTTTTTTATTAATTGAAGTTGAGTCTTTTTCATCAAAACCAGTCATTGCTTCAAGCATTATTGAACAATCATTTACTGTTTTGGTCATTGGTCCTGCTTGATCTAATGAAGAAGCAAAAGCAACGATACCCCACCTCGAACAAAGACCGTAAGTTGGCTTAAGACCTACAGTGCCAGTAAATGATGCAGGCTGTCTAATAGATCCACCTGTATCTGTTCCAATTGTTGCAGGAGTAAGATCAGCCGCCAAAGCAGAAGAAGATCCCCCTGAAGAACCACCTGGAACTAAATGATCTTCGATAGGATTAATAACGTTTCCAAAAAAACTTGTCTCATTCGAAGAACCCATGGCAAATTCATCACAATTTAATTTTCCCAGTAAAAAAGCTCCATTGTTCCATAAATTTTTTGTTACAGTAGACTCATATGAAGGAACAAAATTATTTAAAATATTACTTCCAGCCGTAGTTTTTACATTTTCAGTGCAAAATAAATCTTTTACAGCTAAAGGTACCCCGCTCAGAAGAAGTTCATTATTTGGTTTATTATCAAATTTTTTTGCATTTTCTAAAGCTTGATCAAATGTTGTAGTTACAAAAGCATTAAGTTTTTTTGCATTTTCAATGTTCTTTATATAAGCTTGCGTAAGTTCTAATGAGGATATCTTCTTAGACTTTATACTTTCCAAAATTTCACTTAAACTTTGATTAGTTATATTGCTCATTATTCAACCACCTTTGGAACCACAAAAAACTCCTCATTTTTTTTTGGAGAATTTTTAAGAATTTTTTCTCTTATCTTGCCATCACTAATTTCGTCTTTCCTTGATCTCAATGACTGGTTTAAAATCGATGTTAATGGTTCAACTTTATCAGTATTCAGTTCATTTAATTGTTCAATAAACTTGAAAATTGAGTTTAAATCTTTGGTTAAGCTATCTACTTTAGCTTCATCAACTGAAATTCTAGCTAATTTAGCTACATGTTTAATTTTCTCTTTATCTAAGGACATTTGTGCAATAAGTTAATTTAAATGTGTTTTATCACAAATTAGGTAAATTTCATGCTCGATATTGACGTATTTATTAAAAAAACCAAGAAAAAATCAAGATTAATAGGTATTGATCCTGGCGGCAAAAGAATAGGAATAGCTCTATCAGATGAAAATAAAATTGTAGCTACGCCATACACCACGATTATTAAAGAAAATTATAGAGACCTAGTTGATCAAATTAAGAAAATTGTTAAAGAATATGACATAGACGGAATAGTAATAGGTAATCCAATTAATATGGATGGAACAGAAGGGCCCTCTTCACAATCAGCTAAAGATCTGGCTAAAAATCTCTCAAAAGATATTACAGAAAATATCACTTTATGGGATGAGAGACTATCTAGCCAGGGAGCCTTTAATCTATCTAATGATTTAGCAATTAATTCATCAAAAAAAGTGAAGAAATTAGACGAGAATTCTGCTCAATTTATACTTCAAGGGATCCTGAATTATTATCATAAAAAAAATACTTGATATAATATAGTAAAAGGCCTATAGAGTTGATTTTAATGGCAACTGAAAACAAAGTTAAAGCTATTAAAAACACTCCCAAACATCTATTAGGTATTCAAAATTTATCAGTTCTTGAGGCAAAAGAGATTTTAACCGAAGCAAAATCCTTCATAAAATTAAACAGAGGAAGTTCTAAAAAACTAGATGTCCTAAGGGGAAAAACTCAAATAAACCTATTTTTTGAACCTTCTACAAGGACACAGAGTTCATTTGATTTAGCTGGAAAAAGACTAGGAGCGGACGTAATGACGATGAATATGGGTAACTCCGCGTTAAAAAAAGGTGAAACATTAATTGACACTGCCATGACTTTAAATGCCATGCATCCTGACATAATTGTTATAAGACATCAAGACTCGGGTGCACCAAATCTTCTTTCACAGAAAGTAAATTGTACAGTCATCAATGCAGGGGATGGAAGGAGAGAACATCCTACGCAAGCCTTACTTGATGCTTTAACAATCATTAATAGAAAAGGTAACATCGAGGGATTAAAAATTGCAATATGTGGAGACATTCTTCACTCACGAGTTGCTAGGTCTAATATTTATCTAATGAATATGTTGGGTGCAGAGGTAAATGTCATCGCACCGAAAACTTTAATGCCGAAAGAAATAGACAATTTAGGTGTTGCATCATTTACCGATATGAAAAAAGGATTAGATGGTTGTGATATTGTAATGATGTTAAGATTACAAAATGAGAGAATGCAGGGATCCTTTCTTCCATCAAAGAGAGAATATTACGAATTTTTCGGACTGACTCCTGAAAAACTCAAGTTTGCCAAAAAAAATGCTTTGCTAATGCATCCTGGCCCAATGAACAGAGGTGTTGAAATTGATACTAAACTAGCTGATGACATAAATGTAAGTTTAGTAAAAGAACAAGTTGAATTAGGTGTAGCCGTAAGGATGGCATGTTTAAAATTATACTGTAAATAAATGAAAGAAAAAATTTTAACAAATGTAAGAATTATCGACCCATCTCAAAAGATGGATGAAATAGGAAATATAGTTATCGATGAAAAAGGAAAAATAAAATCCATTGGAAAAAAATCAAGTACATCTAAATCATCAGAAAAAATCGATTTAAAAGGCCTAGTAGCTATTCCTGGATTAGTTGATATGAAAGCTTTTGTTGGGGAGCCTGGGTTTGAATATAAAGAAAATTTTAGAACACTTAGCCAAGCAGCTTTGGCAGGTGGAGTAACTTCAATAGTAACTATGCCAAATACTAAGCCAGTTATAGACAACGTATCTATGGTGGACTTTATAATTAGAAGGGGTAGAGATAAAGCTAAGGTAAATCTTTTTCCATGTGCTTCGATTACTAGACAGAGGGAGGGTAATCAAATGACTGAATTTGGTTTGTTAAAAGCAAGAGGAATTATTGGGTTTAGTGATGTTAATAAAACTATCCAAAATTCCGAATTGATGTCTAGAATAATGAATTATGCTTCAGACATTGATGTTCTGATTATGCAACATGCCGAGGATTATGAATTATCTAAAAATTCATGCATTAATCAGGGCGAAGTGGCAACAAGATTAGGTTTACAAGGTGTCTCAGATATTGCTGAAAAGATTATTATTGAAAGGGATTTATCTTTGTTAAGTGAATTTCCATGCAGATATCATATTAATCAAATTTCCTCAAAAAATTCTCTTAATGTTATTAAAAAAAATAAATCTAATGGAATAAAATTCAGCACAGGAGTTTCTATTAATAATTTATCGTTAAATCAAAATGACATCGGAGAATTTAGAACTTTTTTGAAATTATCTCCCCCTCTTAGAAGCGAGGAGGATAGGCTTTCATTAATAGAAGGTATAAAAAATGATCATTTAGATGTAATTGTATCAGATCACATTCCTGAAGATGAAGAAAGTAAAAGACTTCCTTTTGCACAAGCAGCAACAGGTTCTATCGGTATAGAGACATTGCTATCTTTATCTTTAGAGCTTTACCATAATGAGTCATTGCCTTTAGAAAAAATAATCAAGTGCTTAACGATTAATCCAGCTAAGATACTAAAAATAGATAAAGGATCCCTTAAAGAAGGATCGGACGCAGATATTTGTATATTTGATCTGGAAAAACCATGGGTAGTGAAAGCAGAAGAGCTTAAATCAAAATCTAAAAATACCGCGATTGAAAATAGAAAATTACAAGGTAAAGTGAAAATGACTTTGCTTCAAGGCGAAGTAGTATATTCGAACTAATGGACATAGATTTTATTATTGTAGCAATTTACTCATATCTTTTGGGATCAATACCATTTGGATTGCTCTTAACAAGAATATTTCTAAAAAAAGATATTAGAACTGTTGGCTCTGGCAATATCGGAACTACAAATGTGCTTAGAACTGGAAATAAATTTCTCGCAATTACTACACTGGCTCTTGATTTACTTAAAGGGTACATTTCAGTTTATATAACAATATTTTATTTTGAGGACTTAACCTCTCTATCTGCATTAATTTGTTTCATCGGACATGTTTTTCCTGTTTGGTTAAAATTTAAAGGAGGAAAAGGTGTAGCAACTTACCTAGGAGTAATTTTAGCTTTATCTAATAAATTTTTTTTAATTTTCATCATAGCATGGGTTTCTTTATCGTTATTATTTAGGTTTGCATCATTATCTTCAATGATTTCTACGTTAATAGTTTTTCTCTATGCATATTTTTACGAAGTAAATAACAATATCCTAATACTTTTTATTTTTTTCGTGATGACTCTTTTTACTCATAAAGAAAATATTTTAAGGCTTAAAAGTTCTACAGAAAATAAAATTAAGTTATAAGTGCTGTCTTTTCTAGTTTTTCAATAATAAATTTGACAAACTCGCTTAATTTTGAAAATAAACAATTAATGAACTTAGTAATTGTTGAAAGTCCAGCTAAAGCAAAAACAATAAACAAATATTTAGGAAAAGATTATTTAGTTTTAGCAAGTTATGGTCACATAAGAGATTTGCCTTCAAAAAATGGATCTGTCGATCCAGAAAATAAATTTCAAATGGAGTGGGAAATTGATTCTTTTTCAAAAAAATATCTTAAAGAGATTACAAATGCTGCGGAAGACTCAGATAAAATTATTTTAGCAACGGATCCAGATCGCGAAGGTGAGGCTATTGCTTGGCACGTTAAAGAAGTTCTGGAAAAAAAGAAACTACTAAAAGATAAAAATTTGGAAAGAGTTGTCTTTAATGAAATCACTAAAAAAGCTATACTTGATGCTATAAAAAATCCTAGACAAATCCATTTGCCCTTAGTCGAAGCTTACTTAGCTAGACGAGCGTTAGATTATCTTGTTGGATTTAATATCTCTCCAATTCTTTGGACTAAATTACCTGGATCAAAATCAGCAGGAAGAGTTCAATCCGTGGCTCTAAAGCTAATTACTGAAAGAGAAAAGGAAATAGAATTATTTAAACCAGATGAATATTGGACTCTTACATCGGACTTTACAAATAAAAATAATAAAAATATTTTTTCAAAATTAAGTTTATTTAATGGAGAGAAAATAGAAAAATTTTCTTTCAAAAATAAAGAAGAAATACAAAAAGCAGTTGATGTAATCAATACAACAAAGTTTAAAATTACAGATGTAAATACAAAAGTATTTAGACGTAATCCCCTAGCCCCTTTTACAACCTCAACTTTGCAACAAACTGCTTCAGGAAGATTTGGTTTTGGCGCTTCCAGAACAATGCAAATTGCACAACGACTGTATCAAGGGGTAGATATCGAGGGTGAAACTACCGGATTAATTACTTATATGAGAACTGATGGAACTAATATTTCAAAAGAAGCGATTGATGATTTTAGGAAATTCATTACTGATGATTATGGTGATAAATATTTGCCAGAGACACCGAATAGTTATTCTGGGAAAAAAGCAAAGAATGCTCAAGAAGCTCATGAAGCAATTAGACCAACTAACATAAGTAGAAAACCTTCTGACATCAAAAAATACGTAAATGCTGATCAATTTAAACTCTATGAATTAATTTGGAGTAGGGCCTTATCATCTCAAATGACACCAGCAGAGTTTGATAGAAATACGATAATTATTTCGTCAAATGATAATAAAATTAACTTTAGAGCTAGCGGCTCAGTAGTAAAATTTGATGGATTTCTTAAAGTGTATCAAGTTCAGGAAACTGACGAAGATGCGAAGAATATTTTGCCTGTAGTCAAAGTCGGTGAAGAAATTAGCATACTTAAACTTAATGATGAGCAGCACTTTACAGATCCACCGCCACGTTACTCTGAGGCTAGTTTAGTAAAAAAGATGGAGGAATTAGGCATTGGTAGACCCTCCACTTACGCTAGTATTATCTCAGTACTATCAACTAGAAATTATGTGGAATTAATTAATAAAAGATTTAATCCAACTGATAGAGGCAAGCTAATTTCAGCTTTTTTAGAGAAATTATTCTCTAAATATGTAGATTATAATTTTACTGCAGACCTAGAAAATCAACTAGATGAAATCACTAGTGGTAAAATTGAATGGGTTCAAGTTTTGGATAATTTTTGGAAAGATTTTTATGAAAATGTGGGAAAAGTTAAAGAAAAGAGAACTAGAGAAGTATTAGACTTATTAAATGAGAGCTTAGGGGCTTTAATTTTTGAAAGAGATGATAAAGACGCTATAGACCGAAAGTGTAAGTTATGTTCAAATGGAGAGCTAAGTCTAAAAAATAGTTTTAGAGGCGGTGCTTTTATAGGATGTTCAAATTATCCCGAATGTAAATTTACTAGACCGTTGTCTAAAGCTAAAGCTGCAGCTCAATATAATTTAGCAGAACCTAAATTACTGGGTCAAAACGAAAAAGGTAAAGATATTTATTTAAAGAATGGTAGATTCGGCCCCTACCTACAATATGAAAAAGAAAAAGATGAATTAGAAACAAAAAAGAAAAAAGGTAGAAAGAAAAAAAATGAGAACGAACATCTTCAAAATGTATCAATTCCAAAAGGTATAGATGTTGACAGTGTTGATTTAGACAAAGCAAAATATTTATGCTCTCTTCCTAAAGTATTAGGACAACACCCCGATAATGGTCAGGACATAACATTAAATTCTGGAAGATTTGGTCCTTACCTTAAATGCGAAAATAAATCTGCAAGGCTTGAAAATATTGAAGATCTATTTTCTATTGGAATCAATCGGGCAATAACATTAATTGCTGAAGCAAAGCCGGGAAGAATTTCCTCTTCATTAATTAAAGACCTTGGCGAACATCCAGAGGATAAAAAACCAGTAAGAATCATGAAAGGTCAATATGGACCATATATAAAATATAAATCTCTTAATGCAACTATCCCAGAGGAAAAAGATCCAAACGAACTTACAATGGAAGAAGCCCTTATATTAATTGAAAAGAGAAAAGAGTACGATAAAACTAAAAAAAAAGGTAAAAGAAAATGAGCGACATAAACGGCAAAATTAAAAGTTTAAATATAAAATTACCTGAGCCAAAAGCTCCAGTTGGAGCTTACGTCGCTACAAAGATTATTGGAAAACTTTTATATATTTCTGGTCAAATATCTATCGATGAAAATGCAAAACTTATAACAGGTAAGATTGGAAAAGATTTAGATTTAGATAAAGGTTATAGGGCTGCCGAAAGGTGTGGTTTAAGTATTGTTGCACATGCTAAAAATGCTTGCGGTGGAGATTTGGATAAAGTTAAATCTTGTGTCAAATTAACTGGTTATGTTAATTCTACAGATGATTTTAAAGAACAGCCCAAAATAATAAATGGTGCCTCAGATATAATAGCTAAAATTTTTGGAAAAAAGGGTGAACATACACGCGCTGCAGTAAGTGTAAATAACTTGCCTTTAGGAGTTGCGGTAGAAGTCGATGCTATATTTGAGCTTAATTAATGTTCGGTCTTCCAACAGAGTGATAATTAATCTTATTTTTTTTCATTTCTTCTGCGGAATAAAGATTTCTTAAGTCGTAAACTTTAAATTTACTATTATTAACGATTTTTTTAAAATCTAACGATTTAAATTCATCCCACTCAGTTAGCAAAACCACTAAATCTGCATCGTTACAATTAGATTTTATACTGTTTTTATAATTGCAATTTTTAATATTTCTAAATTCATTCTTTTCTCCAGAAGGGTCGTAGTAATTTACTTTTGCTCCTTTTTTACATAGATAAGGAATCATTTTAAGGCTAGAAGAGTCCCTCATATCATCCGTATTTGGTTTAAATGTAACACCCAGGAAAGAAATTTTTTTATTTTTTATATTTGGACCTAAAATTTTATGAATTCTTTGAGTAAGTAAATTTACTCTCTCATGATTAGATTTAATAACTGATTTAACAACTGAAAGATTTATTTTGTATCTATCAGCAGCTGATACTAGTCCTTTAGTGTCTTTCGGAAAACATGATCCACCATACGCAGGACCAGCGCGCAAAAACCTACCACCTATTCTATTATCAGAACCCATGCCTAATGATACATCCTCTATGTTTACACCAGATTTTTCACACAAATTTGCAAGTTCATTAATAAAAGTAATTTTAGTTGCAAGAAAAGCATTTGATGCATACTTTATTAATTCAGCTCCTCTTCTAGATGTAGTAAAAAATTTTGAGCCCTTGTTAATTAAAGGTGCATAAAGTTTTCTCATAATATTAAATGCTTTTTTTTCGTTAGATCCTATGACAATTCTATCAGGATATCTAAAATCACGTATTGCTTCACCTTCTCGTAAAAATTCAGGATTCGAAATTACTGTAAAAAGTTTTTTCTTTTTTTTTAAAATTTTTTCAATTTCATCACCCGTTCCAACTGGTACAGTGGACTTTGTTACAATAATTTTTTTTCTTTTAGAATATTTTAATATTTCTTTTGTACATTTATAAACAAAAGATAAATCAACTTTAATTGATCCTTTTTTTGTAGGCGTTCCCACACATATAAAGATTATATCCGAATTGCTTATAGCATTATTAATATTTGAAGTGAATAAGAGACGTTTAGCTGTAAAATTTTTTTTTATTAATTCATCTAATCCTGGCTCATAGATTGGAGAAGTTCCAGAATTAAGTTTATCTATTTTGCTTTTATCTTTATCAACACAAACAACCTGGTTTCCTAAATCAGCAAAACAGACTCCGCTAACTAATCCAACATACCCTGTGCCAATCATACATAATCTCATTTTTTACCTTTATAAATTTCAGCTCCAGAATTAATGTAACCCTTTAAAGTTCCGCAGTCTAAATATCTACCTTTGAAAATATTGCCGAAAAATTTGTTTTTTTTATGAATTAAATTTCTTATAGCATCTGTTATGTGTATTTCTCCTCCTTGACCTGGTTTGAGTTTATTAATTTCATAAAATATTTTTTTCGGCAAAATATATCTGCCTATAATTGCAAAGTTGGATGGTGCATTTTTAATACTTGGTTTTTCAACAACATCATTTATTTGAAAATAATTTTTTTTTTTGTTTTTTATAGATAATATACCCCACCTTGACACTGCTTTTTTTTCAACTTTTTTTGTTGCTATAACTGAAGATTTTTTCAATTTATGCAATTTGATCATCTCTTTAGAACAATTTTTATTTATTATTAAATCATCAGCTAATAACATTAAAAAATAATCTCCTTTAATTAATTTTTTACATTTTAATACAGCATCACCAGTTCCTTTGGGTTTATTTTGATAAACAAATTTTATCATTTTTTGATATTTTTTTATTTTAGAAAATTCTTTTTTAATTCGCTTATCTTTCTTTTTTTTAATTATTTTTTCGTAAAATTTATCATTAAAAAAATATTTTTTAATTAATGATTTTTCTTCTGAAATTATAAATATAAATTCCTTAATACCAGCCTCTACACATTCTTCCAAAATATATTCTAAATTTGGTTTGCCATTAATTGGCATAAGCTCTTTAGGCATTACACTTGTCAGAGGAAGCATTCGGGTGCCTAATCCAGCTAAAGGAATAATAGCTTGTTTTATCATATGATTCTTATAATAGTTATTATCACTGGTTAAAAGAAATGAAAATATTTAAAGAAAGAATTAAATTATCGACTGAGATACTTAAAAACAAGGGATTATCCTTTATTCCTACAATGGGGGGATTGCATAAAGGACACATATCTTTAATTAAAAAATCAAAGAAATTTAAACGAAAAATTCTAGTGTCTATATTTGTTAATCCTAAACAATTTAATAAGAAAGATGACTACAGAAATTATCCTAGGACGTTAAATAAAGACATAAAGATTCTTGAGAAATTAAAAGTTCATTATTTATTTATACCCTCATACGAAGAGGTTTATGGATTTAAGCCCAAAAAAAAAATTTATTTGGATAAAACTTCAAATAAATTATGCGGTTTTTTTAGAAAGGGCCATTTTAAAGGAGTTGTAGATGTTGTTAATAGACTAATTGAGATTGTAAAGCCTAAATATATCTTTTTTGGTAAAAAAGATTATCAACAATTGTACTTAATAAAAAAGCATATTTTAAAAAGAAAAATAATATTAAAAGTAATTGAATGTGAAACTATTAGAGAAAAAAACGGCGTGGCGTTATCGACAAGAAATTTAAAATTAATGGCTAAAGAAAAAAAAATTGCTTCAAATATCTACCATTATCTGAAAAATATTAAAAAAAATAAGGAGAATAGATTTGACTCCAAAATGATAAATAAATTTAAAAAAAAAGTATTAAAATTAGGTGCTGATAAAATAGATTATCTCGAAAATTACAATATCAAAAAAATGGTTAAAGAAATGAATATAAATAAAAATACCAAATTGTTTATAGCTTATTTTATTGGCAAAGTTAGACTAATTGACAATATTTAATTTAAAAAATAAAAAGATCCAAGACCTAAGAACGATAAAAAACCAATCACATCGGTAATTGTTGTAACAAATACACTAGAAGCTAATGCTGGGTCGATATTTAATTTTTTAAGTGATACTGGCACTAGAATTCCGAATAATCCAGCTACGATCATATTTAAGATCATTGATATACCAATTAAAATTGAAAGATTAATTTCTTTAAACCAAAATTGAACAATAACTGCAGTGATTATTGCAAAGATTACTCCATTTAAGATACCAATTAAAAACTCTTTACCAACAACACGATTAAAATTACTTTTTGATAGTTCTTTTGTTGCTATCGCTCTTATTGTTACAGCTAAAGTTTGCATACCAGCATTTCCACCCATTGATGCAACTATCGGCATTAAAAATGCCAGAGCAACCATTTGTTCTATTGATGCTCCAAAAAAACTAATTACCCATGTTGCTAATAAGGCAGTAAATAAATTTAATAATAACCAATTGAACCTTCTTTTTGTTTTTATCATCACACTGTCAGTGATTTCTTCATCGCCAACACCAGCTAAACGTAAAACATCTTCCTCGGCTTCCTCTTGTACAACGGTTACAACGTCATCTGCCGTGATCATGCCAACTAATTTATTATCTTTATTGACTACTCCCGCAGAAACAAGATTATAATTTTCAAAAGTATGCCCAACTTCTTCTTGATCCATATTTGCTGATATTAAAACTGGCATCTCAGACATAATAGAGTTCATTTTCAATTCTCTTGGAGTTCTCAAAACTCTTGATGACGGGACTGTACCTATGGGTTTAAAATCATTATTTACAATAAATATTTCTAAAAATTCTTTTGGTAAATCTTTTGTTTCTCTCAAATAATCTATAGTTTGTCCAACTGACCAATTACTAGGAACTGCAGCAAATTCTCTTTGCATTATTCTTGCGGCTGAGTCTTCAGGATAACTTAGACCTTCTTCAATTAAAAATTTATCTTTTGGAGGAAGTTTCTCCAATATTTTTTCTTTTGTCTCTTTTTCTATATTTTCTAAAATCTTTATTGCATCATCGGACTCTAATCTTTTTATAATTTTAATAATTGACTCGATTGATAGTAATTTTAACACCTCTCCTTGAATTGATTCATTTAGTTCTATAAAAATTTCAGGATCTATATTAAATGACTCTAATTCGATAAGTTTTACTCTCGTATCTGGATTTAAATTTTCAATTAAATTTGCTACATCAGCTTCATGCAAGTCTTTAAGAGTTTGATTAATAAATTGTATATCTCCACTTTCAATTTTTTCACTGAAAGTGCTTATAAACTCTTTATTAAAATCTAAATTTACTTTTTTATTTCCTGTTGATTTTAGAAGAGCCATAAATACCTTATTAAGTTTTTTGAGACTAATAGTCTATAAAGTGATAAAATTCAACTAAATGAGTATAGAGATTAAGTACAGCCAACAACGTATTGCCTACAAAAAAGCAATGAATTTTCTCAACAAAAGAGTTGATGAACTAAAAAATGGAAAAAACAAAGAGCTTATTTGGGTACTTGAACATCCAAAAACCTACACAGCAGGAGTAAGTTTTAGTCATAAAGATATTTTAAATAAAACAGTAAATTTAATTAAAACAAATCGAGGAGGTAAAATAACATTACATAACCCAGGACAAACAGTAGTTTATTTTGCAATTAATTTAAATAAAAGAAAAAAAGATATTAGAAAGTTTATTAATGTAATTGAGGATAGTATTATTGAATTTTTAAAAATCTATAGAATTAATGCTAAAAAAGATAAAAAAAATATTGGTATATGGGTTAATGATAAAAAGATTGCAGCAATAGGTCTAAGAGTTTCTAGATGGATAGCATTTCATGGATGCTCAATAAATATCAATAATAATATAAAAGACTATCTCAAAATAATTCCTTGTGGTTTAGACAACAGAAAAATTACATCTATAAATTTAGAAAAAAAAGTAATTCCTAGAAACTTTAAAAAAAAATTAGCAGATATCTTTACAAAAAATATTGAAAAAATTTAAAAATTTTTACTTAAAAATTTACCAAAATTTTCACTATAATTTGCTTTAAAATTGTATCTTATATTTTTAATCATAAATTTTACTTTATAAGAATGTAGCATAAGGTTTTTTATTTTGAGATTTTTATTATTAGATATAAAATATTTTTTATCACCAATTATTGGGTTTCCTAAATTTAATAATTGTTTTCTTAATTGATGTTTTCTTCCGGTAACTGGTTTAAGTTCGACGTATGAGTATAACTTGTTTGACTTGATTATTTTCAAATGTGAAATAGCTTTTTGTGTAATCTTTTTGCCTTTATCAAAAATTGTTAAATCATCTATTAAAGTTTTAGAGATTTTAATTTGACCGTATGTTAGAGCTAGATAACTTTTATGGATTTTTCTTATTCTAAATAAACTGGTAAATAATTGAGCAAATTCCCTATTTTTAGCTACTATTAAAATTCCAGAAGTATCTTTATCAATTCTATGAACGATAAAAGGTTTTGAATTTTCAAAATATTTTGTATCTTTAATTACATCTATAATATTTCTAAATGATTTAGTTCCTGATTGAACTGGTATTCCCGCTGGTTTATTTATAACTATAAAATTTTCATTATTTTCAATTATATAATCATCGTATTCTTCTACCTCTTGTTTATTTGGCTTGTATTTAATTATTGAAATATTTTTTTTTGGTTTAATTTTTGAGATGTCATAAACAATTATAGTATCTCCTTCCTGAACTCTATAAGAAGTTTTAGTTTTTTTTTTGTTTACCTTTACTTTATTTTGCCTAATAATTTTTTGAATTAGTGATTGTGGAATATCTAAAACATTTAATTTAAACCACTTGTCAAAACGTGAGTCATTAAAGTCATGGCTGACTGTGAAGGTTTTGGGCATTTAAAACTTAGACTATTTTTTTGTTAATTTTAAATCTTTTTGATCCTGGGATTTTTCCTTAGTCTCTATTTTTTTAGGTTTATCAACTTTTTTTGCTTCCGGATTTCTATCGACAAGTTCAATTACTGCCATTGGAGCGTCATCCCCAGTTCTAAATCCGGCTTTTAAAACTCTACAATAACCACCTTTCCTAGCGCTATATCTTTTAGAAAGCTCGTCAAAGACTTTGGAGACTGATTGTTTGTTTTGTAACTTTGAAAATAGCCTTTTTTTATTACTAAGAATATTTTTTTTACCTATTGTGATAACTTTATCAATTTGTGGTTTAAGCTCCTTAGCTTTTGGAAGCGTAGTTATGATTTGTTCATATTTGATTAAAGAATTAAGCATATTTTTAAATAACGCTTTTCTATGTTCGCTAGTTTTATTAAGTTTTCTGTAGCCTAGTCCGTGTCTCATTAGTAATTATTTTCCTCTAATTTTTTCGATAACTCAGCAATATTATCTGGTGGCCAGTTTGGTATCTCCATGCCAAGATATAAAGACATAGTATTTAAAACTTCTTTGATCTCATTTAATGACTTTCTTCCAAAATTTGGAGTTCTTAACATTTCTGGTTCAGTTTTTTGTACTAAATCTCCGATATAAATAATATTATCATTTTTTAAACAATTCATAGACCGAACTGATAACTCTAGCTCTTCTACTCTTTTTAATAGATTCCTATTGAATTCTGGCTCTGAAGTTTTTACTTCTTTTACTATTTCTTGAGGGTCTTCAAAATTTACAAACATAGCTAATTGATCTTGAAAAATTCTAGCAGAGTAAGCAATGGCGTCTTCTGCGTCAACTGTTCCATTCGTTTCAACTGTCATAACCAATTTGTCATAATCCAAAGCACTTCCTGCTCTTGTGTTTTCTACTGAGTAAGAAACTTTTTTTACTGGACTAAATAAAGAGTCAATTGATATCAAACCTAGTGGACTATCATCAGATTTATTTTTTGGAGCTTGAACATATCCTTTACCTGTACTTACCATTAACTCCATATGAAAGTGGGTTTTTTCGTCAAGATTACAAATAGTTTGCTCTGGATTTAAAATTTCGATCTCAGATACTAAAGTTATATCCTTTGCTTTTACCTCTTTAGGGCCTTTTATATCTAAAATAAGTTTTTTTGGATTTGAAGATGACGATTTTATAGCTAAATTTTTCACATTAAGAACTATATCTGTAACATCTTCCCTCACTCCTTTAATTGATGAAAACTCATGCAATACTCCATCTATCTGAATTGAAGTTACTGCAGCACCTTGTATTGATGACAATAAAATTCTTCTAAGAGAATTTCCTATAGTTTGACCAAAACCTTTTTCTAGTGGTTCTGCAATAACTTTGGCTATTGTTTTGTCATCGTTACTGGTAATATCAAGTTTGCCAGGTTTAATTAATGATTTCCAATTTTTATCGATGATGTTTGAAGTTGTTTGCATTTATACTCTCCTTCTTTTAGGTGGCCTCGCTCCATTATGTGGCATAGGTGTTGTATCCTTTATTGATAGAATTTTAAAACCCTTTGATTGTAAAGATCTTAAAGCTGTCTCTCTTCCAGAGCCTGGACCTTTTACTTGTACTGTCAAAGTTCTGAGACCTTGTTCGTAAGCCTTGGCTCCAGCATCGTCAGCCGCGACTTGAGCAGCGTATGGTGTAGATTTTCTTGAACCTTTAAATCCTTTAGCTCCTGCTGAAGACCATGACACTACATTACCATTTTCATCAGCTATTGAAACGATCGTGTTGTTAAAAGTAGAATAAACGTATGCTATCCCAGAAGTTATATTTTTCTTTACTTTTTTCTTTTTTTTGAAAGTACTAATTTTTTTTGTTTCAATTTTTTTTTCTTCAGTTTTTAATTGATCTTTATCTTTTTTTTTATTCATTTTTATTTTTTCAAAGGTGTTAATTTTTTGCCTGCAATCGCTATGGCCTTACCTTTTCTTGTTCTTGCATTACATTGTGTTCTCTGTCCTCTAACCGGCAATTTTTTTTTGTGTCTTGATCCTCTATAACATGCTAGATCTACTAACCTTTTGATATTTACTGAAGTTTCTCTTCTTAAATCACCCTCTACTTTGTGATTTGCATCTATAAATTCTCTTATTTTTAAAACTTGCTCTTCGGATAAATTATTTACTCTTGTTGATGCTGGAATGTTAAGTTTTTGACAAATTTTTTTCGATGAATGCAGGCCAATTCCGTGAATATATGTTAAAGCTACACTAACAACTTTATTTTGTGGAATATTTATTCCTGCTATACGAGCCATAATTAAATGAGTTTTGTTATCCTGCGTATTTATATTGTGAAATTATTCAAAGTCAACCCTTGATAGCTTCAATTATACCGCTAATTTCACTATTAATTTCAGTTATCGTTGCCTCACCTTTTATAACTTTCAGTAATTTTGATTTCTCATAATACTCGAGAACTGGTTTTGATGATTTTTCATACGTTTGATATCTTTTAATTGCTACTTGTTCATTGTCATCTTTTCTATTTTCTTGGCTTTGTCTTTCTAAAATTCTTTTTTTAACTGTTTCTAAACTCACAGATAATTTTAAAACAAGATTAATTTTTTGATTAAATTTATTTAATAAATTATCTAGATTAACAGCTTGATTTAAAGTTCTTGGATATCCATCAAAAATAATCTTATTTTTATATTTTTCATTAGATATAAATTTCTCAATTAAATTACCAACAATGTTATCCGAAACTAGCTCACCAGCATTCATAATTGAGGATATTTCTAATCCTAATTTAGTTTTATTATTTATTTCTTCTCGCAAAAGGTCTCCAGTAGATAATTGATAAAGGTTGTATTTATTTACAATAAATTTTGATTGAGTTCCTTTGCCGGCACCTGGTGGACCAAAAATAACTAAATTCATTTAATCAATTATTTTCCAAACTTTGTTTTTTTGATCAAAGACTCGTATTGAGAGCTCATTAATCTTGTTTGAACTTGGGTAACCGTATCCATGGCTACGACTACAACTATTAAAATTGATGTGCCCCCTAAGTAAAATGGAATTGGATATTTTGCAATTAAAAACTCGGGCATTAAACAAACAAATGTTAAATATATTGAACCAACAGTGGTTAATCTTATTAGAATAGTTTCAATATATTCTGCGGTTCTTTCCCCTGGTCTTATTCCAGGAATATATCCGCCGTATTTTCTTAAATTCTCTGCAGTCTCTTTTGGATTAAATACAATTGATGTATAAAAGAAAGAGAAAAAAATAATACCAGAAGCATATAACAGCATATATAATGGTTGTCCCTGAGTAAACATTGATGATATTTTTAAAAAATTATCAGACTCAGCGAATCCAAAGTTTGAGACAGTAACAGGTAACAACAATAAAGCAGATGCAAAAATTGCTGGTATAACACCTGCGGTATTTATTTTAAGTGGTAAATGAGAGGACTCTCCTCCATACATTTTATTTCCAACTTGTCTTTTTGGGTAGTTTATGAGTATTTTTCTCATTGCTCGCTCAAAAAATACGATGAATAAAACTGTGAATATAACTAAAATGAATATACCCACTATCATTAAAGCTGATAAAGCCCCTGTTCTACCGAGCTCAAAAGTTGATGCTAGAGCCCGAGGTATCTCAGCAACAATTCCAGAAAATATTATTAATGAAATACCATTTCCGACTCCCCTCAATGTTATTTGCTCACCTAACCACATTAAAAATGTTGTTCCAGCTACTAAAGATATCGTAGTCATTATTCTAAAAGAATATCCTGGTTCAATTACTAAATTCCCGGCATTTTCTAAGCCGATGGCTACACCATAACCTTGTAAACAAGCGATCAAAACTGTTCCGTATCTAGTTATTTGAGTAATTTTTTTTCTGCCAATCTCGCCTTGTTCTTTCAAGTTTTTAAAATAATCGGATACTCCAGTTAATAACTGCACGATAATTGCAGATGAAATGTAGGGCATAATTCCTAATGCGAATATAGCCATTCTTGTGACTGCACCACCAGAAAACATATTAAACATTCCGAGTAAGCCTTTTTGGCTTGAAGACATTATTTCTTTTAAAGCCACTGGATCAATTCCAGCTAAAGGTACATATGTACCTAATCTATAAATGGCTAAAATTAATATTGTAAAAAAAATTCTATTTTTTAAATCTTTTGCTTGACTGAATGCTCCGGTGGTATTGAGTGTTTCACTAGACATATTCTTTTTCTTTATCTTTTGACGATGCTAATTTTTCCACCTACTTTTTGAATTTTTTCTAAGGCTTGTTTTGAAGCATAGTGTGCAGTTATATCAATATTCTTCTTAAGTTCACCTGATCCAAGAATCTTTAGTTTAATAAATTTTTTATTAACTAATTTTTTATCTTTAAGAATTTTAAGATCTAAGTTCTTTTCAATCTTATTCTTGTTTTTTTCTAAAATACTTTGTATCTTTGCAAGATTTAGAACGGCTATTTTCTTTTTATTTATTGTTTTGAAACCTCTTTTAGGAAGCCTTCT
>CACLVZ010000007.1 GCA_902610515.1 uncultured Pelagibacteraceae bacterium
TTAATTGCAATTTTTATATTAATTATAATCTTTATTATTTATTCAAGCTACTCTTAAAAATGGAAAAAAAAAATATAAAAAAGTCAATATTTGCAAAAATAAGAAATAATTTTATAGCTGGAATTGTAGTATTAATACCTATCGGGATTACACTATACCTCACTCTTTTTTTTGTTAGAATTTCAGGAAATATTATACCAAAAGAAATAAACCCTAATAATTATTTACCATTTAACATACCGGGTTTAGAAATCCTAATAGCTTTAATTTTGATTACTCTCATTGGGTGGTTATCTTTATCTTTTTTAGGAAAAAAATTTTTTGAATTACTCAATAGTGTATTAAAAAAAATACCTATACTTAGAACAATTTATTCAGCTATCGGTCAGATGACTGAAACGTTTACAAAAACAGATGATAGTCAAAAAAGTGTTGTATTGTTGGAGTATCCCAGAAAAGGTGTATGGGCTGTAGGGTTTGCCACTAAAGAAAATCGAGGATTAATAAAAGAAAAATTAAACGAGGAATTAATAAATGTTTTTGTCCCAACTACACCTAATCCAACTAGTGGTTTTCTCTTAATGGTTCCAAAAAAAGATTTAATTTATTTAAATGTTACGTTTGAGCAAGCATCCAAGTTTATTGTTTCTGCTGGAACTACTAATATTGATTAAATCTCTTCAACGTTAATAATTTCAGCTTTATCAAATAATTTAAGTAAAAAACTAAATTTTTTACTATTTATGTTTTCTTTCATTTGAGAAACATATTTATCTGCTAATAAAAAAAGATCATTGTGAATTACTGGATCTGCGAACCTGAAGTTTTTTACTCCACTTTGTTGATAGCCTGTTAAATCTCCAAAACCTCTAAGTTTAAGATCCTCTTCAGCAATATAAAAACCATCATCAGAATTTTTAAGAGTCTTAATTCTTTTAATAGCGTTTTTACTTAATCCATCTTTAAATAATAAAATGCATATCCCTTGTTTTATACCTCTTCCTACTCTTCCTCTAAGTTGATGTAATTGGGCTAAACCAAATTTGTTTGCGTTTTCAATAATGATAAGATTTGCGTTAGGGAAATCAATACCTACCTCAATAACTGTAGTCGATACTAATATAGAAATTTCTTTTTTAAGAAATTTGTTAAGTATTTTCTCTTTCTCTATTTTATTTAATGAGCCATGAATCAAACCAACTTTTTTTGGAAATTTTTTTTCTATAAAATTAAATCTATTTACCGCAGATGAATAATCAAGAATTTTCGACTCGTCGATTAGTGGACAAACCCAAAAAATTTGATTTTTTTCATCAATTTGTTTTTTAATATAGTCCCATAAATCATTTATTTTTTTTTCTGGTTTGCTGTAAGTGATAATTTTTTTTCTAACAGAGGGTTTTTCTGTAATTTTAGAAATATCCATATCACCATAAAGAGACATCATCATAGTTCTTGGAATAGGGGTGGCTGACAACAACAGTACATCACAATTATTGCCGCCTTTTTTTGCCAATTCTAATCTTTGTCTTACTCCAAATTTATGTTGTTCATCAATTACAATAAATCCTAAATTTTTAAATTTAATTTTTTTTTGAAACAAAGAATGAGTTCCGATAATCAAATCAATTTTACCTTTTTCCAAATTTTCTAAAATTCTTTTTTTTTTTACGTATTCGGTTTTTCCTGACAAGTATTCAATTTTAAAATTTGTATTTCTAAAAATATTAACTGCTAGTTTATAGTGTTGACGAGATAATATTTCAGTAGGTGCCATTAAGGCGCATTGATATTTACTTTCAATTACATTTGATATAGTTAAAAATGATACTATAGTTTTACCTGATCCAACGTCTCCTTGTATAATCCTAAACATTCTAATTTTATTCTTAAGATCTTCATTTATTTCCCTATATGTGTTTATTTGACTTTTCGTTAAATTAAAGGGTAAAGATTTAATAATCTTATTAGAAACAATTTCTTGAAAAGATTTAGCTTTTTTAATCTTTTTAATTCTTTTTCGATTTTCAGATAAGGTAATGAAATTAGCGCATATTTCATCAAATACAATTCTTCTATAACTTTTAGAGTTATTTTCTTTACTATCATTGGAATTATGCAATCTTTCTATTGTATTGTTCCAATTAAGCAAATTATTATTTTTGACAAAATCTTCACTTAACCAATCATTTATTACCGGTAAGTTTTTTGTGACTTGCTCGCTTATAGTCCGATATTTTTTTTCATTTATGCCTTTTGTTAAAGTGTATTTTGGTATATTTTTGACGACATAATCTTGGTTTTCTAGATTAGTTACGTAATCAGGGTTTGTAATTTGATATTTATTTTTATAATAGTTCGTTTTTCCACTTATGATGACTTGACCATTTAAAGGAAATATTTTTCTTAAATAACCTTCTCTACTATTAAAATAAATTATATCAATTTTACCAGTTTCGTCTTCGCACAATATTTTATTTGGAAGATTTCTTATTCTAGGGAAGTTTAATTTTTTAACGGTAACCTTAATTGTCTGAATTTTTCCAATTTCTAATTTGTTAATTTTTGAAATCTTAGATCTATCAGTCTCAGAATAAGGTAAATTTAGAATAATATCTTTAATTTTCTCTATTTTTCTTTTTTTTAGGTATTTTGATAATTGAGGACCAACACCTTTCAATTTATTTATATCTTTAAAAATAAAATCTTTTTTTAATATATTCATTATATAGTATGTATAATATATTTTGATGTCTGAAAAATTAGAAATATTAAAAAAAAAGATTTTATACAGAGCTTCCTATAGAGGTACCAAAGAAATGGATTTACTATTAACTGCATTTGTTAAAAAAAATATAAATTCATTTACTAAGTCTCAACTTAAAGAATTGGAAAATTTCCTTGAATTTGAAGACGAAACAATTCTTAGTTTTTATAATTTTAATATTGTTGATAAAAATATTGATAAAAATTCTATCTCAAAAATATTCAAAAAATTCAAAATGTAATGGCGGAGAGGGTGGGATTCGAACCCACGAACGAGTTGCCCCGTTGCTGGTTTTCAAGACCAGTGCTTTCAACCGCTCAGCCACCTCTCCTAAAAATAGAAATGCATTATTTATTACTATCAAAGCAAATAAATAACAATAAATAAAAGCTTACTAGTTATGCTAGTTAATGATTGACAATTATGATATTCACAAAAATGCATAAATTTATTAAATTTTTAATTTTTCTAAAATTATCTTTTTTAATAAATTTTCCAGTTTACTCAGATGACTTTTCCGAGTGGAAAATTAATTTCAAGATTCAAGCTATTAATTCTGGTATCTCAGAACAGGTGGTTGAAACTGTAATGAAGGATGCAAGGTTTCTTCCTAAGGTAATTGAATATGATCGATTTCAACCTGAATTTTATGAAGATACTTTCACTTATATCAAAAAAAGATCCTCAAAAAATAAAATTAAGCAAGGTGTAAAATTATATAAAAAAGAAAAAAAAATAATTGACATAATTGAAAAAGAGTTTCAAGTTGAAAAGGAACTCCTACTTGCCTTAATGGGTATAGAAACAAATTTTGGAAAGTATTTAGGAAAAATGGATACAGTATCCTCGCTTGCAACACTTAGCTATGATAAAAGAAGAAGTGAATTTTTTACTAAAGAACTTATCATTTTATTAAAACTTGTAGATCAAAAAATTATAAAGAAAGAAATTTTATTTGGATCTTGGGCAGGTGCTTTTGGAAATTTCCAGTTTATGCCAAGGACAATCAGAAACTATGCTATTGATTACAACGACAATAAAATAATAGAATTAAAAAAAACAGAAGATTCCTTTGCTTCTGCAGCTAACTATCTAAAAATGATAGGATGGAAAAAAAATCAACCTTGCTATCTAAAAATCGACTTAAAAAAAAATATACCTAAAAAATACTTAAATTCTTCAGCAAAGAAAATTAAAAATAAGCGAAATGTTGATTTTTTTAGAAAATATATATTAAAAAATGAAAAGATCAATTTGGATAATAATTTGAAAGCAGCGATAATTGTACCAGATAAGGATATTATTCCTGAAGCAGAAACGTTGTCTCCAGCATATTTAGTTTTTGAAAATTATGAAAAAATTTTAAAGTGGAACAGATCATTAAGATTCGCATTAGCCGTTTGTAAATTAAAAAACAATTTTAAAGATGAAATTTAGCTCAGTATTTATATTATTATTCATTTATTCATGCTCAGCCAATTATACTAAGTATGAAAATAGGACTCCTTACAATTCAAAAGGCTTCGCTTTTATTTATAACGACAGTGATTTTCAAAATAAAACAATTAAAATAAAAATGGACAATGAGATAGCTGAAGCTGCTCATCATACGTTAAAGCCAGGTGTGACACTTAAAATTATTAATCCTAAAAATAACAAGTCAGTTGTTCTTAAAAATTCGTCAAAGATAAATTTTTCTGATTTCTATAAAATTTTAATAACTAAGTCTTTAGCTGATGAAATAGGATTGAACTATGATTTTCCTTTAGTTGAAGTTTTAGAAATTAAAAAAAATAAATCCTTTGTTGCTCAAAAAGCTAAAATCTTTAAAGAAGAAAGGACTATTTCAAACAATGCACCAGTTGACTCAGTTCAAATTCTTAATATATCAAAAAATAAAAAGAAAAATACCAAGTCAAAAATAAACACATTCAATATTAAAATTGCCTCATTTTATTATCAAGATGTAGCAAAACTTTTAATAGAAAGAATAAAAATTGAATTGCCAGAGTTTAATATGAACAAAATCAAAGTAATTAAAAAAAACGATAATGAAATTAACCTTATTTCTGGACCATATAATACTGTTAATTTAATGAAAAATGATTACATTCACCTTAAAAAATTTGGATTTGAAGATTTGGAGATTATTGCAAATGAATAAATTATTTTTCATCATTTTTTTCGTGTTTTTCTTTTTAAATAAGTTAATAGCTAATCCAAATATTAACGCTAGGACAGGTATTTTAATCGATTATCATTCAGATGAAATAATTTATGAATTTGATCCTGATACAAATATTTACCCTGCTTCGATGACAAAAATAATGACCTCTATTATTGCATTTGATCTGTTAAAAAAAGAAAAGTTATCCTTAGATGATTTATTTGTTGTATCTGAAAACGCATGGAGATTATCTCAAAGTGGATACTCTTCCATGTTCATAATGGTGAATGATCAAGTTTCAGTTGAAGATTTACTAAAGGGGATAATTATTGCATCTGGTAATGATGCTTGCGTAGCCTTAGCAGAAGGTATTGCAGGTTCTGAGGAAAATTTCGCTGAAATAATGAATGAAAAAGCATCGGAGATAGGCATGATCAACACAAATTTTACGAATTCTTCTGGAATTAATGATCCTGATAATGTTTCCACAGTTAGAGATATAGCTGTAATGTCTAAATATCTTATTAAAAATTATCCAATATATTATGAACTTTTCAAAGAAAAAACTTTTACATGGGATAGAACCGGGGGTGATCCAATTAAACAAGGTAATCGAAATCCATTGTTGTATAAAAATGTAGGCGTTGATGGAGTAAAAACGGGATATTTAGCTGTGGAAAAATACTCTTTAGCTAGTTCAATGAAAAAAAAATGATAGAAGACTTATTGCAGTTGTGTCCGGTTTTCCTTCTAAAAATCTTAGAAGTTCAGAGTCACTTAAGCTTCTAAATTGGGGTTTCAGAAACACAAATACTTTTGAAGTTTCCAAAAAAGATGAAACTTTCTTCGAGCTAGATACTTGGTTAGCAAAAAAAAGAAAAATAAAAGCAGTCTCAAAAGATGATTATTACATAACTATCCCTAAAAAGGATATTAGACACCTTAAAGTTTCTTTAAATTATAATGGTCCAATTGTAGCACCAATTAAAAAAGGGAAAAAAATAGCTGACTTAGTTATAACAAAAAAAGATGAAATAATCAAAACTCTTCCCCTTTACGCTTCTGAGGATTTAAAAAAAGTGAATTTTTTCAAAAGCCTATTTACCTCAATTAATTACTTGATCTGGGGTGATGTATAAAAAGAAACCTCTTTTCATCGTTTTTGAAGGAATAGAAGGATGCGGTAAATCATTTCAAAGTAAAAAGCTCTTTAATAATCTTAAAAAAAGAAAAATAGATTGTATTTTAACTAGAGAACCAGGCGGAACTAGAAGTGCCGAATTAATAAGAAATCTAATACTTAAAGATTATTTTAATAAGAATACCAAAGAAAAATTTGACAAAATTACTGACACACTTTTATACTTAGCTTCTAGAAACGAGCATGTTAAAAATAAGATAAAACCTGCATTAAGGAAAAGAAAAATTGTAATTTGTGATAGGTTTATTGATTCAACATTCGCTTATCAGGTTTATGGAAAAAAAGTTGATTCTAAATTAATAAAAAATGTTCATAAATATATATTAGAAGGTATAAAACCTGATATTACGTTTATATTGAAAGTAAATTCAAGCACTGCAAAGAAAAGACTATTTAAAAGAAAATCAAATAATAGATATGATAACTTTAAAGAATCTTTTTATAGAAAAGCGCAAAATTCTTTTTTAAAGATTGCAAAAAATAAAAAAAATTATCATATTTTAGAGTCATCTAGAAATACTAATCATTTAGAAAAGAAAATTCTAAATATTGTAGTAAGAAATCTAAATTAAATGAACACAGCAGAACTCTTTAATTTTAAAAAAACTCATAAACTTTTTGGTTTAAATAAAGATTTTGATTTTTTAAAAAGTTTACACAATTTAAATAAATTCCCTAGAGCATTATTAATTTCAGGCAAAAAAGGTGAGGGAAAATCTACAATGATAAATCATTTGATGTATTACATTTTTGATAGAGAAAATTATGATACTCAAGATAATATATTTTCTGATAAAACTGCTTTCCATAAATTGTTCTCTAAAAATTTACATCAAAACATAATTTATTTATCCTCTTTTGATATTAAAAATATTAAAATTGATGACATAAGGTATTTAAAAGATAAAATTTTAAAAACCACTATTAATAAAAATAATAGATACATTATTTTAGATGACATTGATTTGTTTAATTTGAGTAGTTTAAACGCTTTACTTAAATTGATAGAAGAACCTAAATCAAATAATTATTTTATTTTAATAAACAACAATACTAAATATTTAATAGATACAATTAAATCAAGGTGTATAGAAATTAAAATAATGATTAAAAATACAGATTTAAATAAAATCAATAATGATGTCTTAAATTTTTATAATCAGAAGAAAATTTTAAATTTAGATATACTAAATGTTTCTCCTGGGAATTTTCTTAAATTTAATTATATATTGGAGGATAATGATATAAATATAAAAAATGACTATTTATTAAACTTAAGAATATTAATTAATCTTTATAAAAAAAACAAAGATCCTTTATTTATTGAACTTATCACTTTCCTCACAGATTATTATATAGCTTGTTTCAGAGGCAAAAATATTTACCATTATAAAAATCTAATTCAAAAAAGACAGTTTATACTTAATAAACTTAATGAATTTTTTTTATACAATCTAAGTATGAATACTCTATTAAATTCTTTAGAAAACCATTATTTAAATGAATAAAAACTATTACATTACTACACCAATATATTATCCTTCAGGGAAACCACATATGGGACATGCATATTCAAGTATAGTTGCTGATGTGTTTGCTAGATTTAAAAGATTAGAAGGATATAACGTTCTTTTTTTAACTGGAACAGACGAGCATGGCCAAAAAATACAAAAAGAGGCTAAGAAAAATAAAAAAGAACCAAAAATTTTTTGCGATGAATTATCTGAAACTTTTCGATCATTAACAAAAATATTAAATTTAACAAATGATGATTTTATAAGAACTACTGAAAAACGACACTTTAAATCAGTTAATGAGATTTGGAATAGATTAACTAACTCTGGTGATATTTATTTAGATAAATATAGTGGTTGGTATTCTGTATCAGATGAAGCTTATTACGATGATGATGAAATTGAAGATAAAGATGGTAATAAGATTTCAAAAATATCTGGTTCCGCAGTTGAATGGGTAGAGGAGAACTCTTATTTTTTTAAATTATCTTCATTTCAAAAAAAATTATTAGATCACTATAAAAAAAATGAAAATTTTATTTTACCACAATCGAGAAGAAATGAAGTAATCAGTTTTGTGGAAAAAGGTCTTAAAGATTTGTCTATCAGCAGAACATCATTTTCTTGGGGAATCCCAGTTCCGCAAAACAATAAACATGTTATTTATGTTTGGTTAGATGCGCTAACAAATTACTTAAGTGCACTAAATTTCCCTAATATAGAAGATAAAAAATATAAAGCTTTTTGGCCAGCAGACGTTCATATAATTGGAAAAGATATTTTAAGATTTCATGCAATATATTGGCCAGCTTTTTTAATTGCAGCAAATTTACCATTACCTAAAAGAATCTTTGGACATGGTTGGATCCTTTCAGATGATAAGAAAATGTCTAAATCTCTAGGAAATATTTTAGATCCAATTAAAGTAATTAATGATTATGGAATTGATCAACTAAGATATTATTTAATAAAAGAAGTTTCTTTAGGAAACGACGGTAATATTTCAATGGAAAATCTTAAAAATTGTATAAATAATGATTTAGCTAATAATTATGGCAATTTGTGTCAAAGAGTTTTTTCATTCTTAAAAAAAAATTGTAGCAATAAAATACCCAAAAAAAACGAATTAAAAGAAAATGACATTAAATTAATTAAAAATATTAGAAATAATATCCCTAAACTTATTGATTATATTAATAAACAAAATCTAAATGAATATATTAAAATGGTAGTCAATTTTTCTTTTGAAGCTAACAAATATTTTAATGATTCAGAACCATGGGCTTTAAAAACAAAGGACCCTAAAAGAATGGATACAATTCTTCACACAATATCAGAACAAATCAAAAATATTTCTATTCTTTTAAACCCAATTATACCCATATCTACTAAAAAAGTTTTAGATGCAATTAATTTATCTGATAAAGATATTACAATTGATAATATAAAAAATGATAACATTTTGAATTATAATTTGGAGTTAAAAAATTTAGATATATTGTTTAAAAAGATTGAGAATGATAATTGATTCACATTGCCATTTAACCTATGAACCTATGTCAAAAGCTTTAAGCGAGACAATAGATAGAGCAAATAAGGATGGAGTTAAATATATGCTCACTATATCGACGGAAGATAAAAGCTTTAAAAAAATTCTTGAGATAGTTAGTGAGTATAAAAGTGTTTACGGTACTTATGGAATTCATCCTCATGAGGCTAAGTCCCATAAATACATCAAAAGTGTTGATATAATAAATAAAGTCAATCAAAATAAGAAAATTATCGGAATCGGTGAAACAGGGCTGGACTTTTATTATAACCACTCAGAAAAAAAAGATCAAATTTGTTCCTTTGAAGAACACATATTAGCTGCACAAGAAAAAAATTTACCACTTATAGTTCATACAAGATCTGCAGAAAAAGAAACTATACAAATATTAGAAAAGTATTCAAAAAAAAAAGATACTAAAATTCTTATTCATTGTTTTACAGGAACAAGTGAATTCGCTTTTAAATTATTAGATTTAGGTGCTTATATATCTGCTAGTGGAGTTGTTACATTTAATAAATCTCAGGATTTAGCGAATACTTTCAGAGATATTCCAAATAAAAAAATATTAGTAGAAACAGACGCTCCATATCTTGCTCCTGTACCGCTGAGGGGCAAACCAAATGAACCAAGTTTTATCATACATACTGTAAAGTTTCTATCAAAAATTAAAAATTTATCATTTGATGAATTTTCAAAAATTACAACAAATAATTTTTTTAATTTATTTGGTAAATTAAATTGAAAATTAAATTTACAATTCTAGGCTGCGGAAGTTCACTTGGATCTCCATGGATTACTAGTTATAGAGGAAATCTTAAAAAAAGTCCAAAAAATGTTAGGACTAGATGTTGTGCACATATTCAAAAAGGAAATTTATCTGTTTGTATAGATACATCTCCAGATATTAAATATCAATTTTTAAAAAATAAAATTAAAAATCTTGACTCAATAATTTATACCCATGAACATGCAGATCAAACGGCTGGTATATTTGAAATGAGACCTTTTTATTGGAAAAATAAGTCAAAGATACCGATTTACGGGAGTCGGAGAACAATTCAAGCCTTAAAAAAATCTTATAGATTTTGTTTTATTGAAGTACAAGGGTATCAGCCTATTATGAAAGCAAATATAATAAATAAAAGTTTTTCTATAAAAAAAAATAAAGTAAAATTATCTGTTAAAGCTTTTCAAGTTAATCATGGATCAATAAAATCAACTGGGTACATAATAGATAAAATAGCTTATTTAAGTGATTGCAATAATGTTTCTTTGAAAAATATAAAATATCTTAAAAATCTAAACTATTTAATATTAGATTGTCTTAAAATTGATCAACACCCATCTCACTTTAATCTAGATGAAGCTTTAAATTTGATTAATATAACTAAACCTAAAAAAGCTGTACTTACTAATTTGCATACAGATTTAGATTATTTTAATTTAAAAAAAAAATTACCAAAGAATATAATTCCTGCATATGATGGATTAAGTTTTTCTTGCTAAATTAAATTTTCAATAACTTTTATAAATTTTTTAGATGAAGGTTTGGTTATCGATGAAAAAGTTTCTGCAACTTTGCCGTCTTTTCCAATTATAATCTTATGAAAATTCCACTTTGGTATTGCACCGATACCATAGTTTTTTCTTGCCCATTTATAAAATGGATGTGAATTATTTCCTATTACATTAATTTTTTCTGTCATTGGGAATGTAATCCCAAAGTTTGTCTCACAAAAATCTTTAATTTCTTTGTTACTACCTGGTTCTTGTCTGAAGTTGTTGGTAGGAATCCCGATAACAACTAAATTTTTACTTTTATATTCAGACCATAATGTTTGAAGATCTTCGTATTGAGGTGTGTAGCCACATCTGCTTGCAACATTTACAACTACAATTACTTTTCCTTCATACTCACTTAGTTTGATTAAATCCCCATTTATACTATTAAACTCATAATCATAAGCGGTGCCATTATTGTTAGCTGTAACTTTAGAAAAAAAACTTAACATAAATAAAATAATGAATATTTTTCTCATAATTTTAATGCTTTTATTACTGCATCAATTGGTAAAAATATACATTTAAATCTATTAAAATTGTCGCTACTTAGCAGTTCATCGAAGCCAGATAATCTTTTTGGAATTTTCCCATTTTTTTTTTTTAATATTTTTTTTAAAGTTTCAAAATCATTTTTAATATCTTTTAATTTAGCGTTTTTTATCTTTCTCGATAAAAGACTTGCCGAGGCCTCACAATATATACAGGATACAGTTTCGTACTTCATTGAGCTTATCTTTTTTTTATCTGCTATTAGTTCTAAGGTAATTTTGTCTCCACAAGTTGAGTTTTTTAAAGATATCTTGTGTGAGTATTTGTTTTGAAGACCCACATTTAAAGTATTAGAAGCTAATTTAATGATATCTTTATTGATCATTTTTTAGAAGAAAACAATAGTAAGAAATATCCAAAGAGCGTAGATAGAAGCGAGCCAGTTAATACTCCAATCTTAACTCCATCCATATATTCTAAATTATTTGCAAAAGCTAAGTTTCCAACAAATAAACTCATAGTAAACCCAATACCTGTTAATATTGAAACTCCGTAAAGAGCTGACCACGTTGAACCGGATGGTTTATCAGCAATTTTTAGTTTAACTGATATATAAGAGAGGGCAAAAACACCAATTTGTTTTCCAAAAAATAAACCTAAAACAATTCCAAGAGGTACAGGATTAAGCAAAGAGGCAAATGTTAGTCCTTCAAGAGAAACCCCTGCATTAGCAAAAGCAAAAATTGGCATTATTCCAAAAGCAACATAAGGGGATAAGCCATGTTCTAATTTAAGTAACATTGATTCTTTGCTTTTATTTTTTGTATGTGGAATAGTCAGGGCCAATAAAACACCTGCGATTGTAGCATGTATTCCCGATTGATGGGTAAAATCCCATAGAAAAATTCCTATAATTAAAAAAGGTAAGAAACTTTTTACTCTATATTTATTAAGCGCTATTAAAACAATCAAAGATAATAACATTAAAATTATATATTTAGTTTCAATATTGCCGGAGTAAAAAAAGGCAATAATAACTATTGCTCCTAAATCATCTATAATTGCTAGGGCAGTTAAAAATACTTTAAGTGATATTGGAACCCTTTTACCTAATAACGATAAAACTCCTAAAGAGAAGGCAATATCTGTAGCTGAAGGTATAGCCCAACCATTTAATGTCGTACTATCTGAGTAATTTACAACGACATAAAATAATGCTGGTACTGCCATTCCTCCGATTGCACCTATGATAGGTAGCATAGCTTGTTTCGGATTAGATAATTCTCCTTGAATAAATTCTCTTTTTATCTCTAATGAAACAAAAAAGAAAAATATAGCCATTAGTACGTCATTTATCCAATGAAGAACGCTTAATTTTAAACCAAATTCTTTAGTACCAAGTGTGATATATTTTTCTAAGGTAGAAAAATAAATTCCACTTAAACTACCATTACTAATTACTAGTGCTATTATCGCAGCAAATAACAAAACTAAGCCAGAAGCAGCCTCAAGTTTAAAAAAATATTTAAATGGTTTTGTAATATGCTGTATCATTGGTATTATTTACTTCTATAGAGACTATCTTTCA
Organism: uncultured Pelagibacteraceae bacterium; assembly: GCA_902610515.1. Taxonomy (GTDB): domain Bacteria; phylum Pseudomonadota; class Alphaproteobacteria; order Pelagibacterales; family Pelagibacteraceae; genus Pelagilacustribacter. Next base: position 12,842 of record CACLVZ010000007.1, read on the forward strand.
ATTGCCAAAATCACTTAATTAACCTATAAAACAGACGTTCGGGGCGTAGCGCAGCCTGGTAGCGCATCTGGTTTGGGACCAGAGGGTCGCAGGTTCAAATCCTGCCGCCCCGACCATTATAAACATGAAAAAAGCTAAAATTTATATTCCAACTAAAACTGCGATGCAATCGGGCAGGGGCAAACTCAAAAATTGGGTATTAGAATTTATAACCAAAGATCCCTCAATAAATCCTTTAATGGGGTGGGAGACATCGACCGATACCCTTGAAGAAGTTATTCTTAAGTTTCCATCAAAAGACAAAGCTATAGAATATGCTGAAAAAAATAATATATCTTACAATGTTATTGAACCTAGGAAGAAAGAATTTGTTATAAAATCATATGCAGATAATTTTCTTAAAGATTAAATATGTGGAGAAGTTTTTTCAGAGATAAAAAATGGTTTTATTGGTCCTACGGAGGAGGATTTTTTATTATTTCTTTGCTTGTGCTGCAAACTTATTTAGATGTTCTCTTCAATAGTTGGTATAAGGACTTTTATGATATTCTCCAAACAGCTGAAAAACGTGAGATATCAGAGTTTTGGGAGTCAATAAAAAGGTTTTTATATATAGCACTTCCATACGTTACACTTTTTGCTTTTACTAATTGGTTTACAAGGTTATGGGCATTTAGATGGAGAGAGGCTATGACGTTTTCGTATATGCCATATTGGAGAGCCACTGAGGCAAAAGTAGAGGGCTCATCTCAAAGAATTCAAGAGGACTGTATGAACTTTGCAAAAATTGTAGAGTCAATTGGATTACAAGTTGTTAAAGCCATTATGACATTAATAGCATTCATACCAATTTTATGGGTTCTTTCTTCAAATGTTACTGTTCCTTTTTTAAATAATGTATCAGGATCTTTAGTTTGGGTAGCTCTTACTCTTAGTTTAGGTGGAATACTTATTAGTTGGCTAGTTGGAATAAAATTACCTGGTCTCGAATATAACAATCAAAAGGTTGAAGCTGCATTTAGAAAAGAATTAGTTTACGGTGAAGACGACAGAAAAAATTATGTTCAAGCTCCTACGATTTTACAATTATTTACTGGAATAAAATTTAATTACCATAAACTATTTTTACACTACGGATATTTTGATTTATGGGCTATTTGGTACAGACAATTGTTTGTAATTGTGCCATTTTTAATAATGGCACCAGGATTGTTTACTGCAGCGTTCACTTTGGGCATTATGATGCAAGTAGTAAATGCATTTGGTGAGGTAAAGGACGCTTTTTCCGTATTTTTGTATAACTGGACTAGAATTACAGAACTTAGATCAATACATAAGAGATTAATGGAGTTCGAAACGGCCATTAATTATAACACTAATAAGTTGAGAAAGCCTCGAAAATCTGATGTAAGAGTTTAATGGAACTCTATATCAAACTGATAGACGTAATACTTCCAGTATTTTTTGTAATTGGTATAGGCTATTACCTTGGAAAAAAAGATCCAAATTTTAATACTGATTTTATAACTACATTGGCTGGTAATGTCGGTACACCTGCAATGATTTTTTACACTATTACATCAACTGGCGTAACTCTAGAAACATTTATAGAATATTTTATTTATGCTTTAATTATAATAGGAGGGTTTGCTGTTGTAGGTTTAATTGTTCTTGCTTTAATGAAAAAGGACTTTGTAAGTGAACTTCCTCCACTAATATTACCAAATACTGGTAATATGGGTATACCAATTTGCTTATTCGCCTATGGAACAGAGGGTTTGGGTATAGCCTCAGCTATTGCATCAGTAATTATCTTGCTTCACTTCACACTAGGGGTTCTTTTAGCAAAAAAAAGTTTTTCACTTAAAATATTAATTACTAATATGCCTATTTACGGGATAATAGCGGCTGTTACTGTTTTATATTATGATTGGGAGGTTCCTGGTTTTGTAGTTAACACCACGTTTTTATTAACCTACGCAACAATATTTCTGGTTCTCATGTCTTTAGGAATAGCATTGACAAAATTAAAAGTAGTATCATGGTTGAATGCATCTATTTTAAGCGGCGTAAGAATTATAATTGGTCCCATAATTGGATTTGGTTTAATTCATTATTTAAATCTTAATGGATTAGCTGCTGGAGTGCTTTTAATTCAATCTGCTATGCCAAGTGCTATTTTAACTTATTTAGTGGGCTCTATGTATTCAGAGAAAAGGGTAGTTGATAGTATTGCTAGCGTGATAGTTACTTCTACACTAATGTCATTTATTACTATTCCAGTTGTTGTTTATTTAAGTCTCAAATATTTCCAATAAATACAGTTACTTACATGTAATAATTAAAGCAATATATTAGGTAATATGTAAGCATTACTTACATATAAGAAGGAAAATGCACATATACATTAAAAAAATTACACTTTATTGAAATAAAAATATTATAGATTAATATAAAAAGGCATTTAAAATTGGTGTTTTAATAAGAAAAACGACAAAATTTGAATAATGACCAATCAAAAATATTTAAAATAGCCTGTTTTAGAGCATTCTAATAGCGTTAGTAATGAACAATTCTACAAGCTTTGCGTTTATTGAATATGCCATTTAAACGGCCATAGAGGGTGTTTTTTTTGCAATTATTGGTTTATGAGTACAACTTAATGGTGTGTGGATAAAAAAAACAGTGAAATAGGGGCCAATAGACCCGATCGCCCGTCAAATAACAATTCTAGAGCTTTAAACCCTCTTTTTTTAGCAGAAATCTCTTAGTTTTTATACCTCCTCTGCCTGAATAGCCTCCAAGAGATCCATCAGATCTTATAACTCTATGGCAAGGTATTTTGGGTGCATTAGGGTTTTTTCCAATCGCATTGGCCACAGCACGTGTAGCAAGGGGTTTCCCTATGGCTTTTGCCACTTGGGAGTAGGTTTTAACGCTTCCGCGTGGTATTTTCCTCAAATAAGCCCACACTTTTAACTGAAATTTAGTGCCAGTGAGCTTCATTAGTCAAGGATAAGGTAAATTGTTAAAGATATGCCTATCACAAGGGCTATTATTAAGCCTAAAGCTATTTTTTTTTTGCCTTTTGAGCTTGAATTAGTCCAGAAATAAGAAATTCCGTAAACTGCAGCTATAAATATCGCTATAGGCAGAATAAATTTTATCATATTTTTTATAATTATACGTATTGACATGATAAATCACTTAATATATTATTTCCGATAATTAATGGTTATCGGAAAAATATGAATGATTTAACGACTGAGATAAAAAAACTAGAAATTGAGACTTTAGACAATCTAAAGATCTCGAAAGCCAAAAATACTATTAGAGCTTATAAATCAGATTATAATGACTTTGCGTTGTTCTGCAGAAAACATAATTTAAAAAGTCTTCCAAGCGATCCTAAAATTGTTTCTATATATCTTACGCACTTATCCAAAAATTCAAAATTCAGCACTTTGAAACGTAGATTAGCATCTATAAATATGATGCATAAGTATAAAGGGCATTACCTAGATACCAAACATCCAATAATAGTGGAGAATTTGATGGGGATTAAGAGACAAATAGGTGTATATCAAAAAGCAAAAAAACCATTATTATTCAGTGATATAAAAGCAATAATTAAACAAATAAATCAATCTTCAGAAAATTCTAGCAAAAAACAAAGAGATAAAGCTTTAATATTAGTTGGTTTTGCAGGAGGTTTTAGAAGATCTGAACTTGTATCAATTACAAAAAGTGATGTTGAATTTGTTAAAGAAGGAGTAAAAATATTTATAAAAAAATCAAAATCAGACCAATCTGGTGAAGGAATGACTAAAGCTATCCCCTCTTTCAAATACACTGACTATTGCCCAGTAGAAAACTTAAGATTATGGATGTTTGAAAATAATAATGATCGAATATTTGCTATTTCAGATAAGAACGTTGCTTTAATAATCAAAAAATATGCTCTTAAAGCAGGATTTGATGAAAAAAAATACGCTGGGCACAGTTTAAGATCTGGATTTGCTACCACAACTGCAGAGTCAGGCGCTAGTGAGAGAAATATAATGGCTATGACCGGTCACAAGTCAGTTGATATGGTTAGACGATATATCAAAGAGGCTGATTTATTTAAAAATAATGCATTAAATAAAATATCAAATGAGTAGACAAGCTAAGTATATAGAAATTAAAAATTGCAATAAGTGTAAACAAAATATTAATTTTAGAAAATTTAGAAAAGTAAATCCTCTAAGGAAAGGACCTAATAAAGGAAAAAAGGTTGGTTGGACCGATATTAATGGAAAGACAAGATTTTCAATATGTAAGACTTGTGAAAATACTGGTTTTATGAATAGATACCGAAAAAATCCATACCATCAATTATTTCATAACTTTAAGAAGAGAGCATCTTTTGCAAAAGTTCCGTTTGAATTATCAAAAGAAAATTTGATAAAAATTTTTGATAATGGTGGAGATACTTGCCCAGTTTTTGGATTTAAATATATTAAAGGCGCAGATAAAAATAACCGTGACTACGCTCCTTCTCTAGACAGAATTGATCCCAAAAAAGGTTATACAAAAGAAAATACTATAGTTGTCAGTATGCTTGCTAATAGAATTAAAACAGATGCAACAATAGATCAAATTGGTAAAGTTTATCAATTTTATAAAATATTATTAAAAAGAAATCTTAATCTTTAAAATCATTATTTATAAATACTAAATCAGAGTGCAAAATATTAGCCAATGTGTAATTATTAGATGTTATTAAATTATATAGCTGAGAACTAATTACATTTTTAATATTTAAATTTTTAATTTCTAATTTTGGTAAACTTAAATCAAGATATTCTACAACAATAACTTTTGGAGAATATTTTTTAAAATCAAAATTTTTTAAAACAGGTAATTCTGAACCTTCAACATCAATAGATAAAAAATCAATTTGAATATCATTAAATTTAGAATTTATTAAGATTTCATTTAATGTTTTGGATTTAACCTTTTTAACAGATGAAACTTTTGCTTTTTGATAATTAGCAGCTTCTTTGCTTATTGTATTAATTGCTGATTTTGAATGATAAAAATATAAATCTACTTCTTTATTATCATTTGAAACAGCAATATTAATATTTTCATCTTTTTTTCGATAAATATTAAATAAATTGATGTTTTCTTCATCTAAATCAATATTTATTCCTTTCCAACCTTTTTTATTTAAAAGATAAGTATTATTATTTTTTATCGGATGACCACAACCTACATCAACATAAAAACCATCATTTGTATCTTTAAATATATTTAGAATAAGTGAGTCTACGCCGCCATAAGAATAAGATATTTTTTTATGAGTTAATGATTTTATAAAAACTTTTAAAAATTTAAGCATTTACTTTTGATAAAATTGAGTGAAATACGTAAGCTAATTTACATTTTGCTAAATCAAAATAGTATTTAAAGTTTTTTTCAGGCTCAGTTAACAAACCTCTAAATGGAGTATCAGATTTAAGATAATATTTTTTGAAAAATTTAATGCTCATTCCCCATTTTAGCAAAAATATTTTAGCTCCATTATTCCATGCTTTTTTTCTAAGTGATATAGATGAGAAATGATAAACCCTACTTTTTCCTAAACCTTTAAATAACCTGACCCCCATATTCCATAATTTCATATTAAAATCAGGATCTGATCCTAAACCAGGACTAAATTCTTCACTAAAGCCTCCCACCTTATCCCATGTGCTTTTTGGCACTAATGAAGGTTGCCAATGAGTTCCTTGAAAATCTTCAAACTTCAGTTGATTAACATTTTTAAGTAATTTTTCTTCATCAAAATCTTCTAATGTTTTTCCACAATCAAATTCTAAATAAGATTTAAATGGCTGAACCATAGTACCAGATATAAAAAAATCTTTATTTTCAGGATATTTCTTTATTTCATCAGCAAATACCACATCCCAATTTGGACAAAAATACATATCATCGTGAGCTAAAACTATATATTCACAATCAGCTAAAGCTACTGCTTTATTGAATCCTACACATACTCCCGCATTTTCTTTTGAGAAGCTCATTTTATATTTTTGATCCTTAAGATATTCTAAAGTTCCATCATTTCCCTCGTTTATATGAACGATAATCTCATGGTCAAACTTAGAATTTTTTTTAATACTTGCTATACATAATTTTAAGTATTCTAAATTATTATATGTGGGTATAATTATAGAGAACATTAATTATGCCAAAAAAACTTTTTTTTATTCTCAATTCCTAAAGTTTTATTAATAATAAATTCAGCAACCAGTGAAGAATTGAAATACTTCATATATTTCTTTTTTCCATTTTTACCAATTTTTTTTCTAAGTTTCTCATCCCTAGAAATCCTTAAAATTTTTTCTGACAAATCATTAACATTTTTATAGAAAACCATTTCAGAATTATTAAAAAAATCACGGTATTGTGTTTTTTCATCGATTAAGCAAACCAAACCATTGCCAACTATTTGTGTAATTCTATCGCTACTGTAATATTTAATAGCATCACCTCTACTCAGATTAAGACCCATTTTTGCATTTGATATTGTTTTAAAATAATGATCAGCCCAAATAGGTTGTACTTTATCTATTCCATAAATATCAAATTTTACATCTGGTGTTATCGACGATAGTTCTTTTAAAAAGTTTATTCTATCGTCAATTTTTCCAGATTTTAAAACTCCTCTGTGAACGCCGTGGCTAAGTGCAAAAAAAACATCTACATTACAAGGTTTAGAGAAATTATTAAGAGTTTCAAACGAGTCATCGCTTGGATTTGGTATATAAAAGTTATTTGTTTTTTTAGGTAAAAAATTTAGCACAGAGGGACTTGTGGTTACAAATGATGCATCTAAATAATTTATTTTATCTAATATCCTATTTTTATTTCTTTCATAATCTGGCCCTTTTTTATTAAGTGGATCTAGAAACCATTGGCCAAATTTAACATTAGGATAATCATTTCTTAATTCATTTATTTGATCGGAAGAAATTAAATCTGCGTGACCTAGCATAATTATGTCAGGTTTATAGTTGTAACAAGTTTTTCTCAATTTTTCATTAAGTGATTTTGCTCCCTTCAAATCTTTAAAATTTTTGTAATATTTTTGAATATCTCTATCACTAAACCCAAGAACACTATGACCTAATCTTATGAAACCATTATTAATTCTTCTTCCAGTATTAAAAAACAGTCTACCATCAAGTCTTTCATTAAAATTCGTGATATGTAAAATTCTCAAGTTCTTAGGGTCTTTTTTTATATTTATTCTTTTGAGATAGCTTATTTTTTCTGCTCTATAATTATCCATTAAGGATGTTACATACTCATGAGTTAAATAGAAATTTTTGATTGAAAGTTCTTGCAAATTCTTTCTTTGTTTAGGGTTATTAATGAGCGTTTCTAAAGTTTTTGTAAGAGATTTAACATTTAGTTTTTTTAAAATTTTTGCATCTGTAACGGTCTCAGGTAAACCACCTTTATTTGTAATAACAACAGCACATCCGTTGGCTGATGCTTCTAAACTAGTTCTTCCAAAAGGTTCCTCCCACCGCGAACAAGCAACAGCTATATTTGATTTTTTAAAAATATCAAGAACTTCGCTGTGCTTTCGGAAGCCGAGAATTTCAGCACGTTTATGATTTAAAATAATCTTTTCTCTTTTTTCATCTCCAATAATCTTTGCTGTCCAATCAGAATATTTATTTAAAATTCGTTTTATAGATGAAGAAAATATATCGTAGCCTTTCGCTTTATTGAGTTTACCAACAAAAGTAATCCATTTCTTTTTTTTATTAATTAAATTTAAAGAACCTTTTTTTGCTGATTGGTGAAAAATTAACAATTTATCACTATTAACAAATTTATTTTCCATTCCTTCCAGAAATCGTTTTTTAGACCAAGAACTATTAAAGATTATCCTATAGCAAATTTTTAATAAGTTTTTCCGTTCAGCAATAGTTTGTGACCCATCCATTGAAAGTGGATCGTTATGAAAATAAAGAGTAAATATTTTTGTATTAAACTCTTTAGACAGAATTTGTATATAGCTTGGCCTATTATGAATTTCTATTATCGTTGAGTCATTTTTTCTTTCAAGGTCTGTAAATTTCTTTACATAATTTTTGGTTTGACTTCCGAAAGACCTTTTTTTAAGTTCAATATTTTTATATTTCAAAGAAAATTTTTTTTTAAAAGTAGTATTTCCAAAAATTGTAATATTTTTTTTAAATTTACTTATTTGGGTAGTTTCATAAACAAATAAGGAAACTGCACCAGGGTACTCTGGAGAAAAATTCTCTTTATAGGGTAATAGTATTGAAATTTTCATTCTTAATTTTGTTTCTTAATGTTCTATTATTCTTTATATAATATTCTCTAGAAATTGCCTCTTTTTTTGAGCCATATTTTTCTTTATAAATTAATTTCCATTTTCTACCTCTCGTAAACTTTGCACCTTTATTCTTATTGTGTAGATTGATTCTTTTATTAAGGTCATTTGTATAACCAACATATGTAACTGACTCTTTCCCCAATGATTTGAGCATATAAACGAAATAGCTCATTGAAAGTTAATACCCTTTTCCAGAGTCCTTGACTTTGTCTTTCTTAATTTTGCTTAGAGCTAACTTTGACGCTGCTGTCATGTATCTTTGATCAGATCCTATTGTAACTAGTTGAAAACCTTTTTTTATCATTTTTTCTGCATATTCTGGTTGTCCATTTTGTATACCAGCAACTATCTTATGCCTTTTAGCGCTTTCTAAGATTTTCATTATAACTTCATAAACAGGATCACCCTCTGGTTTATCAAAACTAGGTTTTTCACCAATAGCTAAACTTAAATCTGCAGGACCAATGTATATTCCATCTAAACCAGGTGTTTTCATAATTTCATCTAGGTTTTCTAGAGACTCTTTTGTTTCTATCATAGCAAATTTTAATATTTCATTATTGGCTTCATCAGCATAGTCTGGTCCTCCGTATACTAAACCTCTAATTGGACCATAACTTCTGTAACCACTAGGTGGATACATGCAGGCTTTAACAAAATTTTCTGCTTCCTTTTTATTGCTTACCATTGGACAAATAATTCCATAAGCGCCTGCATCAAGAATTTTCATTATTTGGCCCGGTTCATTCCAATTTACTCTAGCCATAGGAACTACTTTAGTAGAAGATATTGCTTGTAACATTCCTACTGCATTAGGATAATCTATTACGCCATGTTGCATATCCAAAGTCAATGAGTCCCAATTTTGATTTGCCATTAATTCTGCAGTAAATGAATTTGGTATTTGAAGCCATCCATTAATAGCAGATTTACCAGATCTAAAAATTTCTTTTAATTTATTCTTTCTCATTCGTATGAAATACCAAAGTGAGTGTATTTTATATTTAAATAATCCTTAATGGCCATAGATCCGCCTTCTCTACCATAGCCAGTTTGTTTAATTCCTCCAAATGGTGCCTCTGCTACCGCCACAACTGGAGTGTTAACTGCAACACAACCTGTTTCTAATTTTTCAGAAGCCTGATTTGCTTTTTTTAAATCTGTTGTATAAACATAGCTAGCTAGGCCCAAATCATTATCATTAGCTCTTTTCATCACTTCATCGAAATCTTTGAAAGACAAAATAGGCACTATCGGACCAAAAGGCTCTTCCTTCATTACTGTAAAATTATCTTTAATATTATCAAATATAGTTGGTTCATAATAATAGCCTTTGTTGAAGTTGGCAGCCCTTTTACCTCCTAAGAGAACTTTCCCCCCTTCTTTTTTCGTCGTTTCTACTAACTTTTCTACACCTTCCAACCTCTCTTTTGTACATAAAGGTCCGAGCAAAGTATCCCTATCCATACCATTTCCCATCTTTAATTTTTTAGTTTTTTGAACCATTAAGTTAGCAAACTCATCTTTTTTCTTCTCATGGATGTAAAATCTGTTTGGCGATATACAAACTTGACCATTATTTCTAAACTTAGCTGTTATAGCCATATCAGTTACTTTATTTAAATCAACATCGTCAAAAACAATAAATGGTGAGTGACCACTTAATTCCATTGTTACTCTTTGTACCTTATCTGCAGCTTGTTTAAGAATAAGCTTACCTACTCTAGTTGATCCTGTGATAGATATTTTTTTTACTACGTCGGATTGAATTAATTCAGATGAAATACTTGCTGGATCTCCAGATAATAAATTTACTACACCTGGAGGAACTCCGGCTTCTTTACATATATCAATTATTTCCATAACACTACCTGGTGTAATCACATCAGGTTTCACTATAACTGAACATCCAGCGGCTAAAGCAGTGGAAATCTTTCTCGATGCTAAAATAACAGGAAAATTCCAAGGAACTAAAGCAGCTACTACTCCGACAGGTTGATAAATTACATGTATTTTTGTATTTGGAAAACGACTTTGGTTTATTTCACCAAAAATTCTTTTTGTTTCTTCTGAATTCCATTCAAATATGTCTGCTGCACCACCAACTTCACCCGCACCTTCAGTAAGGGGTTTGCCAACTTCTAAAGTTAACCATTTTGATAAAGTATCTACTTTTTTTCTCATTAACTCAGAAATTTTTCTAATTACTTTTGACCTTTCCCACGGCGAGGTGTTTTTCCAAATTTCCAAACCTTTTTCTGCTGATTTGAGTGCCCTTTGAATATCTTTACTATTTGCCTTCGAGGCTTTACCGATAATTTCTTCGGTAGCTGGATTAATTACTTCGTAAGTTTCGCCACTTGATGATTGCTGCCATTTACCGTCAATAAACTGACCAAATTTTTCGTACATAAATTATATATAAATATTGAATATATTAAGTTAATTATCTATCTTATAAAGAATTTATGAAAAACATTCAACTTACTTGTGCTCATGCACTTATCAAATACCTTACAAAACAAAAAATTCTAATTGATGGAAAAAAGGAACCTTTGTTTCCAGGTGCATTTGGAATTTTCGGTCATGGTAACGTAGCGTGTTTGGGTCAAGCACTTCAAGAAAATCAAAAAGAACTTCCTACTTGGAGAGGCCATCATGAGCAAAATATGGCTCTTACAGGAATAGCGTATTCAAGAGCGAAAAGAAGAAAACAAATCTTTATTGCGACAAGCTCAGTTGGACCTGGTTCTACGAATATGATTACGGCAGCAGCAGTAGCAATGAGCAATAGACTTCCAATATTATTTTTACCTGGAGACACATTCGCAAATAGAATGCCAGATCCAGTATTACAACAAGTTGAACATTTTAATAATCCTGGAATAACACAAAATGACGGATTTAAACCCGTTGTAAGATATTTTGACAGAATCACCCGTCCTGAACAAATAATTTCTACTTTACCACAAGCAATAGAAGTAATGCTTGACCCTGCTGATTGTGGTCCTGCGTGTATTTCTTTAAGTCAAGATGTTCAAGGCGAAGTATTTGATTACCCTGAGGATTTTTTCAAGGAGAGAGTGCATTCAATTAGGCGACCACGACCAGATGATTATGAAATAAAAAAAGCGGTAGAGGTTATTAAATCCTCTAAAAATCCAATAATAATTTCTGGAGGTGGAGTTTTTTACTCTGATGCAATGGAAGAATTATCTGACTTTGCAAAAAAACATAATATACCAGTAACACAAACTGTTATGGGTTACTCTACTATGAAAAGAGATCATTCTCATTTTTTAGGCCCAATTGGCGGTCTTGGCGGTAAAGCAGCAAATAATATGGCAAAAAAAACAGATTTAGCAATAGCTGTCGGAACAAAACTAGCAGATTTTACAACAGGATCCTGGGCAAATTTTGAAAACCCAAACTTTAAACTCGTTTCTATAAACGCAGCAAGATTTGACGCAAACAAACATATGGCGCAAGCTGTAGTTGGTGACGCAAAAGTTTCTTTATCAGAACTATCTCTAGTTCTTGGAGGTTGGAAAGCAGAAGATAATTGGAATAACAAAGCACAAATAGAATTGAAAAGTTGGAACGAATATGTTGATAAAGAAAGTGGTCCAACAAATCAAAAATTACCTAGCTATGCCCATGCTGTTGGTGCAATTTACAGAAATTCTGATCCATCAGATATAGCAGTAACTGCTGCTGGTGGTTTAGTAGGAGAAGTTGTGCAAGTCTGGAGACCTAGAGAGTTAAATACTCATGAAACTGAGTGGGGCTTTAGTTGTATGAGTTACGAAATTTCAGGTGCTTTAGGAATAAAAATGGCTAATCCAAACAAAGAAGTTATAGCTTTTGTAGGTGATGGATCTTACCTCCTTTATAACTCAGATATATATAGTTCTGTAATTACTAACAATAAATTGATAATAATAGTTTGCGATAACGGTGGACATGCAGTTATTAATCGACTTCAATTATATAAAGGTGGTAAGGAATTTAATTGTTTACTAAAAAGCTCAAAGACACCCAATCTTGTCCCGGTGGATTTTGCGTCGCATGCAAAAAGTATGGGTGCAGAGGGAGAACAAGTGAACTCAATATCTGAATTAGAAGAAGCTTTTAAAAGAGCAAAGAAATCCAAAAAAACCTATGTTATAAGTATTCAGACAGATGGATATCAATGGCTAGAAGGTTCTGCTTACTGGGAAAGCCCTACTCTTGCATTACCAACGACTAAGGAAAATGAAAGAGCCCTAAAAGAACACCTAGAGGGGAAGAAAAAACAGAGAAAAGGTGTATAAACTTTTTAATGGAAAAAGTTTATAAAGTCGGCCTAATTGGCTGCGGTCATATAGCTGAAACTTATTTTAGGGCGCATAAATATTTCAATAATTTTAAGATAATTAAATGTGCTGATATTAACAAGTTTGCAGCTCAAAAGTGTGCAAAAACTTATAAGATAAGTTCAGTATCGGTTAATGAATTAATTAAAGATAAAGAAGTTGAAGTTATTCTAAACTTAACAATACCTAATGCACATTATTTGATAGCTAAAAAATCATTACTTAATGGTAAACACGTTTATTCTGAAAAGCCCTTAGCTGTTTCATTTGAAGATGGAAAAGAACTTATAAAAATAGCAAAAAGAAAAAAACTTTTCATAGGAAATGCTCCTGACACTTTTTTAGGCGGAGGAAATCAAAAAGCAAGAGAACTTTTAGACAAAAAAGTGATAGGTAAAGTGAAGTTTGGAACAGGAATATTTGCTTATCCAGGAATACAATCCTATCATCCTAATCCAGAGCCTTGGTTTGCTAAAAAAGGAGGAGGACCAGTTATAGATATGGGTCCGTATTATTTAACAGCTTTAGTAAATTTATTAGGTCCGGCTAAAGAAGTAACAAGTATAAGCTCAAAAGGGGTAAACAAACGAACTATCGGCATAGGACCAAAAAAGGGTAAAAAATTTACAGTGGAATGTCCCACAACTTACTTTTCTACTATAAAATTTCATAATGGTACAATAATTAGATTAACTTTATCTTTTGATGTTATTTCTCATCTAAGAAACCACATAGAACTATACGGAGAAAATGGTTCTATGATAGTTCCAGATCCAAATATGTTTGGTGGATCGGTTTTAATCAGTAAAAAATTAGGTAGCACATGGAGGAATCATCAAACAAACAAAATGTCATTAGGAAAAATTAATATAAGATCCCAAAGTTCTAGAGCAAATGAGTCTCCTACTAATGCAAATTATAGAGGTGTTGGATTATCGGAGATGATATACTCAATCCAAAATAAGAAAACACATAGATGTAATGGAAATTTATCTCTTCACGTGCTAAATATTATAGAGGCAATTCATTCATCTGCAAGAAATAATAAAAAACAAAGAATTTCTGTTAAATGTGAAAAACCAAAGCCATTTTCAAATAAAGAGATCAATTCAATACTTAAATAGAACTTTGCCTACTCAAAATAGCAGCACCCCTTACTCCACTTGCGTCTCCGAACTTTGGTTTTAAAAATACTGTTTTAAGATTAGGTTCATTTATAAATGATGATGTTTTTTTTTTAATTTGATCTAAAAAATCTATTTCATTAGAAATTCCACCACCAAAAACAATTGCATCTGGATCAAGAGTTGTTACTATTAATACCAAACATCTTGCTAAAATATCCTTATACTCATTTATAAATAAAATAGAGTTTGAATCTTTTTTTCTATATCTGCTAAAAATTTCTTTTGCTGAAATATTCTCATTAAATTGTTCATTAAATCTTTTTTCTATTGATTTACCAGATAGATAACCTTCTAATCTATTTGAAAAATTTAAGATTTTATCTGATTTTAAGTTTGGTGTGTTTTTAAGTGGCATTTGATTTAAACTCCATTCTCCTCCTAAACCATTTGCCCCTGATATTATCTTTTTATTTATTACTAATCCACCACCACACCCTGATCCCAATATAATGCCAAAAACAGTTTCATAATGGCTAGCTGATCCATCAAAAGCCTCTGATAGACAAAAACAATTAGCATCATTTTCTGAAAAAAAATTATTATTCATTTTTAATTTCAAATCTTTTATTAAATTTCTTTTATTTAACCACTGAGAATTATGTGCATTTTTAATTAACCCTGTCGTTTTATCTACTGCCCCAGGGTGACATATACCTACATTAAATTTACCAGAGTTTTTTTCTAATTTCTTTACAATTTCAGTTATCTTAATTATTGTCTTTTCATAATCTTTAGGTGTTTGAACTCTGTCTCTTTTTAATTCTATATTATCATTATCTAAAAGAACGTACTCTATTTTGGTTGCGCCTAAATCAATTCCTATTTGCATTAATTAGCTGGAGATCTATTCATTTCTCGAAGCTCTACCTCTAATTTATTTAACTCTTCTCCGCCTGCCATCATACTTAAAAGTTTTTCTCTAGAAATATCTTTTTTTTCATATGTGCCTAAACTTTTTCCCCTATTTAATACTGTAAAACTATTTCCAACTGGATAAGCATGATGCACGTTATGTGTTATTAAAATTACTGCTAATCCTTGAGAAGCAGCTTTAACTATATATTTTAAAACTACTGAAGCTTGATGCACTCCGAGAGCAGAAGTAGGTTCGTCTAAAACAAGAACTTTTGCTCCAAAGTATATAGCCCTGCTTATTGCTAAACACTGTCTTTCACCACCTGACATTGTTCCGACTGCCTGAGATGGATCTCTAACATCTATACCTATCTGCCCCATTCTCTCTGCAGCTATTTTATTTGCTTTTTCTATATCAAACGTTTTGAAAAATGGTGGACCTTTCATTGGTTCTCTACCCATAAAAAAGTTTCTTGTTACACTCATTAAAGAGACCAAAGCTAGATCTTGATACACGGTAGCTATGCCCATATCCAATGCATCTTTGGGACTGTCAAATATCGTTTTTTTTCCTTCAACAATAATTTCACCTTCGTCAGGCCTATGTACTCCAGCTAAAGTTTTAATTAAAGTTGATTTACCAGCACCGTTGTCACCAAGAAGACACATAATTTCACCTTTTTTTAATTTCATAGTTACATCTTTAAGAGCTATTACTTTTCCAAAAAATTTGCTTATGTTGTTAAATTGAATTAAATAATCTGACATTATTTGCTTTCCGTTACCTTTCTTCTTATATAATTATTAAAGATCACCGCAATTAACATCATTGCTCCTAAAAAAACTTTAAACCAGTCCGTATCCACATCAGTGTAAAATATACCCATTGATACTGTTCCAAAAATCAAAGCCCCAAATGCTGCACCTATTGCTGAACCATAACCACCAGTTAATAAACAGCCTCCAACAACTGCGGCAGCAATAGCTTCTAATTCCTTTAAAGTTCCACGCATTGTATCAGCTGAACCAGCGTCTAAAACTTGAATAGTAGCAAAAATAGTCGCTGCTACTGCAGTTCCTATAAATAAGCTTATTTTTACTCTACCAACTGGTACTCCGACATTGTTAGCACCATTTTTATCTCCTCCAGATGCAAATATCCAATTTCCGTATCTTGTTTTCATAAGTATCCATGTTGTAATGATTGCTAAAGCTATGAACCATATTACAGATGGCGGTATTCCTGTAGCGAGTGGAGTTCCATCAGTTCTTAATGCAATCAGATTCATAGAACCTAACCAAGTAAAAACCCATTTAAAAGTATCTGTTGCAAATATCCATGCTAATGGATCATCTTCTATTAAAACTCTTAGACCTGGAACTTGAGTTCGGCCAGTAATCAATCTTGTTATTGCTAAAGTTGCCCCTCTTAAAATAAAAAGCATTGCAAGAGTAACAATAAAAGATGGCAAGCCTGTTCTTACCACTAATATTCCATTAAAATAACCTACTAGCACTGCCATTGAGAATGCAAAAATAATACTCATCCATAATGGCCACCCCCAATAAATTGCTGGAATAGCTATACAAATGCCTGCAAACCCTATCATCGATCCAATTGATAGATCAAATTCTCCGCCTATCATTAACATTGCAGCTGCAATAGCTATTATTCCAAGATTTGCAGAAACATCTAAAAAATTTAAAACTCCATAAGCACTGAACATCCCCGTATCTCCGGCAACGATACCAAAGAATATGAAAACTAGTATTGCTCCACCTAGAGCGCCAAGTTCTGGTCTATTTAACAATAATCTTAATTTAGAAACTTTTTTGAGTCTTTCATCCTGATTGAAATCAGTTTTTGTTTCAATACTTTTAGATTTTGTAGACATATAAAAAAACTTAAAAAAAAAGGCCTAGTGAATAATCACTAGGCCCTCTTAATATTTTTCTTATCTATAACCTTGAGCAGCCCATTTTATTACGTCCTTAGCGTTATTAGGAGTAACAAAACCAGGTCCTGTCATAACAACACCAGCTGGCATTGTTCCATATCTCATATATTGAGAAAAGATAGCTATAGGTAAATAACCTTGTAGATACTGTTGTTGGTCAATTAAAAACTCAACTTTTCCAGCAGCAGCAGCTTTTAGCATTCCTGGCGACATATCGAATGTACCAAGTTTAACGCTTCCAACTTTACCAGCAGACTCTAATGCTTTGAGAGCAGCTTCTCCCGCAAGACCAGCTCCTAAAGTAAGAATTGTGTCATATCCACCACCTAATTTAGCAGCTACAGCTTTTTGAATTTCAGTCGGGTCATTTGATGTACCTAATATGTCTACAGATCCACCAAAGCCTTTTTTGAAACCAGCACATCTTCTATCTAAAGCGACGTTACCTACTTCGTGGTTAACACATAGTGCTTTTTTACCACCAGCAGCTTTCATTTTTTGTCCGCCACCTACACCAGCCTCGAACTCTGTTTGACCTACGTGAGCACTTATACCTAGTTTCATGTAGTCGTCTGAACCTGAATTCATAGAGATTACTGGGATACCTGCAGATATTGCAGCTTTAACAGACTTACCTAAAGCGGCAGCATCTGGAAGAGTTATTACAATACCTTTTGGTTTTTGAGAAACAGCGTTGTCAATAAGTTTTGCCATCTCTACCATGTCAAATGTTGCTGGAGCGGTGTATTTGCAAGATACTTTCATATCTTTACAAGCTTTATCAACTCCATTTTTTGCAACAGACCAGAAAGGGTCGTTTGCTTGTCCATGAGACACAACAATAATATCTACTGCTAGAGCAGCTACTGACATCATTGCCCAGCTCATTAGAGCAGCAATAGTTAAGTATACTTTTTTCATGATTATTTCCCTCATTTGTTTGTTAAATTTGCGCAATTAAAACAAAAAATTTGTGAAAATACAAAAGGAAAAAAATTATATACAACTAGAGGTAGTTATAGTTACTTTAATTTTACTACCTTTTTTTGCTTTAAAGATTGATATGCAGCATTAGCAATTTTTAAAGCTAAATAACCATCTTTGAATGTTGATCTAGGTTTTGTTTTATTTTTATGAAGAGAAATCAATTCATTCAATTGCAAATTATAAGCTTCCTTGTATCGCTCAATAAAAAAATTTAAAAAGGGTTTTTGTGAATGGGATTGATTTAAATTAAATATCTCTGTGGCCGTGCTCTTTTGATTGCCTGATAAAAGCATTCCTTTTTTTCCAAATAATTCAACTCTTTGATCATATCCAAAAGAACAATGTCTTGAATTTGTGATTACACATATAACACCTTTTTTTGATTTCATAGTAACCGTGGCTAATTCATGATCTTTGATTTTTTTATAAAAATTCTCAAATGAGCTTACAGATGAACTTATTTCAGATATTTCATCCTTATTTAAATAATACCTACATAAATCGAAATCATGAATCATCATGTCTCTGAAAATACCCCCGGAAGATTTAAGATAAGCCTTTGATGGAGGTGCTGGATCTCTACTTGTGATTATTATTTTTTCCAACCTTCCTATTTTACCTTTTTCTAAATCTTTTTTTATTGAGTAATGGCCAGGATCAAATCTTCGATTAAACCCCATCTGTATCTTCGAATTATTCTTTTTTACTTTTTTGAAAGTTTTAACAATTTTATTTATATTTAAGTCTAAAGGTTTTTCACAGAAAATAGTTTTATTGTATTTAATACCCTCTTCGATAAATTTGATATGTGTGCTTGTAGGACTTGAAATAAAAATTATGTCTACTCTTTTATCTGAAAAAATATTTTTATAATTTTTTTCAATTTCACAATTGTAAAGATTTTTAGCTTTTTTTCTTAGTTTAGCAATCTTTTCGTATACATATAGAAGATTAAGTGTTTTATTGTAATATATGTTTTGAGCATGCATTTGCCCAATTCTACCAAAACCCAAAAGTGCTACATTAATCATAAATTCTTTTGTAACTTAATTATTTATAATATAAAATATTATTACTTTCTGAAAACTATGTCGATAAGATTAGGAATAGCACCCATTGCATGGAGTAACGATGATATGCCTGAATTAGGTGGCAAAACTCCATTAGAACAATGTTTAAAAGAAGCAAGTATGGCAGGTTTTACTGGAATTGAGTCTGGCGGAAAATTTCCAATGAATTCGAAAGAACTTATTCCAAAACTTCAAAAAGAGAACCTTAAATTATGTTCAGGTTGGTATGGGGCTCAACTATTAAAAAGATCACCAAAAGAAGAATTTAAACTTATGCAAAAACAACTAAAATTATTCAAAGATTGTAAAGCACCTTGCATGGTTTTTGCTGAGATAACAGACTCCGTCCAAGGAGATCCTGTAACACCGTTATCAAAAAGACCTAAATTAAATAAAGATGATTGGAATAAATTTATTAATTCAATAAATGAAATTAGTAAAATGATGATAGATGAGAATATGCCATTAGCTTATCATCATCACATGGGAACCATAATAGAAACTGAGGAAGATACTTCTAGACTTATAGAAAATACAAAGGATACAGTTAAATTATTAGTAGATACTGGTCATATGTTGTTTGCTCAAGGTGACTCTATTAATTTAGTTGAAAATTTTTACGAACGAATAATTCACGTTCATTGCAAAGACATTAGAAAAGATATTTTAGAAAAATCACTGAGAAATGATGCAACATTTAGACAAGCATTTTTAGATGGGGCATTTACTGTGCCAGGTGACGGATGTATTGACTACGTTCCTTTCTTAAATACTTTGAAGAAAAAAGATTATTCAGGATGGCTTGTGGTAGAAGCTGAACAAGACCCTGCTAAAGCAAATCCATTTGAATATGCAAAAATTGGTTTTAATTATTTAAGTAAAACTGCAAAACAATGTGGTTTTGAAATTATTAATTAACGGTACACAGAGACTAATTCATTATTACCCGCAGCTACACAAGGTGACTTTATACAGGTACCAACTACCCATTCTGATCCTGCCTCTGACTCGAAGTTATTTGAGGAAACAAAAATTATACCTTTATCTGTAGATTGACCTGCTTTACCCTCGGCCTGAATTCTGGGATCTTGAGAGGTTTGTATTAACGGTTTATTAATTGAATATGGGTTTTTTAGATCAATATTATTTAACACGAAATTTACGATTTTATCTGAGCTCCAAACAGAATTACATTTCTCACCCCAAGACGTTGAGCCCTCTTCATTTGAGCTGCAACTATTTACTTCATCATTAATGAAATCAACCACAGACTTATGATTTGATTTTATATCGTTTGCTTTTTGTAAAACTTCAGATCTAGTTGAGGCTGTCCATAATAACATTACAATCACATATGTTATAGAACCTAATACTAAAACTTCTAATGGACCAAAATTTTTTAATTTCCTATTTATATTTATCATAATTTTACAATCATAGATTTATCAATCTTATTTTCAAAAAAATCAATAATATTTTTAATTGTTTCTAAAGACATTCTAGATTTACATTCATTAGTAAATGTTGCTGAATGTGGACTTAGCAAAACTTTTTTATTTGATAGCAGAGGATTACTTTTGTCTACAGGCTCTTTTTCAAAAACATCTAATCCTGCTCCAAAAATTATACTCTCTCTTAATGCCTTATCTAAATCATTTTCGTTTATGATACCACCTCTCGCAGTATTGATTAGAATTGCTGCTCTTTTCATATTCTTAAGTTTAGAATAATTAATTAAATTTTTAGTTTTTTCATTTAATGGAACGTGTAAAGAAACATAGTCACAAATTTTTAATCCATCATCCAGATTTTCTATTTTTTGTCCTCCAAACATTTCAATGGTCTCTTTTTTGACAAAAGGATCAAATACTTTAACTTTCATTTCGAACCCTTTACATCTTTTGATTAAACTTTGTCCTATCCTCCCAAAACCAACTATTAACATCTCTTTATTAAAGAGTTCTAGAGTAGTGATTTTAGATGCACTTTTCTTAAAATTTCCAATTCTAACTTCTTGATCATATTGATTTATGCTTTTAGATATAGATAGCATCATGTAAATTACATGTTCCGCTACGGCTACTGCATTTGCAGTTGCAGTTATTAGTAAAGTTATTTTGTTTTTTTTAATATAATTTAAATCAACATTATCATATCCAACACCATGTCTTGATATAACTTTTAAATTTTTACATTTCGATAGAATTTTTTCATTTAATTTTGAAACTCTTAGCGCGCATGCATCAAAATTTGGAAGAACTTTTATTAAGTTTTCTTCAGAGGCATCTTCGATTATTTCAAATTCAAAGGCTGAATTATTTTTTAATAAATCTATTCCGTCTTGGTGAATTTTTTCTATAATTGCTACTTTATGCATTTTTTTTGGCGGTCCCAAGGGGAATCGAACCCCTCTTTGTTAATTAAAATAAGGCTTATTATTAAATGATTTTAAGAAATTAGGCAAGAACGGACTCACTACGGACACATTAAGTATTATCTAATATTATTATCATACATCTTCTTCAGTCTGTACGCTAAGAACACTTGTAAAAGTATAATTCCTTTTGCAATAAGCAAATTTTCAGAAACAAAGAAATTATATGATCCATGTAAAATAATTGGGAGTAAAACGGTATAACCTAAAAATTTATTATCGCCTGTTTTAGAATAAAATTCAAAGAAGTATCCCATTATAATTCCATTAAATATATGCATAGGAACTGCTGTGAATGCTCTCAGGAACGCTATTTCATATGAAGCACCTGATGGATTAAAAACATATCCAAAATTTTCATAGACTGCAAAACCTAGCGAAATAAATAAAGCAAATATAACTATATCAAATTTCTTTAATTTCTTTTGTGTTGGTAAATAAAATAATAAAGCAAAGAATTTTAACAATTCCTCTACTAAGCCTCCTGCGAAGAAACCAACTAATAAAGCATTGTTTACTGGATTGTTATTAGTGAATGTTTGTAAAACGTATGTATTCAAATAACCAGCAGGAAAACAGATTAGAATTCCTAATCCAAAAGCTTTGGCAATAAAAAACTTAGAGTCTTTAAATCTATTGGCAAAGTAGAAGAAACAACCAACAATAATCGCTGGTAAAAGTGTAAAGAATAAAATCTTCATTTACGTCTGATCTTTTTCAATCTCTTGCCACTTTGAGTAAATATAAAGAATGTAATAGCGATGATTAGGATCACGGCCCACCAGTAGTCTAGATAATTAGATTTTCTTTTTAAACCGGATAATTGACAATGCCAAAAAAATATATCTCTCCTTAAAAATTTATCTTCTGATTTTAAATAAGTTCCATTTGTAAGATTAAATCTATAATAATCAGGTCTTGAGGGAAAAGTTAAATTTACTGCCTCAATATAATTTTCTGTAACTTTTAGAATTTCTAAATTTTCCTCCATAATTTTTGGAAAACTTAAGTCTCTTGGTAGTTTAGATTGTTTTCTTCTTTCATCTAATTTAGATAAATGACTTTCTGTATGAACTATTGTTAGTCGTATTCCTTTTGCTTCTTTTAATAATCTATATTCATATGCTTCATAATTTTTTTTATTAAAATATTTTTTTTCATATTTACCTTTATATTTTGAGTAAGCTTCAATTCTTTTTTCATCAAACATTTTCTTTTTTGAACTATCAGTTTTTTCAAAATACGCTTCGAGCTCACCTTCTTGAAGAGGTAAAGCAATGTAAGTGGCGTTGTAACAATTTTTAAAAATTAACGCTTGAGCATTAGTAGTGAATGATAATACCAACAATATAATAAGTACTTTTTTCATTTACGTCTGATTTTTTTCAATCTCTTACCGCTTTGAGTGAATATAAAGAATGTAATAGCTATAATTAGGATCACGGCCCACCAATAATCTAAATAATTAGATGATCCTTCAGATTTTTTTACTATACATTGTAGTTTTGATCCTGGTGCTTTGACCTGTTTATTGTAAATATTTATAATATAATTATCATAAGTAATTGTTCCATCTGAAAGATTAAAATTTGCTTTTTGTATGAGAGCATCATCTTGAAGAACTGCCTTTACAAATTTTTCGTCTGAGTAAGTAATTTTAAGTAATCTTGTCTCAATTTTTTCGTATTCTAAACTAAAATTCAAATTTTCTCTTTTCTCAAGGTCCCTCATCTTTTTGTTCGTTTCTTTTAAAAATTTATCTGTAGGTATTTTAGTTTCTCTTACCGTACCGTCCTGAAACATTTGATATTCAAATTTTTCCATTTTATTTTTATCAAATTTTTTTTCAGTTGCAGCGCCCTCAATAAAGTAACAATTTTTAAAGATTAAAGCTTGTACACTTGTAGTAAAAAATATTGAAAATAAAATTATTGTTAGTTTTTTCATTTACGTCTGATCTGTTTTAATCTCTTACCGCTCTGAGTGAAAATAAAGAATGTTATAGCGATGATAAGGATCACGGCCCACCAATAGTCTAAGTAATTTTTGTTTTTATTTTGTAAATCACAATGAAAAAGTAACAGACCTTTTGTAAATTGTGAGTCTGCAGATAGCATAACGGTTCCGTTGCTTATATTTAATCTTATATAACTTTTTGATTTTCCTGCCTCTATATAGTTATCTGTAACAGAGTAAATTTGATATTTAAATTTATTAATTTTAGGGAGTTCTGACAAATTTTTTTTCTTGCTTATTTCTTTTTGTTTAATGAATTCTTTATCGGATAAAACATAAGTAGATTGTATTGTTTTGCTTTTTGTAAATACTTTATATTGCCATGTTTCATACATATCTGAGTCAAAAAATCTTTTATTATATTTTTTTTTATATTTGTAAAAAGCTTCTAATTTATAATCTTCTAATGATTTTCCATCTGCGGATTTAGTTTCTTTTCCTGTTTTTAAATCGTATGAGTGTTTAAAAGGTAATTTACTTACATCGAAAGCAATATCGCCAGCGTCATAACATTTCTCAAAAACTAAAGCTTGTGTGCTTGTAGAAAAAAGTACTGAAATTATAATTATTGTTAGTTTCTTCATGACACACTGGTGACACAGTAAAAGAATATTTTAAAATTTTCCAGTTAAGTTTATCAAGGGTTTTTGGAGTTTTTGGCGGTCCCAAGGGGAATCGAACCCCTCTTTGTTGGATGAAAACCAACTGTCCTAACCGATAGACGATGGGACCGTATTTTTGAATGTCTTATTAACAGAAATATCATCGATAATAAACTCCACATTTGATTGCCCTTGCCACTCGTTTAGGGATAATTTACCAGCAATATTAAATAATTTTTTATCTTTTTTTAATAAATATGCTCCAATTTCATTTTCGACGCAGTTAAATGCGATTGATTTAACTGTAGATCCATCTAATCCAACTAAAACTGATTTAATGTGTTTATCCTTTATAATCTTATTATTAATTGATTTCATATTCTCTAAAACAAATTTAGGTTCTGGATTACCAGATCCAAAAGGGGCAAGAGTATTAACTTTATTGTAAACTTGAACATTTAAGGCAGTTGGAGCTATTACACTATCTAAATATAAAGGCTTAAAACTCTTGTGATTAATACTTAATTTTTCAAATTTTTTAAAAATAAACGTTTTAAATTTTTCAACATTTTCAATTTTAATTGTAAATCCCCCAGCCATTTTATGCCCCCCACCTTTAATCAAAATATTTTCTTGAACAGCAGAAATAATTACTGAACCCATATCAAAACCTACAATAGATCTAGCAGATGCTTTTCCGATGCCATTTTTGTCTATGGAAATAATTATCACGGGTTTATTGAATTTATCTTTAATCCTAGATGCAACTATTCCAATCACGCCTTCATGCCAATTTTTTCCTTGGATAACTAATACTGACTCATTTATTTTATTTCCTAAAACATTCAAAACTTTATCCATGAGATCTTTTTCTAAGATTTGTCTTTCTTTGTTAAAATGATCTAGTTCAGATGCAATCTTAAAAACATCTTTAGGGTTATCGCTAATTAATAGATTTGCTCCATGAGAAGATTTTCCTACTCTACCTCCAGCATTTATTCTTGGTCCAAGTTGATATCCAATATGATAAACATTTGGTTTACTTTGGATATCACAAATATCAAATAAAGTTTTTAATCCAAGATTTTTTTTTGACTTTAAGATTTTTAATCCTTGTGAGACTATTGCCCTATTTAAACCAATTAAAGGAACAACATCACAAACAGTTCCCAAAGCTACTAGATCTAAATATTCAAGTAAATTTGGCTCTAAGATTTTTGATTTGATAAACCAATCGGTTGATCTAAGTTCTTTATTCAAAGAAATTAAGAACATAAAGGTGACTCCAGCAGCGCATAAGTATTTTAAATTAGATTTATCGTCAAATCGATTTGGATTTACTACAGAGTGAGCTTTAGGTAAATTTATTTCTGATTGATGGTGATCAAGAACAATTACATCGATATTATTATTGAAAGCATAATCTATAGCATCAAAGGAAAGTGTTCCACAATCTACAGTAAAAATCATTTTTGTCCCACTATCTATCAGTTTTTTGAAAGACTCCGCAGATGGTCCATAACCCTCTTTTTTTCTATCAGGAATATAAATTTCATAAGGAATATTTATTGAATTAAAAAAATTTGCAAGTAATGCTGTTGCTGAAGCTCCATCGACATCATAATCCCCAAAAATACCAATTTTATGTTTTTGAGAAATTGCTTGTACTGTTCTTCTTGCTGATTTTTGCATATCATTTATAATTTCAGGATTTGGTAGAAAATTTTTAATAGATGGATTTAAAAAAGCTTGAACATCCTCTTTTTTAATATTTCTTATTGATAAAAGTTTTGAAGTTAATTCATCTAATGAGAAATTATCTTTATAAAATGCAATATCTTGTTCATTGTATTTTTTAAAAATCCAGTTTTTATTGCTCACTGAATTTGAAATCATTTATTGTATATATTTTTAATTATTTTATTAATTTTTTTACTTTTATGAAGTGCAAAAGTTGTTACTTCAAATTCATTTCCAAGATCTTTTACTCCCTTGGTTAAATCTCCATCTGTAACACCCGTCGCACAAAATATTACATCTCCTTTTACCATATCCTCAATATTATATTTCTTCTTGAAATCAGTAACCCCAAGTTTTTTTGCTCTAATTTTTTCTTCATTATTTAAAACTAATCGTCCTTGTATTTGGCCTCCGAAACATGATAATGCTGATGCTGCTAGAACACCTTCTGGACCTCCACCTGTGCTATAGTATATATCGTTTTTTGGTTTCTCTCCTATCACGCTTAATACACCAGCTATATCTCCATCTGTAATAAAATTTATAGTTACCCCTAACTTTTTCATTATATCAACAATTTCATCATGCCTTGGTCTTTTCATAACGCATGCATTTATTTCTGAAATTTTTTTCTTTTTTGCCTCAGCTAGGATACGAATATTTTTTTCTACTCCATTATCAATATCCAATAAATTTTTAGGTAAATTTGATCCAATTGCTATTTTTTCCATGTAAGTATCAGGAGCTGATAATAATTCACCTTTTTTTGCTACTGCTATCACAGAAAAAGCATTTGGTTGATTATTTGCTGTAAATTTTGTTCCTTCTAATGGATCGACTGCAATATCAAATTTAGGTCCATTTAATGTTCCTAGCCTTTCACCAATATACAACATTGGAGCTTCGTCCATTTCTCCTTCTCCAATAACAATTGTTCCTTCCATATTAATTTTATTTAATTCTCTTCTCATAGGATCAACAGCCCCTTTATCTGCAGCGATTTTATCATTTTTACCTATAAATTTTGATGCACCAATAGCTGCTTTTTCAGTAGCTTTGATGAATAGATTTAAAAATTTTTGATCTATTGACATTATCTTTCATCAATTCTAATTAATTTAGAATTTTTTTTTACATAAGATCTTTTATTAATTGTTTTAATAATTTTATTTAATGATTTGTCTTTAGAGGGATGAGTTATAATTATAATTGAGGAAGAGTTTTTATTTTTGTTTGGGTCTTGAACTAATCTTTTGATAGAAACGCTATTCTTAGAAAAAATTTGTGTTATGTTAGATAGAACTCCAGGTTTGTCAGCTACATTAAATCTAAGATATGCGGAGAAAAAGCGCTCAGAAATCTTTTTGAAATTTAAATTTTTTCTTTCCTTATTAGATATTGAAAATGGAAATTTAACGTTCCCTCTTAGAATGGATGAAATATCAGAAATTAGTGCAGATGTTGTTGCTGCTGGACCTGCGCCCTCGCCTTGTATAATACTTTGTCCGACTGGATTACCATCAATAATAACAGCATTTAAAACTCCATCAATACTTCCTACGTAGGAGCTTTTTCTAATTAAGGTTGGATGAACTCTTTGAAAAATACTTTTTCCAATAAGTTCTGCGTAACCAAGTAATTTAATCTTATATCCGAGTCTCTTAGCATAATTTATATCATCTTCATCTATATCTTTAATTCCTTCAACATGAATATTTTTATTCAAAAATGAGTTAAAGCATAATGATGACAAAATTTTTAGTTTTGCAGCTACATCATCTCCATTAAGATCAGAAGAAGGGTTACGTTCTGCATATCCTAATTTTTGAGCTTTGCGCAGAACCTCATTAAAAGATTTATTTTCTTTTCCCATTGCGGTAAGAATATAATTTGAAGTACCATTAAAAATTCCAAAAACTTTATTGATTTTGTTTGCTATTAAACCTTCTTTTAATGATCTTATTATCGGGACTCCACCACATACTGATGCTTCAAATTCTAAATTAACTTTATTTTTTTCTGCGATATTTGATAAACTGTCACCATATTTTGCTATTAAAGCCTTGTTTGCTGTGACCACATGTTTTTTGTTTTTAAGTGCACTAAAAACTAATTTTTTTGCTGGTCCTTCAGCACCGCCAATGAGTTCGACTATTAAGTCAACATTTTTTTTCTTGGTTGCATCTAAATAATTATCCAACCAAATACTTTTATCTATTTTAAAACCTCTATTTAGTTTTTTATTTTTTGCAGAGATATAAGTGACATTAGGTATACAATTGTTTTTTTTTGAAAGTATCTTTTTATTTTTATTTAAATATTTGTATAAATAACTTCCAATATTTCCTAAACCTATAATTGCAATATTCAATTTTTTCATCTTAAATTATTCTCTTACAGTTATATCTGGAAAATCCTTCTTTTTTCCAGTTTTAATTAAGT
>CACLVZ010000008.1 GCA_902610515.1 uncultured Pelagibacteraceae bacterium
AGTCTATTCTTCTATCTCTAAAAAAAGGCCAATGTTGTCTAGAGGTTTCTACTTTTTTGAAATCGATTTCGCAAATTAAAATGTTTTCTTTTAAACTGGCCTTTTTAACAACGTTACCATTTGGATCAAATATTACACTATTCCCCCAGAACTCTATCTTTTTATTGCCTTGTTTTTCTATTCCAACTCTATTTACTGCAGCAACATATATACCATTAGCTATTGCGTGAGACCTTTGAATTGAAAGCCAGGACTCTAGTTGAGACTTACCAAATTTCTTTTTTTCTTTTGGATGCCATCCAATAGCAGTTGGATAAAAAATAATTTCTGCCCCTTTAAGAGCTGTTAATCTTGCTGCTTCAGGAAACCACTGATCCCAACATATTAAAGTTCCTAAATTACCTTTTGAAGTTTTAAAAGATTTGAAACCTAAATCTCCAGGAGCAAAATAAAACTTTTCGTAAAATTGTGGATCATCAGGAATATGCATTTTTCTGTATTTTCCTAAAAGTTTACCTTTTTCATCAATTACAATACTGCTATTGTGATAAAGCCCGGAGGTCTTCTTCTCAAATAATGAAATTATTAAAATAATTTTCAGTTCTCTAGCAATTGCAGAAAATAAGTTACTGCTAGGTCCTGGTATTTTCTCAGCGAAATTAAAGTTTTTATGACTTTCAACCTGACAGAAATATTTTGTCATGAATAACTCTGGTAGGCAAATTACTTTTGCACCTTTTTTTGCTGCAGAATTAATTTTGTCGACAGCATTTTTAATATTTTTTTTTGGGTCAGACGACATTTTCATCTGCACTAATGCTATCTTCGTTTTACTCATTATTTTTTAATTGAATAAATTTTGAAAATTTCTTTTTTGTCTTGTTTGCCAATGTTTACGATGAAACGCATCGCTTGCTATTAGGGGTAATACACTTGTAGCTTCAGCAAACACCATTTGTTCTTTAGTCACATCCACTTTGCCCCATGAACTTGCTTCTTTTAAAGTAGAACTACTACAAGCACCGTCTCTTGAATCTGCCACAGTTATTTGAATAGCGTATTTATGCATATCTACCTTTTTTCCTAATAACTCCGCGCAGACCACTGTATCCTGAATAAAATTTTTGGGTACCCCACCGCCAACCATTAATAATCCCGATTGTTTTGATTTGAGTTTAATTTCAGTTATTTCTCTAAACTCTCTTATTGAGTCTATAGTGATGTGATTTTCTGGATTTTGTTCCTGATGCATTACAAGCCCAAATCCTGCTGAACTATCTGTGAAAGCGGGACAAAATATAGGAACATTACTATCATAGGCAGTTTCAATTAATGAGTTTTTTTTCTTAGAATTTGTTTTTAAATATTTTCCAAGTTCTTTAATAAATTCCCTTGAGGTATATGGTTTAGGTTTAAGAGAATTAGCAATATTACATATAGTTTTGTCACATGCTTGAAGTTCCTCTTCATCAATATAAGTGTCATATATCCTGTCAATATAGTTGTTTCTTAGTTCAGTATCATCTTGAAACTGGGATCCCTGATAATGCTTGAAACCTAGAGCTTCAAAAAAATCCATATCTATGATCGAGGCTCCTGTAGCTACAATAGCATCAACCATGTTATGTTTTACTAAATCAGTGTATAAATCCATGCATCCACCTGCTGAAGTTGAGCCTGCTAAAGTTAAAAAAATCGAACAATCCTTATCTGCGAGCATTTCATTATAAATAGCTGCCGCTCTGGCTGTATCTCTAGAAGTGAAAGACATCTTACCCATACCATCAATAATCTTACGAGCATCAAAAGATTTGATATCGATGTGTTCAACTGGGGAATTAAGTAAAGATTTTTTATTGTGTCCAATATTCGGACTATTTTTTTTATTCATTAAGCTACTAAAGAACCAACTTTATCATTAGAATTATCGTACATAGATATAATTGGTTTGTCACTTAATTCGTGAATATCATTTGAATAAAAACCGTTGAAGTTTGTTCTGAAAGTAAGACTGTAAGCCCCTAATTGACCTAACTCTATATAATCACCTTCTTTAATATTATTTGGTAACAAAAAAGGTCCTTTCATATAATCTAATCCGTCACAAGTTGGTCCAAAAAAACTAAAAGCAGTTAGTTTTTTAGACTGAATTCTTCCGCTCGTAATCATCTTTGATGGTAAAACAAAGTTTGGTGCTCCAGCGTCAAATAAAGATCCATATGTTCCGTCATTAATATACAGGCTATTTTTTTTTCTTAAGATAACTTTAACAATAGTAGATCCACTTTCTGCTACAAGAGCTCTTCCTGGTTCACATATAATTTCTGGTAATTTATTTAACTTCAAGTTATCTAGCTCTTTTTTAATTTCTTCCATATAATTAATTAATGGCTCAGGATTAAGATCTGGATATATAGAAGGAAATCCTCCACCAACATTAATTGTATTCGGTACTATTTTTGTTTTTTTAATTATATTTCCAATTTCACGAATACCTTTTGAGTAAGAAATTTTATGCATACATTGAGAACCAACGTGGAAACTTATTCCAAGTTTTTTTGAATGCTCCTTACATAATCTTACTAATCCTAAAGCTTCAGAGGGAAGCGCACCAAATTTTCTAGATAGATCTATTTCAGCGTGCTCATTCGAAATTGCAATTCTTACAAATAATTCTAAATCTTTTGCTTGATTAGTGGCCTCTAGAATTTTCCTTAACTCATCTTTACTATCAAGAGAAAAACTTTTAACACCATAATCGAAGTAAGCCGACGATATACTTTCTTTACTTTTAATAGTATGCATAAAATGTAACTTCGCATCCGACTTAATTTTATTTAGAAGCTTAATTTCATTTAGAGAAGCAACATCGAATTCATTAACACCGTTAGCAATAATCTGTTTAATAATTTTTTCGTTTGGATTTGTTTTTACGGCGTAGAGTATCTTTCCTGGAAAATTTTCTTTAAAGAATTTTACAGATTTTTTAATCTCGTTAAGCCGTATGCAATATACGGGGTAATCTGGTTGTAGTGAGTTAACTAATTCGTTAACTGTTTTAAATTTTCCCATTTCATGTGTTCCTCGCGTTTAATTACACAAAGATTTTTTAAAAAATTTAATAAAAAAAACCTCACTAATTTCGCATTTAAGGTTTTTTTGACACTATGTAAAGAAAAAAAGGACATTTTTGTCATGTTGAAATTGTGTCAACAGTTCCTATATGACCTCTTATGAGATCGCAAAAAAACGTCCCAGAGCAGCTAAAATTAGCAGACTTTGCTGATAAATCGCTATTAATCCTTGATGATGATGATCCCTTAAGGGGTAGGCTTGCCAGAGCCATGGAGAAGAAAGGATTTCAAGTCAAAGAGGCTAAATCAGTAGCTGAGGGACTAAATATTGCTAAAACAGCTCCTACAGCCTTTGCTGTAATTGATCTTAGGCTTGAAGATGGCAATGGATTGGATGTTGTTAAAGAACTCTCAAAAAATAAAAAAGATAGCAGAATTGTAATGTTAACGGGATACGGGAATCTACCTACGGCTGTAGCTGCAGTAAAAGAAGGCGCAATCGATTATATAGCTAAACCAGTTGATGCTGACGATGTTGAATCTGCTTTATTAGCATCGCCAGAATCAAAAGCAAAGCCTCCTGAAAATCCAATGTCAGCAGATAGAGTGAAATGGGAACATATCCACCGAGTTTTTGAGTTATGTAATAGAAATGTTTCCGAAACAGCTCGAAGACTTAAGATGCATAGAAGAACACTACAAAGAATACTCTCTAAAAGATCTCCGAGATAACTTAAATAAATTTTCTAAATTTCTTTAATTGATTTATTGCAAGGGTTGCAATCAAAACTTTTAATAACTCTGCTAACAAGAAAGGTTGTGCTCCCAATTTGAATATTGGTTTATCCCAACCTATTAAAGTACCTAACCAAAACATCCCTAATAAATAAATAAAGCTAGTTGCAAAAACTAATTTAAAAAAATTCTTCAAATAATTATTATTGTAATTAAATTTTCCCGCCAAAAATCCAGCGACCACAAAACCTATCAAATAACCCATTGTTGGTCCTGTGAAGTATATTATTCCCATACCTTTTTCTGGAGTTCCTGAAAACACTGGCAAACCAATTATACCTTCGAATAAATATAAAGAAATAGTTGCCACACCAAGTTTCCATCCAAAACATATTCCTATTAACAAGACAACTAAAGTTTGCATTGTCATAGGGACAGGGTAAAATGGAATTTTAACTTTTGATGATATGGCTAAAAGAATGGAGCCTAATAAAGCGATAAATATATATTTAACTATTTTTGTTTGTTTTAAACTTTTTACAAATTCCATTTAATTAATTTAACTTTTTTTTTATTAAAATCTAGTGTTTTGTTAATTGAACAAAAACATCTTCTAAATCACCGTCTTCTGTTGAAATATCCTCAATTTTGATATTATTTTCATTTAAATAATTGATTATTTCTCCAAAATCGAGTGAGTTTTTTTCATAAGTAACTAATATTGAATTTTCAGAGTTTATTTTAAAATTTATATCTCTCATCATTAAATTCTTATTTAACCCAATATTTTTAACTTTAAAATTTATTTTTTTAGTTTTAATTCTCTCAAGTAATTTTTCGGTGGTATCTAACGCAACTAAATTTCCTTTATTGATTATAGCTATTCGATCGCACATTTCTTGTGCTTCAATCAGATAGTGTGTGGTTAATATTATTGTTACACCTTCTTTATTTAGAGCTTTTACATTTTCCCAAAGATTATTTCTAAGTTCTACATCAACACCTGCTGTAGGCTCATCTAAAATTAAAATTGGAGGTTGATGAACCATAGCCTTTGCTATAAGTAATCTTCTCTTCATGCCGCCCGATAAGCTTCTGGAGTATGCATTAGCTTTATCTTGAAGAGAAACCATCTTTAATATTAATTCAGTTATACGGTTTTCTTTAGAAATACCGTAAAGTCCTGCCTGAAGTTCTAGAAGTTTTTTTGGACTAAAAAAAGCATCTAAGTTTACCTCCTGGGGAACTATTCCCACAGACGCTCTAACTTGACGAGGATTTTGATCTAAATCAAAACCCCATACATTTACTTTCCCACTAGTCTTAACAACAGTGCCTCCTAGAATACTTAAAAATGTTGTCTTGCCGGCTCCATTCGGTCCTAATAATCCAAATATCTCACCTTGTCTGACTTCAAAACTTAATTCATTTAATGCTTTATTATGTTTTTTTGTTTTAGAATTTGAGTAAACCTTTGTTAGATTTTCAACAGCTAGAGCAAATTTATTCATACTTTTTTATAATTCATTAAGATTTCAATGTAATATGTATATATGAGTTCAATAAAAAAAACAGATCATTTTTATTTGGTCGACGGATCTGGATATATTTTTCGTGCTTATTATGCACTACCCCCTCTTTCAAGAAAAAGTGACGGTCTTCCTACTGGAGCAGTTAGCGGATTCTGTTCTATGCTTTTTAAATTATTAGAAGACGCTAGATCAGACGACTCTAAAAATAAACCAACACATTTTGCAGTAATTTTTGACTCTGCAAGAAAAAATTTTAGAAATGAAATTTATAAAGAATATAAAGCCAATCGTGCAGAGGCACCAGATGACCTTGCTCCACAATTTGAATATATACGAAAATCAGTTGAAGCTTTTAACTTGCCGTCTATTGAACTTTTAAATTATGAAGCAGATGATCTCATAGCCACTTATGCAAAAAAAATTACTGAAGCTGGTGCAAAGGTTACCGTGATATCGTCGGATAAAGATTTAATGCAGTTAGTATCAAATAAAGTCAGACTATTTGATCCTATGAAAAGTAAAGTTATAGGCGAAAAAGATGTAATTGAAAAATTTGGAGTTAAACCGAGTCAAGTAATCGACGTTCAATCACTTGCTGGAGATAGTTCAGATAATGTGCCTGGAGTTCCTGGTATTGGAGTTAAAACAGCAGCAGAACTTATAAATAAATATAAAACCTTAGAAAATTTATTAAAGAAGGCATCAGAAATACCTCAGAACAAAAGACGGGAAACCCTATTGTCTAACAAAGATAAAGCGATGATTAGTAAGCAATTAGTAACTTTAAAAAATGATGTTCCACTTAGAAATGATGCTGCTGACTTTATTATTAAAGAAATTAATAAAGATAAACTATACGATTTTTTAAGAGACATGGAATTTAATAGATTGTTGAGCCAGGCAATTAGTTTTTATGGAGAACCTGGAAGCAAAGATTTTAATGAGAAAAATCCTGTAAAAAAAAATAATAAGATAAATACTAAGACCTACAAAACTATTTTCAAAGTTAAACAACTGGATGAATTAATAACAAAATTAAATGAAAAATCAGTTATAGCAGTTGATACTGAAACCTCATCCTTAAATCCCCAAGAAGCAGATCTTGTTGGTATATCGTTATGTTATGAGGCTAATGAAGCTTTCTATATTCCAGTAGGTCATACAGAAAAAACGGAATTAAAAAGGGATATTGTTTTGAAGAAACTTAAACCACTTTTAGAAGACCCAAGCATAAAAAAAGTTGGCCAAAATATAAAATATGATTTTATAATATTCAAAAACCACGGCATTGAACTAAGCTCAGTAGAAGACACGATGTTACTTTCGTACACACTAGACGCGGGAAATAATAGACATAATATGGATACGTTATCTGAATTACATCTTGCTCATAAAACCATATCTTATAAAGATTTGGTAGGAACTGGAAAAAAGCAGTTAAATTTTTCAGAAGTAGATCTTAAATCAGCCACTGAGTATGCTGCTGAGGATGCAGATATAACGTTAAGATTATATGAAGTTTTATCTGAGAGAATATCTAAGGAAAAGTTAGAAAAAATTTATGAGGAATTTGAAAAACCTATGATAAAAATTCTCTCAAAACTAGAGTCGAGTGGTGTGAAAGTTGATGATGCTTATCTTAAAAAACTTTCAAAAAAATTTGAGGAAAGATTAATAACTATTGAAAAAGAAATTTATAAAATATCAGGAAAAGAATTTAATATCGGGTCACCAAAACAATTAGGAGAAATTATTTATAATGACTTAAAGATAGCAAAATTGAAAAAAACTAAGAAAGGAAGTTTAGCTACGAGCGCTAAAATTTTAGAGGACTTAGCATTAACTGGACATAAATTTCCTAATTTAGTTTTAGAATGGCGCCAAGTTTCAAAATTAAAAAGTACTTATACAGATGCTTTGCAAGACCATATAAGTAAGAAAACAAAAAGGGTTCATACATCTTTTTTACTTGCGGCAACCAACACCGGTAGACTTGCCTCGAGTGATCCTAATTTACAAAATATTCCTATAAAAACCTCTGACGGCAAAGAAATAAGAAAAGCCTTTGTTGCGGAAAAAAATAATTTACTTATTTCAGCAGATTATAACCAAATCGAAATGAGAATTCTTGCTGATATTGCTGATGTAAAAGAATTAAAGAAAGCTTTTAAAAATAATCAAGATATTCACTCTTTAACAGCTAGCCAAGTTTTTGATGTTCCGATTACAAAAGTAACTGAAGATTTTAGACGAAAAGCAAAGGCAATTAATTTTGGGATTATATATGGGATAACACAATATGGGCTAGCAAAACAAATATCAGTGTCAAATGAAGAAGCTTTAAGTTTTATAAATGCATATTTCAAAAAATTTCCTGAGATAAAAGATTATATGAATACGACAATTAAAATTTGCAGGAAGCAAGGTTTTGTTACAAATATTTTTGGAAGAAGAATTCATTTAAGAGGTATTAATGATAAAAATTTTAGCGTGCGAGCATTTCAGGAAAGAGCAGCAATTAATGCCCCGATACAAGGATCAGCAGCAGATATTATTAGACTTGCAATGATTAAAATTGACAAGATTTTTGAAGAAGAGAAGAAAGCAAAAATGCTTTTACAAATCCATGATGAACTTATTTTTGAATGTTTAAAAAAAGACGAGAGCGAAGTTAAAAAAATCGTTAAAGAAGCAATGACGTCTGTTTCTAGTTCTGAACATCATATGTTTTCAATACCATTAGAAGTAAGTATAAACTCCGGAAACAACTGGGGAGAGGCCCATTAAACGCCTAAATTTTGACAATATAATTAAGAGAATAAAATTATGACTCAAACTATCGCTTTAGTAGATGATGACAGAAACATACTCACAAGTATAAGCATGGCTTTAGAGAGAGAAGGATTTAAAGTTCAAACTTATATTGATGGAGAATCAGCTTTAATTGGATTAACCAGAAATCCACCTGATCTAGCAATTTTAGATATCAAAATGCCTAGAATGGACGGAGAAGAGTTGCTAAAAAAACTCAAAAAAAAAATGTCGATTCCAATAATCTTTTTAACTTCAAAAGATGATGAAGTTGACGAGCTGCTTGGTCTCAAGTTAGGTGCTGATGACTTTGTCAAAAAATCTGGAGGTTTCTCGACTAAAGTTTTAATTGAAAGAATAAGAGTTCAATTAAGAAAAAAAACTAACACTATCGATGACACTAAAAATATAATTAGTCATGGTAAATTAAAATTAGACCCTGCTCAGTTAGAGTGTGAATGGAATGGTAGAGCTTTGCCAGATAAGCTGACCACTACAGAATTTCTAATTGTTAAAGAATTAGCTAAAAGACCAGGGGTTATTAAAGAAAGAGCACATTTAATGGACATAGCATATAAGGAAAATACTGAAATCGAAGATAGAACTATTGATAGCCATGTAAAGAGAATAAGAAAAAAGTTTAAAAAGGTAGATGAGAAGTTTTCTGCAATTGAAACTAGATATGGAAGTGGGTATAGATGGAATGTTAGCTAATGAAACAAAAAAAATCAGCTTCTATTCTAAAGAAGTTTTTAATTATTAACCTTACGGTCTTTTCTGTTTTAGGACTTTTTACAATTATATACCTTGAAGCAATCCAGCCAAATCTAGTAAAAGAAAGATCAG
This sequence comes from uncultured Pelagibacteraceae bacterium, assembly GCA_902610515.1. GTDB lineage: Bacteria > Pseudomonadota > Alphaproteobacteria > Pelagibacterales > Pelagibacteraceae > Pelagilacustribacter. Next base: position 8,999 of record CACLVZ010000008.1, read on the forward strand.
ATAATCATAAAATAGTAATTAATAATACCAAAGATAATCTTGAAAGACTAAATATAGAATACACTAAAGCGGGAATTAGAGATTTCTTGCTCTCTACAAGATTTTTATTTCAAAGTCTAGACCGTGTCCAATTTTATGATTTATCAGGGAATCTAATTGGAGACACAAACATTTTGGATTTAGATCAAAGTGTTTTTACAGGATCAGACATAATTTTTGAGGAGGCTTTGGGTGGTGAAACAATTAAGCTAAACAATGAAGAGAGACTTGAAGAAGAGGAAATAGATGAAATAAAAGATATTATTACAAATAAATATAATGATGAAATAATAACTGTGACGAACGATAAAAAAAATAACTTTTTTGTAAGCACGCTAAGTAAAATCAAATTTCAAAACGAAGATATTGGCTATATTGTAGTTTCAGAGCAAGCGAATGACATCACCACAGCTGTGGAAGAGAGAAAAGTATTTATAATAAGAACTATGATTGCTGTTGCGATTGTGATTTTAATCTTTTCTCTATTTTTAAATAAATATATTCTTAAACCAATTGGACTTTTAGTGAAATTTAGTGAAGGAGTTAAAAAAAAATCTAATCAAACAATTGATATAAACAAAGTTTTTATCAGGAATGATGAAATTGGAAAACTAACACAGTCAATCGATGAAATGACTAAAGAATTACAACAACGAACAAATAGAGCAGAAACATTCTCAAATGATTTAGCTCATGAAATAAGAAATCCACTCGCATCTTTAAAAAGTGCCTCAGAACTTTTAGATAAAACTACTGAAAGGAATGAGGGAGAAAAACTTCTTAAAATCATAAATCATGATGTAGAGAGAATAGAAAGATTAATAACGGATTATACTCAAATGTTAAAAGACGAGGCATCTTTATCCCGAGAAAAAATGAGTAAAATTAATTTAGTTGAAATTGTTAATAGTGTAGTGGAAGATTTTAACCAAGATCTAATTAATCAAAATAAAAAAATCGAGATACACGTTATCAATAATATCAAAAGTAAAAATGGTCATTTTATTTTGGGTATAGGCAATAGATTAGAGCAAGTAGTTGCTAATTTATTAGATAATTCAATTTCGTTTAGTAAAGAAAATCAAAAAATTGAGATTGGTCTTGAAGAAACTTCTAGCAATTTATTAATTTCAGTAAAAGACGAAGGACCAGGTTTTGCTGAAACTTCGCCTCAGAAAATTTTTAAGCGTTTTTATAGCAATAGACCCGCGAGTTTTGGAAAACACTCTGGCTTAGGTTTGAATATTGTAAAAAATATTGTTCAAATGCATAAAGGCACAGTAGCAGCCTCAAATAGGCTTAATGCTAAAGGAGCACAAGTTGAGGTTTTGCTTCCTAAAGTGTCCTAACATTATTTCTTGCTAAGGTTTATTTATGTTGATAATAACATCTTCAATATGGTCCAGGATTATAAAGTAAAAGATATTAACAAAGCAGATTTTGGAAGAAAAGAAATTTCATTAGCAGAAACAGAAATGCCAGGACTTATGGCTCTCCGAAAAGAGTATAAAGGTAAAAAACCTTTAAAGGGTGCAAAAATCTTAGGTTGTCTTCATATGACTATACAAACAGCAGTATTAATTGAAACTTTAGTGGAATTGGGAGCAGAAGTTAGGTGGTCTTCTTGTAATATTTTTTCAACACAAGATCATGCAGCTGCGGCAATAGCCAAAGCGGACATTCCTGTCTTTGCATGGAAAGGTGAGACAGAAGAAGAATACTGGTGGTGCATTAAGCAAACTATTGAAGGAAAAAAAGACTGGAAACCAAATATGATTTTAGACGACGGTGGTGACCTTACAGCTTTAATGCATAAAGAATATAAAAATTTGTTAAAAGATGTTAAGGGTGTTTCAGAAGAAACTACAACTGGTGTTTTAGCCCTTAAAAAAATGGAGACTAATAAAGAGCTATTAATACCTGCAATAAATGTAAATGACTCGGTAACGAAATCTAAATTCGATAACCTTTATGGTTGTAGAGAAAGTTTAGTAGACGGAATTAAAAGAGCAACTGATATAATGATGTCAGGTAAAGTAGCTATTGTCGCTGGATTTGGTGATGTTGGCAAAGGAAGTGCTGCTTCTTTACGTCAAGCAGGTGCAAGAGTTATGGTAACCGAGACAGATCCGATATGCGCGTTACAAGCTGCTATGGAAGGTTACGAAGTTGTTGTTATGGATGACGCTATCAAAGATGCTGATATCGTCGTAACTGCTACAGGAAATAAAGACATAGTTACAGCTGATCATATGAGAGACATGAAAGATAGAGCAATACTTTGTAATATAGGTCATTTTGATAATGAAATTCAAGTTGAGGCATTAAAAAATTACAAATGGGATGAAATAAAACCGCAAGTGCACGAAATAGAATTGCCTAGTAAAAAAAGGATCATTCTTTTAGCTGAAGGAAGACTGGTTAACTTGGGATGTGCTACAGGGCACCCAAGTTTTGTTATGAGCGCTTCATTTACAAATCAAGTAATTGCTCAAATTGAATTATGGAATAACTCAGATAAGTATGAGAAGAAAGTTTATGTACTTCCAAAACATCTTGACGAAAAAGTCGCTATGCTTCATTTAGAAAAAGTAGGTGCAAAATTAACTAAAATGTCAAAAGAGCAAGCAGATTATATTAGCGTTAAACCATCAGGACCATTTAAACCAGATACTTACCGCTACTAAACAGTAGCTAATGATTGTAAAATCTTTAGAACATCTCAATTCCTTATCTCAAAAAGTTGCAGAAAAGTTATCTAAGAATGATTGTATCTTTCTAATAGGTGAAATCGGGGTAGGAAAAACTACCTTTGCAAGATATTTGATAAATTATTTACAAGAAAAAAATGGAGAAAAGATTACAGAAGTACTTAGCCCTACTTTTAACCTTCTTTATGAATATGACTTAAAGGGAATTAAGATTATGCATTATGATCTCTACAGAATAAAAGATGAAAAAGAATTAAAGCAACTAGGTATTTTTTTAGATAATCAAGACACTATTAAGATTATCGAATGGCCTCAACTCATAAATATTCCACTTTCTGATAAGTTAGAAATACATTTAGATTATGTTAAAAATGAAAAAGAAAGAGAGATAAAATTTATAGGCTCAAGTAAATGGAAAACTTTAAATGAATTATAAACTTAAAAAAATTTCAGGAGATGCATCATTTAGAGAATTTTACAGATTGCAAAAAGGAAAGAATACATCAATTATAATTCAAGCTAAAAAAGAAAAATTTAAAAATTTGATAACCTATATTGCCGTCAACAAAATTTTAGAAAAATATAAAATATATGCTCCAAAGTTGATAACTAATCATTATGAGCACAATATTATTGAGATTACTGATTTGGGACAAAAGTCTTTTTACGACTCAATTATAAAAAAAAAAAATAAATTTACCGATTACAAAGATCTCATTAAGATTATTATAAAACTACAAAATATAAAGTTACAACGAAATTATCATTTAGGGAAATTCAAAATTAATTTTCAAATTTATTCAATTAAAAATCTTCACAAAGAATCTGATCTTTTTTTTGATTGGTATTTAAAGTATTGCTTCAAAAGCCCAAATCTGAAAAAGATTAAAAATATTCTTAAAAAAGAATTGACAAAAATATATAAAAAACTTTATTTTCAAAATAATACTTTTGTACATAGAGATTTTCATGCATCAAATATAATGGTCAATAAAAATAAACTAGGTTTGATCGATAGTCAGGATACGATAATTGGAAATCCATTATATGATGTTGCTTCATTAATTGATGATGTAAGAATAAAACTACCCTCAAATTTACAAGAAAGATTATTAAATTTTTATTACTACAAATCAAAATTAAAAAAAGAGGAATATAAAAATATGATTTTGAAATATTATCAGTTCAAAGAAATTTAAAAATTCTTGGAATATTTGTAAGGCTTTTTAAAAGAGATGGTAAATCTAATTATCTAAAATATTTACCCTATACTTGGAGTTTAATTGAGAGACGTCTCAAAAATCCTGTTTTCAAGAACCTGAACTTATTATTTAAAAAACATCTAAAAATAAAAAAATTGAAAAAAATAAATAATTTATGAAAATAAAACACGGGATGATATTAACTGCTGGCTTAGGAAAAAGAATGCAACCTCTTACTAATAAAAAGCCAAAACCATTATTAGAGATAGGAGGCAGCACTCTTCTTGAGAGAGCAATTAATCTATTAATTAATCATGGTGTAGAAGAGATTACTGTTAACGTCCATCATCTTGCCAATCAAATTGAAAAATTTATCTCAGATTTTACATCAGATGTTAAATTTAAAATATCAAATGAAAAAGATTTATTATTAGATACTGGTGGTGGAGTGAAAAAGGGAACAAAAGAATTTAGAGATAATCCCTTTTTTGTAATCAATCCAGATACCCTTTGGAGTAATAAATATTCTAAAGAAGTACAATCTTTAGAAAAAGAGTATTTTACAAATAAAAGACCTTGTTTATTACTCGTTAGAAAAGAATTATCTTTGGATAATTCTTTCAAGGGTGACTTTAATTTAAACAATAATTTAATTTCTAAAGATGATCAGAACCAATATATTTTTACTGGTCTTCAAATAATGAAAAATGATCATTTAGCATTTTTTAATAAAAATATTTTTTCTATGAATGAAGTTTGGACAAAATTAATAAATGAAAACAATCTTGGTGGATTGGAAAGTAATCAAAAATTTTATCATCTAAACACTATAGCAATGTTTGAAAAAATATCTTCTTTAAGTTCTATTGATTAAAAATAATATTTTTTGCCCTAGAGTCATCTAGATAATAATATTTTTGAATTTTTAACTGATTATCAAATTCTATTATTAGTGGATTTCCTGTTGGAATTTCTAGTTCATTAATCTTCGTATCTGAAATCTTAAAAAGATATTTACACAATGCTCTTAATGAATTTCCATGAGCCGATATCAAAATATTTTTTCCATTTTTCAAATTCTTATTTATTTCAATACCATAAAAAGGAATTACTCTTTCGTAAGTGTTCTTCAAGGATTCTGTCAAAGGAATTTTATTTTGAGGAATTCCACCGTTTAAAGGACTAAAATTTTCAAGGCAATTACTATCTTCAGCCATGAGAGGTGGCGCAACGTCCCAAGATCTTCTATATTTTTTAAATTGTTCTTCACCTATTTTTTTCTTTGTTTCCTCCTTGTTTAAACCGGTTAATGACCCATAATGTCTCTCATTTAATTCCCAGGCAGTATTAAACTTCATAGGTAAATTTAGAATTTTTAAGATAATCGTGAGTGTTTCAATTGCTCTTTTAAGATAAGAGGTATAACTAATATCAATTTTAATATTCAATTTTCTAATTAACTCACCTGACTTTTTAGCTTCCTCTTTACCTTTCTCTGAAAGATCAACATCTACCCAGCCCGTAAATCTATTTTCGGCATTCCAGGTACTCTGGCCATGTCTTGTTAAGATTAGTTTACTCATATAAGTTAATTAAGTTATTATGTACTATATAAAAATCTAAATGAAAAATATTTTCTTCTCTACTACAAAATATTTATTCTTTTTTTCATTTATAATTCTATTAATTCTTTATTTGTTCCCAGGAAGTTTAATTGGTTATTTTTTATACGGTAATTTGGGAAAACAACCTGATTTTATTTCAAATCCAATAGGTACCTCTATTAATCATTTAATATTCTTTTTTTATTTAAGTATTCTAGGTTTTATATTTCGAAGCAATCAAAGAAAATTTATTAATAGCTTTTCTTTTTTATTTTTAATTTCAATAATTTTAGAATTATTGCATTATTTCATTCCTAATAGAGCATTTGAACTCAATGATTTATACGCAAATAGCTCGGGCGTATTATTGGCTTATTTAATATTTAAACTCTTTAGTAAAACTAAGAACTAAATGCCTTTGTATATTTTAATTTTATTTTTGACTTTTTTCTCTAATACGTTAGCAGAAGAAATATCTGGTGTTCCAAAAATCGTAGATGGAGACACTGTTCATATAAATGATAAAAAATTTAGACTAGAAGGTATAGATGCCCCAGAAATGGGACAACAATGTAAAAAAGAGTCTTTAAAGATTTCATCTATAATTGGTTTCACATTTTATAAAGATTATAGCTGTGGAAAAGTTTCCAAAGAAAAATTAATAAGCAAAATTCATGGATCAAAAATAAAATGTATATTTACAACTAAAGACAAGTACAAAAGATATATTGCTACATGTTACAAGGAAAAAATAAACTTAAATCAGTGGATGGTAAGAAATGGATACGCAATAGCATATAGAAGATACTCAAAAAAATATGTTCCAGATGAGGATTTTGCTAAAGAAAACAAATTAGGATTATGGCAAGGGAAGTTTATGAGTCCAGAAAAATGGAGAAAGCTTAACTAATTTTTAGTATAAATCACTAAGTGATTCCTTTTAAAAAAATAATATTTGTTTTAATTTTTTTTATTTTAGGTGCATGTTCGTCAATTCCGAAAAATACTCAAAATAGTTGTGCTATCTTTGAAGAGAGATATTTGTGGTACAAACATTCTAAGGCTTCCTATGAAAAATGGGGAGCACCTATTCATTTACAACTAGCTTTCGTAAAAAAAGAAAGTGATTTTAATTGGCTCGCAAAACCACCAAGAACTAAATTATTTAAAGTAATACCATTTAAAAGACCTTCATCTTCATTTGGATATTCTCAAGCAGTGAAGGGAACCTGGGAGCAATACAAAAAGGAAACAAATAATCCTCTGGCTACAAGGGCAAGATTCAAAGACTCGGTAGATTTTATAGGATGGTACATCCATAAAACAAATAAGATATTAAAAATTTCAAAAAAAGATCCTTATCGACAGTACTTAGCTTATTATAAAGGCTGGGGAGATTATAAAAATTATTCAAAAGATAAAAAAGCCATCATATACGCAAAGTCTGTGAAAGATATGGCAGGCAAATATAGAAAACAATTAACGCTCTGTAAAAAAAATCTAGATAAAAACAAATATATTATTTTTTAAGTTGTTTTTGTAGTTCAATTTCAACAGCATCAATCCTCTTAGTTCCTCTTCCAACAATTGTATAAACAGTAGGGATTACGTAGAGAGTAAAAAAAGTTGAGAATAACATTCCACCAAATATTGTTATACCAACAGTTAATCGACTTGCAGCACCAGGTCCAGTTCCAAGAATTAGTGGTAAAACTCCAATAATTGTTGAGATACTTGTCATGAGAATAGGTCTTAGCCTTATAGCGGCAGCCTCAAATACAGCAACTTCTAAATTTTTTCCTTCCTTCCTTAACTGATTTGCAAATTCTACTATTAGGATACCGTTTTTAGCTGAGAGACCAATTAAAATGATTAACGCTATCTGACTATAAACATTCAATGAAGACCCAACTACTAGTAAACCAATTAATCCTCCAAGAATAGCCATAGGCACAGTTAACATAATTGTCAATGGATGCCTCCAGCTTTCAAATTGAGCACTCATGGCCAGGTATGCAGTAATTAATGCTAAAGCAAATATTACATAAAGTTCAGTGTTAGTTTTTTTATACTCTTCACTTTCGCCTTTATAAGCAATTTTTGCTTGAGGTGTATTTTGTTCTACAACACCTACTAAAAACTTTAGGGCCTCATCAAGCGAATAATCTCCGACAAGTCTTGCCGAGATAGTAACTGCTTTTTGTCTATTGTATCTTGCTAAAAATGGTGACTGTCCCTCTTCATCATATGCAACTAAGTTTGATACAGATACAAGCTTTCCATTGTTTTTAGATCTCACAAAAACTTTACTTATACTATCTGGCTCTTGTCGATCTTTAATATCACCCTGCAAAATTATAGAATATTCTTTTCCATCTCTTGTAAAGTTTGTAACTCTTTTTGAACCAAAAATGGTCTCTATAGTTTTTCCAATATCTTCTGTCGAAACCCCAAGATCAGCAGCTTTTTTTTGATCTATTTTTACATTTAATTGAGGTTTGTTCAGATCAAAGTCATCTTGAATAGAGGTAAGGCCAGGATTTTTTCTTGCTTCTTTTTTAATTATCTCTTTCCACTCAATCAATTGTTCATATGTGTTACCCAAAACAACAAATTGAACTGGACTTTCTATTCCGCCAGTCCTAATTCCCTGAGGCATTATTGGAAAAGCCAAAACACCCGGCACTCTCGCAATTTTTCCAAAAGATTCTCTCATTATCTCGACTCCATGACGATCTCTTTTAGCCCAAGGTTCTAAAAGAACAATTATAAAACCACTATTTACCTGTTTAGCTGACTTTCCAAAACCTGGAACTCGCATGATTAGTTTTCTATATTCACCTTTACCTACACTAGGAAGCAACAATTCCTCAATTTCCTCTGCTCTATCTTTGGTAAAATTAAAACCAGATCCTTGTGGAGCTTTTACAATTACAAAAAATGCTCCCCTATCTTCAGGAGCAATTAATTCTTTCTTAGCAAAATTAAAAAAGAATATTGTTAATGCAAGAGTACCCAGCAAAAAAATAGTTATTGTTTTTCTTTTCTTAATCCAATTTAATAGTGAAACTTTATATAGATAAGTGAGATCTTTTAAAAACTTCTCAAATTTTAAAACAATTTTTGATTTTTGCATATTTTTTTGTAAAAATTTACTAGCCAACATTGGACTTAATGATAAAGCAACAAAGCTTGAAATAATCACAGCTGATGCAAGAGTAATTGCTGTTTGAGTAAAAAGAACTCCTGTAATCCCCTTAATAAAAATTAGAGGAACAAATACTGCTACTAACACAACAGTTGTAGCTATTATTGCAAAAGATACCTGTTTAGCACCTTTGTAAGCTGCAACTAAAGGTGTATCTCCTAACTCTATTCTTCTCACTATATTTTCAAGCATTACAATGGCATCATCAACCACAATACCGATAGCTAATACTAAGGCCATCAAAGTAAAAAGATTAATTGAAAAATCAAAAATATAAATTGATAAAAAAGTTGAGATTAATGAAACAGGCAAAGCTATTAAAGGAACAACCAAGGCTCTAAGGTTGCCTAAAAATAGATAAATAATAATAGTCACCAGTATTAATGCAATGATCAGCGTTTTATAAACTTCTTTAATAGCAGATTTTATATAATTACTTCTATCAAATGAAACCTCTAATGTAGTGCCTGGTGGTAAGCTAGGTTTTAGTTCTTTTATCTTTTTTTTGATCCCATTAGCTACCGCGATGGTGTTTGCATCAGATTGTTGATATATCCCTATTCCAACAACTTGCTTACCGTTACCTTTAAAAAGTGTTCTTGTGGACTCAGCCCCCAATTCAATTCTTGAAACATCTGACAAGTTTATGATTGAACCGTCCTTAGCTCTTTTTAGTGGTAGATTTTTATAATTCTCAACTTCTTTATAAGCTTTATCGAGTTTTATAGTTAGATCGATATCCCTTGACTCAATTCGTCCAGCTGGGAACTCTGTATTTTCTCGTCTAAGAACTGCCTCAACTTCTTGAGTAGTAAGATCTCTTGCAGCTAAAGCTATTGGATCTAACCAAACTCTTAGTGAGAGCTCTCTTTGACCACCAAGGCGAACTCTGCCTACGCCATCAACAGTAGAAAAAGTATCAGTTAAATATCTATCGGCGTAATCAGTTAATTCTAAATCAGTCATCGTTTCAGAGTTGAATGATAACCACATAGTAGTTCTCATACCTGCACTTTGTTTAAAAATTTCAGGTTGTTCCGCACCTTCCGGTAAATTATCAAGTACTCTAGATACAGAGCTTCTTACATCGTTAGCAACGTCATCTAAATTTAAACTTGTCTCAAATGTAAGTGTAATTCTTGAACTTTCATCTTCACTAAATGAATCTATTGTTTCAAGTCCGGGTGTTCCTCCAACAAAGTCCTCAATTTTTTGAGTTATTTGAGTATCAACAATTTCTGCTGATGCACCTCTATACTCAGTTTGAATAGTTACCACAGGAGGTTGCACATCAGGTAGTTCATCAGTTGGAATTTCTTGGAAAGTTACAAGACCAAATATCACCAGTACTAAGCTCATTACTGAAGCTACGACAGGTCTTTTGATAGATAGGTCTGTTAAAAACATTTAATTATTTCGATTTATAATTTTGATTTTAGCGTTATTTCTTACTTTCGATACACCTTCTGTAATAACAAGGTCACCTTCATTTATTCCTGATATAACAGAAACTTTCCCAAAATTTCTTTTACCAATTTCGATGTTCTTTTTTTCTGCAGTTTCATTTCTTATTGTGTAAACAAAAGCTGTACTACCTTGAATCGTTACTGCACTTTCAGGAACACCAACTTGATTAATTTCATCGTAAATAATTTTTACTGTCATTAGTTGCCCCGGAATGATTTCAAAATTAGAATTATCAACTAAAACTCTAGATAAAATTGATCTTGTAGAAGGATCTATTCTTGAACTAATTGTTTGAATTTTTCCCTTAAAAGTTTTTTTAAATGCTGAACTTGTTATTTCTGCTTTCAATCCTGGTTTGAGTATACTTATATAATTCTCTGGGACTTTTATATCTATTACTATTTTTTTTAAATCATCCAAAGTTACTATTAAACTCTCTGAACCCAAAACTCCCTGGGCTATTTCTCTTTTCCCCAATTTACCTGCAAAATCTGCAATAACCTCTTCCCCACTTTTAAGTCTAAGGATTATTTCACCTTTTTTTACAAATCTATTATCAATATTTAATTTTCCAGAAACTTCATTAGTTTTAATTCTATACGTTTTTGAATTTTGTGCTAATGCTGTACCAAAAGTTTCTATACTTTTGTAAAACAAAGATCTCTCAACTTGCTCTACAATTACCCCTGGTGCTGGCCTTACACTAAATTTTTTTTTAAAGTGTAAACCAATAAAATGCCTTGCAGCAATAATTGCAAAAATAGCAATAAAAAAGATAATTAAAAATATTTTTAATTTGGATGATGCTTTCATTTTTATTCTAATCCGTACTCCGACCATGAGCCGTCATAGATAATAGGTTTTTTACCACTTATGATAGAATTAGCTAGTCCTAAAATACATGCCGTGACTCCAGATCCGCATGTAAAAGCAATATCTTTATTTTTATCTATTTCATTCTGATCAAAAATCTTTGTTAACTCATCTTTTTTTTTAAAGGTTCGATCTTGATTTAAAAGTAATTGAAAAGGTACGTTTTTAGATCCTTCAATGTGACCACTTCTTAATCCTTGTCGGGGCTCAGGCACTAAACCCAAAAATCTTTCTTTACTTCTAGCGTCTATCAACTGAAATTTTTTATTTAATATGTTTTTTTTAACTTGAGACTTATTAATTACCATAGATAAATTTTCCTTAGCTTCGTAATTAGTTTTTGAGATTTTTATTACCTCTTTTGAAACAGGTCTATTTTCCTTTAACCATTTCTTAAAATTTCCGTCTAAAACAGAAACTAGATCAGAATTATGTCCAAAGTAAATAAAAGTATACCAAACTCTACATGAACTAAAGACATCTGAGTTATCATAAATAATTATATGATCAGAATTATTTATTCCTAATTTAGAAACAATGTTTTCCCAATCTTTATTTGAAGGAAGCATATGGGGCAATGAAGAACCTTGCTTTGAATTTTTATCAATATCAAAGAATATTGAGTTTTTTATATGATTTTTTTTAAACTCCTCTTCAGCATTTCTACTTGAGTTAGGCAAACACCAAGTAGCATCTAATATTTTCACTTCATTTATATTTTTTTCTAGCCATTCTGTAGTAACTAGCTGTTTCATTATCTATTTTTTTCTAAGTATTTTTGATGATATTCTTCTGCCTTGCAATAATTTTTGAGCTGAGAAATATTAGTTTGAATTTTTCCATTAAGTTCCTTATTAAAAATTTCTAAAATTTCTTTAGCCTCAGCTTTTTGAATTTCGTCCTCATAAAATATTTCACTTCTATATTGAGTTCCAACATCAGGATATTGCATATCTTTTTGAGTAGGATCGTGCATTTTAAAAAATAAATCTAAAATTTTTTTAAAGGAAATTAATTTTTCATCAAAAGTAAGTCTTACAACTTCTGCATGACCAGTGTCACCTTTACATACTTCTTCATATGTAACTTTATTGGATAATCCACCGGCATAGCCGACTTCTGTTTCAATTATACCCGGCTTATTTTTGAAGTTTTCCTCAGGTTTCCAAAAACAGCCAAGAGCAAGTGTACATTTCTTCATAAAGTAATTATATAGAGTTGTGAGGATATTAAATTGTTAGCACGAAATCAATTAGGCGTATTGTACGGGGTAGCATCTGTGGCGTGTTTTGCTATGATGGATGCATGTGTAAAATGGTTAGATCAGTTTCCCGTAGGTGAAGTGTTATTTGCAAGATTTTTTTTTGGTTTGATACCAATTTTAATGCTTGTACCTAAAAATGAATTTAAAACTTTTTATAAAACCACTAGACCTAAATTACATGCTTTCAGAGCTGTAACAGGAACCTTAGCAATAATTGCACTTTTTATTGCTTTAAGAGAGATACCTTTAGCAGATGTTGTAAGTTTGACTTTTGGAGGGCCAATCTTTGTTACTTTAGGTTCAATATTTTTTTTATCCGAAAAAGTAGGTATTAGAAGATGGTCTGCAGTTTTCATTGGGTTTATTGGAATGTTAATGATTGTTAAACCAGCTTATGAAGAATTAAATATTTATTACTTATTTCCAATAATTTTTTGTATTTTCTTTGCATGCGTAGCCCTGAGCATAAGAAGCTTATCATCTACCGAGCCTAATTATAGAATTGCTTTATACTTTTCTTTACTAAGCATGGTAGTTGGTTTAGCGACACTTCCTTTTGGCTGGATCATGCCATCAAAATTTGAACTATTTCTTCTTATTTTTACAGGAATAATTGGTTCAGTTGCAAATATTTTACTTACCGTGTCCCTAAGAATTGCAGAAGCATCGCTAGTTACACCAACAAAATATTTGAATTTAGTATTTGCAATTTTATTAGGATATTTCATTTGGGGCGAAATACCAAAAGTGCTAACTCTTTTGGGCGCTGGTTTAATTATTGCAAGTTCTGTAATTATTTTTATGAGAGAGTCTCAACTTAAAAAACAAGTTGTAAGTCCAAGACCGTGAGTAAATATCCAAGTTACTGGTTAAATGCAGTTAAAACTTTGTCTAAAAGAGATAAAGTTTTAAAAAAACTTATCATTAAATACAATGATAAATTTTTGACTACCAGAAAAGATATTTTTTACTCTTTATGTAAAAGTATAATCGGTCAGCAAATAAGTGTATCAGCTGCTAATTCAGTATTTAAAAAATTTCAAAATAAAACTAAAAGAATTAATCCCTTAAAAGTATCAAAATTATCAATATCACAACTTAAATCCTGTGGCCTAAGTAGACAAAAAGCTTTGGGAATAAAAGAATTGTCAATTAAATTTGTAAACAAAGAATTTGATCCAAAATTAATCAAAAACATGAATGACGAGGAAGCTATACAGTACTTATCATCTTTAAGACAAATAGGTAGATGGAGTGCAGAAATGATTTTACTATTTACATATAATCGATCTAATATTTGGCCTTTACAAGATATAGGTTTATTAAGAGCAATATCTAATAATTATAAGAAAAAATATTTTCCACCGAAAAGTTTTTTAAATAAACTTTATAAAAGATTTACGCCTTATTGTTCAGTTGCTACTTGGTATCTTTGGCGGAGTATTGACGATGAACCAATCCAATATTAGGTGCCTTCAATCGTTTGATGTTGACGTTCAGCGTAGCCCTCAAGAATAGAATGTGCATCTTGATATTCTTTTGAATTATAAAAGTTATTAGCCTCATCATAGGATGAAAATTCAATTACAACTGTTCTTGGGGATTCATCACCCTCATTTGATGTAGATTTACCACCTCTAATTAAAAATTTTCCCTTATATTTTTCAACAGCTATTCTAGCTTTCGCAGCATATTCTTTTAGCTTTTCCTCGTTACTTATATTTTTATAAACACAAACTACATATCCTTTCATTTACAACTCCTTAAAAATAATTTAGTTTTCTTCATGGCAGATAAACTTATTATTGATTGGAAAGAGTATAATCTAATCGTTGAAAAGTTAGCAATACAAATTCATGATAGTGGCTTTAAACCTAACCTACTTATTGGTATTGCAAGAGGCGGTCTTCCAATCACTGATGTCTTAAGCCGTGTTTTTAAGTTAAAATGTGCTTACCTTGCTGTAGAGTCATACTCTGGAGAAGGCACAGAAGATCAGCAAGGGGATTTAGTTTTTTCAAGAGAAATGAGCTCTACCGTTCAAGAAATGAAAGGGAACATTCTTTTATGTGATGATTTATCTGATACAGGGGTTACGCTAAATAAAAGTATTGATTGGTTAAAAAAATATCCACCTCTTAAAGGGAATATAAAAGAAATTAAAACTGCTGTACTTTGGAAAAAAAAAGACTCAACTTTTGAACCAGATTTTTGCGCACAAAGATTAGAGAGTAATCCATGGATAGTCCAACCTTTCGAGCATTACGAGGAATTAACAGTCGAAGATTTAATAAAGAAACATCAGAAGAATTAAGGGCCAGAATAAACTGGCCCTAAAATTTTTAGGCTACGTAAAAACTAATTACGCTAAATACTGCGATTACCCAAATAGCAGGAGAGGTTTTTCCAAATTTTCCTGTAAATATTTGAATTAATGCATATGAAATAAATGCAAGAGCGATACCGTTACTTATACTATATGTTAACGGCATTGTTATCATTGCAACCACTGCTGGGCCTGACTCAGCGATATCATCCCACTCAATATCAGTGATATTTCTAACGAATAATATTGCTACGTACAACAATGCTGCACCATCTATTTCTTTTGGCAAACTTGTAGCGAGTGGCGAAAAGAATAAACAAGCTAGGAATAAAACTCCTATTACAAGTGAAGTCATTCCAGTTCTGCCTCCAGCTTTTACTCCTGCGCCTGACTCAACATAACTAGTTACAGTTGTTGTCCCCATCATTGCTCCAGCAACTGTTCCCACACTATCAGATAACATTGCTTTGTTGATGTCTTGCACTTTACCTTTTTTATCAACTTTGCCTGCTACATTAGCAACAGAAGTTAATGTTCCTGCTGTATCGAAAAAGTCTATGAACAACAAAGTAAAAACTATTGAAGCCATACCTGCAGTGAGCGCTGCTTTAAGATCAAAATCAAATAAGTATGTCATTGGCGGGATTGAACCAACAACACCGTTAAATTTTGCTAAACCAGTAGCCCAAGCTATTATACTAAATAAAAGGATACCAATTATAATGTTCCCTCTTATCTTCATCTTTTCTAGAACAATCATAAAGACAAAAGTTAAACATCCAAGAAGCACTAAAGGATTTTTAATGTCACCTAAAGTAACTAGTGTGACTGGATGGTCCCCTACCACTCCCATAATTTCTAAACCAATAATAGCTAAAAATAATCCTATCCCAGCACCAATTCCTAATTTTAAACTTCTTGGGATCGAATTAATCAACCACGCTCTCAAAGGTGTAAGTGATATTGCTAAGAAAATAATTCCAGCTACCAATACTGCACCTAATGCTGCTTGCGGTGTGTATCCCATTCCTGCAACTACTCCGTATGCAACAAATGCATTTATACCCATACCTGGCGCCAAACCAATAGGCCAAGTTTTTCCGTAAAATGCCATGATGAAACACGCAAGTGCTGTAGCTAATATTGTTGCAGTAAATACTGCTCCAAAATCAAAAAAACCCTTTTCTGTTCCGGCAAATTCTCCAGATAAGATAAAGGGATTTAAAAACATGATGTATGCCATTGTAAGGAAAGTAGTCACACCAGCTATTACCTCAGTTTTAAAATTTGTTTTATGTTTTCTATATTCAAAATATTTTTCCATCATAAAATAAAACCTCCGTTGAAGTTTATTACTCTATATAAGTGTTAAAATCTTAACTAAATCTCTCATATCTCCATTGATTCAACTAATAGTAAATGTATCTGTTTATAACTTTTCGTTATAAAACAAGGATAAGAATGAAAAGATTTTTTTTTACAATTTTATACACACTATTTTTGATTTTTTTGACTGGGTGTCAAACGGTCTCAAAAAAAATTGAAGATACGACATCTAAAGAAGAGCAAGAATTAAGCAAATGGTTAAATAAACCAGAAGAAGATCTTAAAATTTTTTATGGCCAGCCTGATAAAATTGAATTTTTAAAAACAAGAAATAGAAATTACGTCTATATAACTGAAAAATATAAAATTAAGTGTGAGCGTAAGTTTGAGGTAAATCCAAGGAATATTGTGGTTGGTTTTAGCAGTAAAAACTGTTTTTAAATACCTGCGGAGTAAATACTCCGCAAGTAAGGTAAACTTATTTTATTTCAATAAGTCTTTTTTTCTTTATTTCTGGGATGATTTTTTCACAAGAAATAGTTAGTAAACCATCTTTGAGCTCAGCACCATTCACTTTAACATCATCTGCAATCGTAAACGATCTAGCAAAAGATCTTTGCGATATTCCTCTATGAATAACTTCACCACCTTCTTTTTCTTCAGTTCTTTTAACATCTTTTGTTTTTACAGTTAATAGATTATCTTCATATTCAACTTCAACATCATTTTTGTTAAAGCCAGCAACTGCTAATTCAATAGCATACTTATCTTTGCCTGCTTTTCGGATGTTGTATGGCGGGTAATTACTTTGTACAGCAAGACTGCCATTCCCTAACATCGACTCGAATTGATCAAACATGTCATCGAATCCAATGCTGAAAGGTCTAAGTGAATTAAAGATCGATAGATCCTTACTTGTCATATATCCTCCTTTGTTAGCAAGGTTTTATGTCAGCCCCATTTGGCAACCGACAAAACATATATGGGTATTATTTTTATTTTTTCAAGATTGTTACTTTAAAATTTTTGCAGATTTTAAAATAAAAGAATATTCTTCTGCTAATTCTGTGATTGCATTGTCGCGTCCAGACATTCCTCCGTGACCTGCTGCTTCCATTTTGCATTTTAATAATTGAATATTATTATCAGTTTTTGTCTCTCTTAGTTTTGCAATATATTTAACTGGCTCAGAGTAGAGAACTCTGTTGTCAAAAAGAGATGTTGTAATAAGCATAGGCGGGTAATCTTTTTTACTAAGATTGTTATATGGTGCGTAAGATAGGATATACTCAAAGTACTCCTTACTTTTTATTGGATTTCCCCACATCTCCCATTCGCCTGGTGTTAACGGTAATTTTTCATTTAACATAGTTGTCATTGTGTCTACAAAAGGAACTAACAAAAGCATTCCAAAAAATAAATCTGGCGACATATTAGCTACAGCTCCACCTGTAAGACCTCCAGCAGATCCGCCATAAAAACAAATTCCACCTTTGTATGTGTATCTTTGTTCTATAAGATGATTTGCACAAGCTACATAATCTAAAAAAGTATTTTTTTTATATTTTTTTTTACCTTTTTCATGATGTTTATCTCCTAAATCTCCCCCACCTCTTACATGCGCTATAGCAAAAGTAATTCCTCTATCAATTAAACAAAATCTTGAGGCACTAAAAGATGGAGTTATACTATGTTTGTATGCCCCGTAGGCATATAAAAGGATTTTTGATTTTCCATTTTGTTTTGCTGTTTTCAATCTAACCAAACTAATGGGTATCTTTTGACCGTCATGTGACTCTGCCTTTATTCTTTCAACTACATATTTGCTGGAGTCATGACCAGACGGAACTTCTGTTTGTTTTACTAATTTTTTTTGTTTTGAGACGATGTCATACTCATATATTTGTCCTGGAGTTGCCATACTTTCCCAACCAACTCTTATCATTGTAGTATTTGTATCTCTTTGCATCAAAGAAACACCTGGAACGCCTATTGGCTCATCAGAAATTTTAATTTCCTCTTCTTTGTTAGTTTTAATGTTTCTTACAAAAAGTTTTGGTACAGCATCAGACTTTTCTGATCTAAGGATATAATCGTCTAAAAATTCAAATCCACCAATAACAGTTTCATTTTTAGCAGGGATAAAAACTTCTAATTTATCTATCTGATTAGTCTTACATCTGAGTACTTTATAATCTCTAGCTTCCTCATTAGTGTGAATATAAAAATAACCTTGCCAAGAGTCTATTGAATAACGAACATCAATTTTTCTTTTTTGAAAAAGAGTGGGTTTAATTTCTTTGGCATCAGTTGGAAAAAAATATTCTTCAGTTGTAATGTGATCAGAAGTTCCAATAATGAAATATTTTTCATCAGAAGTTATTCCAATACCACAAGTAAAAGTTTCATCTTTTTCCTCAAATATTAGCTGATCTTGATCGGCAGATGTTCCAAGGACATGTTTGAAAATTTGTCTTGGTCTATGATATTGGTCTAATTTTGAATAGAAAAAGCTTTTACTATCCAAAGTCCATGTGACGCTTCCACTTGTATTTTCAATTACATCTTTTTCGTTTTTTCCTGTTCTAAGATCTCTCAAATAAATTGTATAATATTCTGATCCTTTTAAATCTAGAGAATAAGCAATAAAATTATCACAATAAGAAGTGCTTACAGTGCCAACTCCGAAATACTCTGAACCAGATTTCTCCTTTTCTAAATCACCATCAAAAAAAACTTCTTCAGATTTAGAACCATCTATGAGTTGCCTCATTCTCTTACCATAATTACCCTTAGCTTCTGTTTTTGACCAGTAATAATATCTTTTATCTTTATATTTTAATCCAGTGTCATCTAATTTAATTTTTCCTTTAATTTCATTAAATAAATTCTCCTGTAATTCTTTAACGTCAGTGAAGTAGTCTTTAGTTATTTTGTTGTTAGCTTCTATGTAATCCTTGACCTCAGTATTTAACTTTTTCGGATCTTTTAGAACTTCAAGGATATTTGGCTGATCTACCCATGAATAATCATCTTCTAGTGCAATCCCGTGATAATTTTTTGTAGTCTTTATTTTTTTTAGTTTTGGTATAATCATAATAGGAAATTATATGAATTTGTTTTTATTGGGAATTATCATTTTCGTCGTAATCTACCTTTTTCTCAATTGGTTCGCTAGCGCTAGTTCAAAAAAGATAGCTACAACTATAAAAAAAATTGCAATTTATATATCATTGATTCTAGCCGTACTATTTACAATTGGTGGTAAATTCATCTTCAGTCTTCCGATGTGGTTGATTCTGCTTTCCGGGCTTAAGATTAAAGGATTTACTGCACTGCAAATGTATCAATTATGGAGATTAATTCAATTCATGAAAAATAATGCAGGAAGATTTTCTCAAGGTCAGTTTGGTCCAACTCAAGGGTCATCAAGCCTTACATCGGAAGAGGCTTATAAATTGCTAGGATTAAAAAAGGGTGCGAGCAAAGAAGAAGTATTGAAAGCTGCTAACCAATTACAAAAAAAAATTCATCCTGACATGAACCGTAATGTAGATAGTTCTAGATTGAGTCAGTTAGTAAATGAAGCTAAAGAAAAAATAATTAAAACTGATTTTAGTTAGACAAAAGCTCAATACATTTATTACAAACTTTATCAAAAGAGATCTTATCAGCACCTAGAGCATCATGGGTAGTTGTTTCCTCGGTCTCTCCTTCTGGAATAATTACATTTATATTTTTTGAGTACTTTCCATAGGCAAGAACTGGACTATCCATAAACAGCGCTACAGTGTTTAAATTTAGAGCAGCACTAATATGCATAAACCCAGTATCATTTCCACAATACAAATTACAATTAGCTATTATAGGTAACATCTCATTTATCTTTAAATTATTTAAAGAAACACAATTTGATCCTACATTTGATTTTAATATTTCATCAATCAATTGTTGATCATTTCCTCCAGCAGCTAAATAAAATTTAGAGTGGTATTTTTCATTAATTTTTTGGATCAATTTTATAAAATTTTTTATTCCCCAGCGTTTTGTTGGTCCAGATGCACTTACTCCTAATACAATATTTTTATGACTCTGCGATATATTTTTTCTAGCTTTTAGAATTTTTTCTTCGCTAATTAAAAGTTTCGGTTGTGTAGATACAATTTTATTAAGTTCATTTTCAGTAAAAATTTTCGCAGTATTAACTACATGTTGTCCTTTTTTTTTAAATAATGGATATTGAGCAATTTTTTTTATACCCGCAAATTTACAAATTAAAAAATATCTTATCGAACTATTAAAGATAAATACTTTATCAAATTTTTTTTCTTTTATATCTTTTGCTAATTTAAAAAAACCATTTAGACCGTCATGGCAACCAGTATTATCTTTTAAACGATCTAATGTTATAACTTCATTAATATGAGGATCATCTAGGAAAAGATCTTTCGCTCTTGTATTTTCTTTAGCTAGTATTGAAACGGGTTTTCCATATTTTTTTGAGATTTCATGGATATAATTTATATGAATTATACAGTCCCCAAGGCCTACTTTGTTTATGAGAATCAGAACTTTCATTTTTGAAACTTATATTATATTTTATTTCAATAAATTGGGACAATAAGATGATAAAACGAGGGGTATACGCAGCTAGTTTAAGTGTTTTAAATAAAGACTTAACATTAAACGTTGAGGCTACCATTTCTCATGGAGAAAATTTAATCAAAAAAGGTTGCACAGGTGTTTTTTACTTCGGATCTACTGGAGCAAGTCAGCTGCTTACTTTGTCAGAAAAAAAAGAGTTTATTTCAAAAATTGCTAGCCATAAATTGAGAAAGCAATTCTATTTAGGAACTGGATGTAACTCTCTTAATGATAATATTGATTTAATAAATTATGCAATGGAGTATGAATTTAGAGATTTTTTAATTATGCCTCCCGCATATTATAAAGGAAATACTGATGAGGGAGTTTTTGAATTTTATAAGAAAATAATAAATTCTGCGCCTAAGGCAAAAATAATTTTATATAATTTTGAAAAATTAAGTGGCTATAAATTTTCAGATGAAGCAGTTACAAAGCTTTGTAAAGCATTTCCAGAAAACATAATTGGCTGCAAAGACTCTAGTTATAACTTATTTGAAACTTTAAAAATTCCAAACTTCTTGATGTTTCCAGGATCAGAAGCAAAGCTGCTCAAGGGATTAAAACTTGGATGCTCTGGATGTATTTCTGCAGTAACAAATGTGACTCACTCTATAGCTAGAAAGGTGTTTGATGATTTTGAAAATCAAAATCCACAGACTAAAAATGATCAATTAATTGCAGTAAGAGAGACATTCGATCAATATAATTTGATATCAGCTTTGCATAGTTTTCATTCGATAAAAGATGAAAATTATAAGAATGTACTACCACCACTAACTTTATTAAGTGAGGAAAAACAGAAAGATCTTATTGAAAAATTAAATAAACTTAAATTTACTAGTGAAAAAAATATGGCGGCTTAATTATGATGTTAGCTAGAGTCCTGGATAAAATATATAAAGAAGATGGAATTATACTTGTTGATCCAAGTGGCCAAAAATATATTGTAGGTAATCCAAGATCAGAAAAACCAATCACCTTAAAACTTTTAAAGGAGAGTCTTGGGACAAAATTAATACTTTTTCCTGAGATAGCTTTTCCGGAAGCTTACATGAATGCAGAACTATTAATCGAGAATGCCTCTCTTCGGGAATTTATTTTAGGCTTTGTTAAAAATCTTGGAAGAACTGAAGTTACTATACCAAGTTTAATTTCAAAAAAAATATATGGTGTTTGGAGAACGTTAACAAATTTTAATCTTCCAGGAAGATCAAAAAAAAATGTTGAGCATCACTACGATGTAGGCGGTCCTAAAGGGGAAAAGCTTTATGATTTATTTTTAGATAAAAATTTACGTCAATATTCTATGGCTATGTGGTTTGATGATACTAAAACATTAGAAGAGGCCCAACAAAATAAAGTGAATCATATAATAAAAAAATTAGATATTAAACCTGGTATGAGAGTTTTAGATGTTGGATGTGGCTGGGGTGGTCTTGCTTTTGAAATGGCTAAACAAAAGGGATGTGAAGTCCTAGGAATTACTTTAAGTGAAAATCAATTAGTTTACTGCAAAAAAAAAGCAAAGGATTTAAATTTAGATAATCAAGTTAAGTTCGAGATAATGGATTATAGAAATGTTAGAGGTACATTTGATAGGTGCGTTTCAGTTGGTGCTTTTGAACACTTTGGACGTAAATTCTATAATATTTTTTTTAAAAAAATGAATGAAGTTTTAAAAGATGATGGAATATTCTTACTTCATACCATTGGTGTAGTAGACAAACCCTCACCGGCCAATCTTTTCATTCAAAAATATATTTTTCCAGGAGGGGTTTGTCCTTCATTGAGTCAAATTATCAATCCAATAGAAAAAACTGGATTAATTGTGAACGATATAGAGACTTTAATTAGGCACTACGATAAAACACTTGAAAGTTGGTTAAAACGTTTCTTGGCTAACAAAAGTAAAGTAAAAGATTTATTCGATGAAAAATTTGTAAAATGTTATGAATATTATATGGCATCCTGTGAAGCTGCTTTTAAATATAGAGACCTAGTAGTTTTTCAATTACAAATTGTGAAAAACTTTAATAACGCCAAAAGAACAAGAAACTACCTTTATTCCT
>CACLVZ010000009.1 GCA_902610515.1 uncultured Pelagibacteraceae bacterium
ACTAAAAAGAAAGCAAAAAAGAGAAGAAGAAGAAGATAGTTTTCTCTTTAACTAAACGCCCTTTTTATTCTTTAAAGAGGGCGTTTTTTTATTCAGGGTTTTCTGCAATTTTGTTTCTACCTAATGCTTTATCCATTTTCTTTTTAACTTCTTCAGGACTTACTTTAAGAACAGCTTCAAATTCGGATTTAAGCCTCTCATAAGCTTTTTCAAAAAGCTGTCTCTCAGAATAAGATTGATCTGCAATAATGTCTGTATTTTTATTAAGATCTTTTACGACTTCAGCTAATTCATATATTTTACCAGAGTTTATTTTTTGATCATATTCCTGAGCCCTTCTACTCCACATTGTTCTTTTAATTTTGGGCTTAGTTTTCAAAATTGAAATACACTTATTGATTTGGTTTATCGATGAGATTGGTCTGAGTTTTGATTGTTGATTTATAGGTACAGTCAAAGTAAGTTTCTCTTTTTCTACAAGAATTTTATAAAATTGAATATCAATTTCACCTATATTAGCTTTTTCAATTGAGGTAATTTTACCCACACCATGTTTTGGATAAACTACAAAATCTTTTAAATTATATATTCTTTTTTCGGTAGGCTGTTTTTTTACTTTTTTTATCTCTGGTTTTTCATCAGAACTAGAAATCGTCGCTTTCTTTTCAGGAGTTTTTTTAGTTACTTTGATTTTGATCTTTTTTACTTTTTTAGCCTTTTTCGTTTTTTTAACTTTTTTCTTTTTTGGCATTACTATTTTCCGGGTTTTTCAGAAAAATGTTGATCATATTTGTTTTTAAGATTCTCAAACTTTTCATGATCTTTCATAGGTTCCTTTTTTTTTGAAATATTAGGCCATATTGCAGAAAACTTTTTGTTAATCAATAACCATTTTTCCTTATCTTCTACGGTATCATCGGTGTCAGCTTTAATTGCGTCTATAGGGCATTCGGGTTCACAAACACCACAATCTATACATTCATCGGGATTAATTACTAACATATTTTCTCCCTCATAAAAGCAGTCAACCGGGCAAACTTCAACACAATCTGTAAGTTTACATTTTATACACTCATCTTTTACAATGTAAGTCATTTTGAATTTAATAATCTAAGTTTTATTTCTGCACTCTCTTTATCTGGAAAATATATCAGCCCACAAATCCTTCTCATTAGATTAGACTCGTATTGATCTACAGAATTGTCTGAAATTATTACTTTCCAAAGATGTTCAATTATATCTTTTTTAATTTCATTATTGTTTTGCTTAATTATATTCGTATAGTTTAATAACTGATTTGAGTCATTCTCAACACTTTCAGCCTTTTTTAAAATTTCCTCAGGATTTTCCTTATTTAGATAAGATTTAATGAAGTCCTTCACTAAATTTTTTTCATGATCTGAGTAAATTTCATCTATATTTGCCGCGTGAACCAATAAAGCAGATATACCGATGACGCTTTCTTTATCTAATTTTTTCATTTATTTAATGTTTAAAGAAAGAAGTTTATTAAATGGATTTTCTTTTTTGTCAAATTGTATTATTTTCTTTTTTTTCTTTCTTTCCCCTCTAAAAATGTAAGTATCTACTTCATTATCCTTTTTATAATTCATATAAGCCATTAGTTTATAAAAATTTTCTTTCGAACACCCTAATAAATTCATCATTTCTGCATTAACAGTGAATTTTTTACCTTTCGTTTTTTCTATAATTTTAAGAAATAATTTCTCAAGAATATCAATTCTTACAAAAAAGTTACCAAATTTTTCAAATCCACATAGCAAAAGGAAATTCTTCTCAAAGTTTTCTCCAATTAAAAAATTTAAACCCGATTTAGGAACTTTATTTTTATTAGATAGATTATTAAATATTTTCCATAAACTTATACGAAAGTCCACAGCTTTAGGTTTTAACATTTTCGGCAAGTAAATATGATATCTTCCTATTTTAATTCCCATTCCCCACAATTTTTTTCTCTCATTCGCGGGTATTAATTTTACTATTCTTTCTACTTCTTCCCTTTTTATTACTCCATTATTTTCATAAAGTTGAAAAACTAAACCCCTAAGATATTGGTTTGAAATTTTATGTTTTGTGAGTTTTATAAGGTCGCCCAAAACATCATTGATATGTCTCATTAGCCAGTTATTTAAATATGTGATTAATTTCGATTTAGCATTAATGTTAAGAGTATCATCAGCAATTATTTCTATTTCAGGGCTTAAATAGTTACTACCCTTTTTTAATCGAGCAATCGGATTGTTTTTCCAAATTATCTTACTCTCATTATTTATATTAATTTCACCTTCAGTTAAAATTTGTTCAACTCTTTTAAGAAGTTCCTTATCAATACCTCTCCTTGCAGCTTTTTTTATCGACTTTATATCTGTATCAAGAGTTTTCGAAGTGATTTCTATTTGAAATTTAAGCCCTTTTAACTCTCCTACAAATTGACTATCAATAAAAATTTTATTGTCCTCGTTTATCTGAGTATCTAATATAAGATCTTGTTTTAACCCTCGTGAAAGAATACTAATTTTTTTGTCTATAAAACTTTTTGTAAGTTCATCATGTAGTTTGTCAGATAATTTATCTTCTATATTTTTAGTTAGTTGTACCCAATAATCTGAATTTTCAACCCAATTTTTTTTATTTGATACATAAGACCAGGTTCTAACATTTGATAATCTATGAGATAACAAATCAACATTTCCATGTTCTTTTTCTAATCCTTTTATTTGTTCTTTCATAAAAGAACTTGGAATTTTATTTTTTCGTGTTGTTAAAAATTGAAATACTTTATCTATTATATTTATATGTTGCCCATAAGCCTTTTTTTCAAAATCTGGTATCTGACAGCACTCCCAAAGCAATTCCAGATTTTTATGATAAATAATATTATTTGATCCTTTCTTTAAAAAGAATCTTAGTACACTTTCATCCAAAGAGTCATTGGTTCTCAAAAGATTTTTTTGATTAGGTTTAAGTTCAAGAGATGAAATTAATTTATCTGGGCTTTTAAAATCAAGTTTTGAATTTCTCCAGTAAATTGTTTTTGTTTCTGGTAATTGATGCTTTTCAATTTTTTCAATCTCATCAGAGTTTAGCGTTTCACAGTCTCCTGTTGTTCCAAAACCACCGTCATTTTTATACCTTCCAGCTCGACCTGCTATTTGAGACATTTCAATTAGATTCAATCTTCTTGTTTTTTTACCATCAAATTTTTTTAAATTTGAAAAATATATTTCGTTTATATCCATGTTAAGGCCCATACCTATTGCATCAGTGGCAATAAGGTAATCAACATCTCCAGACTGGTATAATCCAACTTGTGAGTTTCTTGTTTTTGGACTTAAGGATCCCATTATCACCGCTGCACCACCTTTTTGTCTTCTAACTAATTCTGCGATTGCATAAACTTCCTCAATTGAGAATGCTATTATTGCTACTTTTCTTTCAAGTCTTGAAATTTTTTTTATGCCTGAGTAACTAAGTTTTGAGTATCTCTCTTTTTTTTCAAATTGAACATTTTTGACTAAATCACTAATTATTTTTTCCATTACTTGTGATCCTAAAAACATAGTCAATTTTGTGCCTCTGGACTCTAATAACCTTTCAGTAAAAATATGCCCTCGTTCCCGATCAGCACACATTTGAATTTCATCAATAGCGACGAATTCAACGATTTTATCTTTTGGCATTGATTCAACTGTACAAATGAAGTAATCGGCGCCACTAGGAATAATCTTTTCCTCACCAGTTATAAGAGCAACTCTTTTAATCCCAACTTTATTTACACATTTGTCATAAACTTCTCTAGCAAGCAGTCTTAAGGGCAGTCCAAATATACCACTTTCGTAACTAAGCATTTTCTCTATAGCAACAAATGTTTTTCCAGTATTAGTTGGCCCCAGTAAAGCAGTAATTTTTTGAGATTGACTTTCCATTTTTGTGTCAGTTAATTTTTTTTACACTATATATAGATCAAGGTTGAGAACAAAATAAGATTAAAACATGACCGAATCGATTTGTCAAATGTTCCTGTTTTTAACATTTGATTTGACTTCTAATGGTCAGTCCCCGTATAGGTAGATGTGTTTAAATGACACCAAAAGTAAAAAAAAATATTTTAAAGTTAAAAGAGTCTGCCACTTTAGCAATCAATGAGAGATCAAAAGAACTAATCAAATCTGGAAAAAAAATTTATAGATTTGGATTTGGGCAGTCTCCTTTTCAAATACCAGAAAACATAGTTGATACATTAAAATCAAATGCTCACAGAAAAGAATATTTACCTATACAGGGGCTGCCTGAACTAAGAGAAAAAATATCAAAATATTTATTTAATAGAACAGGAGTAAAATACTCAAAAGAAAATATATTAATCACGCCAGGTTCAAAAGAAGCCATGCTATTAATGCACATAACATTTAACGGAGAAATTTTAACCCCTGCTCCAAGTTGGGTTTCCTATGAACCACAAGCAGAAATTGGATCTAATAATGTCCATTGGCTTGAAACCTCAAGATCTAACAACTGGTTTCCAACAGCAAAAGAACTTGAAAATAAAATAAAAAAAATAGGTAAAAAGAAAAATATTATCTTAATATTGAATTCACCAAACAATCCATCTGGAGCAGTATGTAATAATTTTAAAGAATTAGCTTCTGTAGCAAAAAAATATAAATTAATTGTTCTTTCTGATGAAATTTATACAGATTTATCTTTTGACAATGATTACAAATCAATTTCTAAATTTTATCCAGAATATACATTTATTAGCGGTGGCCTTAGCAAATGGTGTGGAGCAGGTGGGTGGAGATTAGGTTTTTTAGCAGTACCAAATGGATTGAAAGAATTTATGAAAAGTTTAAAATCACTAGCAAGTGAGTCTTATTCAACCGTTAATACCCCAACTCAGTTTGCTGCAGTAGAAGCGTATAACGGTAATTACGAGAGTTATAGATTGAAAGTCAGAGCGATACTTAATGCTGTAGGGAAATATGTTTACAACAATCTTAAGTCAAATAAAGTTTTAATAAATCCACCACAAGGAGCATTCTACTTGATGCCCGAATTTAAAAATAAGAAATTTAAAACTTCAGCTCAATTATGCGATATAATTTTGAAAGAGACAGGTGTTGCAATGCTTCCTGGATCGGATTTTGGCTTTAAACCAAAAAAAATGCTTACAAGATTAAGTTATACAGACTTTGATGGAATAGAATTTTTTAAAAATGTATCAAGTTATAAATCTATTAGTGAGGAAATGGTCAAGACTTATGCCCCAAATGTAGTTGAAGGAGTAACTAAGCTATCAAATTGGGCCAAAAATTTATAAGAATCTCTTTGACCTCTAACTGATAACGTAGTTAAATTAATCATTATAACAAGAGGAGTACACATGAAAAAAATGATGTCATTGATTTCAGCGGTGCTAGTAATGTTTGCTTTTTCAAGCCCCATTACATCAATCGCTAAATCAGCAGAGTTCTTTACAATAGGAACAGGTGGACCTACTGGAGTTTATTTCCAAACAGGTAACGCTATTTGTAAAATGTTACATAAATCAGCAATAAGTGCTGACCATGGTAGAAAGAAAGGTACAGCTAAAGCTTATAGATGTACTGCACCTTCAACAGGTGGTTCTAACTATAATATTGGACAAATCAAAGATGGTGAGTTTCAATTTGGTGTTGCTCAGTCAGACTGGCAGTACCATGCTTACAATGGTTCAAGCAAATGGGAAGGAAAACAGTTTAGCGACTTAAGAGCTGTATTTTCAGTTCACAATGAACCTTTCCAAATTTGGGCAAGTAAAAAATCTGGAATTAAGAATTTTAAAGGCCTAAAAGGAAAAACAGTAAACATCGGTAACCCAGGTTCTGGTCAAAGAGGAACTATGGAAGAATTAATGAAAGCTATGGGAGCAGATATGAGTATGTTCAAAGCAACTACTGAACTTACTTCTTCTGAACAAGTAAAAGCTCTTTGCGACGGTAAAATAGATGCATTTGGATACTCAGTAGGATTTCCAAATGGTGCTATGGAGCAAGCAGCTACTTGTAAAGCAAAAGCTAGCCCAATTAATTTAACAGGTGCACCAGTTCAAGGTTTAATTGATGGAGCAGACTACTATGCTAAAGCAGTTATTCCAAAAGGAACTTACTCAAATCAGAAAAAAGACGCTACAACGTTTGGTGTAAAAGCTACTGTTGTTACAAGCGCAAATGTTTCTGAAGAGCTTGTATACTTAGTTACAAAAGCGGTAATGGAAAACTTTGATGATTTCAGAGCTCAACATCCTGCTTTTGGACCACTGGAGAAGAAAAATATGATAGCTGATGGATTATCAGCTCCATTACATCCAGGTGCAATTAAGTACTACAAAGAAGCTGGATTAATGTAATCTAACTTTTTAGTTTTATTAAAAAAGGCCCAATATTTCTTGGGCCTTTTTTTTTAGAATAAGGTATCTTAATAAAAATGAGTCAAAATATTCAAAGTAAGATTAAAGATAAAATTCAAGAAGATATTTCTCCAACTCGAAATTTATCAGGAATTCATTTAAAAATAGTTTTTGGAATTGCTATTCTTTGGACATTTTTTCAACTTTGGTATGCCTCTCCTTTCCCTTTTTGGTTTAATGTTGGGATGTTTAAAGGTTTACCAGCTAGGGCTATTCACCTAGGCTTTGCTTTAACTTTAGCTTTTTTAATTTTCCCAGCAGTTAGGGGAAAAAAGATTTCAGTACTAGATATTATAATTAGTATAACCGGGGCATTAAGTTGCTTATATATTTATTTTTTCTATGACGATTTAGTAAACAGAGGCGGTATACTTTTAGTAAAAGAAATATTTGGTTTTAAAGTTCCAGTTGAACTTATAATTGGGGCCATAGGTATATTAATTTTATTAGAGGCAACTAGACGAGCTATAGGCTTACCTTTAGTTATAATTGCAGTCTGTTTTCTCTTGTTTTCTTATTTCGGAAAATATGCCCCTGATATTATTTCTCACGGCGGACTTTCTGTGAAAAGACTAGTAGGGTTTCAATGGTTTGATCAAGAAGCAATATTTGGAATACCAATAGGAGTTTCAGTTGATTTCATATTTTTATTCGTACTCTTTGGAGCTTTATTAGAAACAGCTGGTGGAGGAAAGTATTTTTTAGATTTAGCTTTTGCAATGGTTGGTAAAATGCGAGGAGGTCCAGCTAAAGCCGCAATATTAGGATCTGGAATGACTGGTATGATTTCAGGTTCCTCAATTGCAAATACTGTAACAACTGGAACTTTTACAATTCCAATAATGAAAAAAACAGGTTTCTCTCAAGAGAAAGCAGGAGCTATCGAAGTTTCTTCATCTGTTAATGGACAAATAATGCCTCCGGTTATGGGCGCAGCTGCATTTGTTATGGCAAGTTTTATTGGTGTAACTTATTTTGAAGTTGTTAAACACGCTTTCTTACCAGCCATCATTTCTTATATTGCTTTATTCTATATATCTCATTTAGAGGCCCTTAAATTAGGATTAAAAGGAATGGATGATGCTGATGTTCCTCACTTAAAGAAAACCTTTTTATCTGGTTTACATTTTTTTATACCCATTTTTGTTTTGATTTTTTTACTAGTTTATATGAGATATACAGCAGGCTTTTCTATCTTCTACGCAACGTTATCTTTAATATTAGTAAACTTGGTAAGCCGTATAATTAAAAATCCTGATTTTAAAACTGGTTTGATTGATTGGTACAATCAAACAATAGTTGGTCTTCAGAAAGGTGCTATTAATATGGTGGGAGTAGGGATCGCAATCGCTACAGCAGGGATAATTGTAGGAGCAGTAGGATCGACGGGACTAAGTACTAATTTAATTATAGTTATTGAAACGATCGCAAGAGATAATGTAATAATTTTAATATTATTAACCATTATACTTTGTTTGCTACTTGGAATGGGTCTACCAACAACTGCAAACTATGTGGTTGTAGCATCTTTAATGGCCACAGTTTTGGTTGATGTTGGTAATGCTTCAGGATTTATCTTTCCATTAATCGCAGTTCATTTGTTTGTATTTTATTTTGGCTTAATGGCAGATGTAACACCTCCAGTCGGTTTAGCCTCTTATGCAGCAGCCGCAATTTCCGGTGGTGATCCTTTAAGAACAGGACTTCAAGCTATTTGGTATAGTTTAAGAACCGGAATTTTACCAATAGTTTTTTTGTTCAATCACGAGCTACTATTAATAGGAGTAGATAGTATCTGGCAAGCTTTATTAGTTATAGCAACTTCATTGATTGGTATTTTAGTTTTTACTGCTGCTACTCAACAATGGTTTATAAATAGGTTAAGATGGTATGAAATCATAGCGTTTTTAATAATATCTTTATCTTTTTTAGCTCCAGATTATGTTTTAGGTAAATTCTATCCTAAATTTAATGAACAAAAACTTTCAGCAGAGAGTATCCAAAATCTTTCCTTTGATCCATCAAAAGAGGTTCATATTAAAGTTACCAGGGTAACGGAGTATGGAGAAAGATATAAATTATTTGTGATCGACAAAGGTAAATTTGAAAATAATTATAACCTTGAAGAATATGGCGTAACATTAACAGATCAGAATGATCAATTAACTGTTGATAAATTAAACTGGAGAGGGGAAGCAAAAAAATCTGGTATTCAGATGGGCGATATTATAAGTAATTTTAAAATTGAAAATCCAGAAAGACCCAATAAAGCCATTGTTTATCCCATAGCTTTTTTACTTCTAATAATTTTTGGTTATATTAATTATAGAAACAAGACTTCCCCAGCAACATAAAAGCGCAGTGCTTTTATCTTAAAATCTATTTAAATATTAAAATGAGAATTTTTTTAAAATCTCTAGTTTTTAGTATATTCTTAAATGCAATTAGTTTTGCTGAAGTTAATTTTCAGCAAAAAAAATTTTATTACGAAAACTTAGTTAAAAATTGGTCTAAAATATTTCCAGACAGTAATAGGAATGCTGCAGGTCCAAGGTTTTTCAAATATCTAATAGATCAAGACTTAACTTATGAAGAGTTTAAAGAATATAATAAATTTTATTGTCCTGTTTCAGGCTCTTTAATCAATCCTGGAGAAAAACCTGATTATATCTATGTTAAGGAGTTAAGAACGCAAAAAAATATTTGTGGTGAGCTTTATAGATGTTGTTGGCCCTGTTCTTGTGATCTAATGAATTATACAAAAGTTAAAAAAATTAAACACAAGTTCAAAGACGGTCCTAAAAAAATTGATGTTTTACTAATTAACAATCCTTGTTCAAAAAAAGATTTTCCTGAGGAAGTAAATAGAAATTATTTTTGTAAAAATCAAAGACTAAATGATGATGAAGTATTTGTAGTAGACGGTAAACTTGTGATAGGTCTTTTCTATGAAGCCAAAAAATGTCAAAAAGCTGATATCAAAAAGATAGAAGCCAACGAAATTACAGGTAGATTTTGTGCTTTTAAAAACGATATTCCGCTAGAAGAAATGAACATTGGTATGGGTGATATTTTTATTAGGATGGCGAGATAGTCATTTGCTTTGTTTGAAAATATAAGTCTTGCCTGTTTCTTTAATTTTATAATTATTTGTTTTCCCGTTTGTCCATTTAATTTGTACTTCAAAGTCTTTTTCACCATTTCTAATTCCATAATGGGCAACTGGTTCCATTTGGCAAAGATATCCTGAACCAGAGTCTATTGTTTTGGAATGTTTTCTTAAATTGGATGTAAGTGTCACTGTTGCTCCTCTAGCTGGAGCTCCATTTTTATTCAAAGCTTTTATTCTTAAATAATTCTTATCTTTTTTTACGTTTGCTTTGTACAGTGTAAGTATTTGATTTCCTGTTTCTCCGTGGGCAATCAATAATTCTAAAATTCCGTCTTTATCAATGTCTGCTACAGCAGCACCAGTTCCAAGACCATTTGCTTCAGAGTTAGAAGTGATATCAATTTCCTCTAATTTTCCATTATCCTTAATTTTAAATAGTTTATTTGCTTCACCGATATTATTAAGAAATATTTCATCATATCCATCATTATCAAAATCAGCCGAAATAACTGTTCGAATCTTAGATGGCCTTTTAAAATTGCTATCGGCAATGTCTTTATAAAAGTTTTCTTTCTTTACAAAAATACGATGTTCTCCATCCCAATTTCCACTTACAATATCTAATTGACCTCTGTACAAAATATCACTTAACGCAGTACCTCTTCCATTTTCATAAGGGTCTAAAACATTGTACCCTGATGCTACATCATAAAAAATACCATCGACATTTTTATATAAAAAATTTACTCCTCTTTCATTAGCTGCGAAAATATCAATATTGTTTGATAATATGTGTCCAGCGACGACTGCTCTCCCTCCAGTTATTTTATCCAAGCCAAACTCTGCTGCCCTATCTTTTATTCTTCCCTTAAACTTTTCATAAAATCTAGTAGGACCCCCATAATTAGCAACATAAATTCCATATTTTCCATTTCCTTTTCTATCTACACAAACAACTGAACGACCCGCTGTAAGGTTTAAATCTATTTGATTTTTCTTTTGTTCAAAAATATCAGAAAATTTGTTATTTTTTAAATCTATTAAACGGTCTGAATATTTTTTTTCACCACTATAAGTATCAGTATTTAAAAAATAAATCTCTTCGTACCCATCAGAATCAATATCACAAGCAGCTACACCAATAGTAAAACTTCTTTTATCTGTAAATTTAGTGTCATTAACAATATTTATTAGTTTATTATTTTTGTATGACAAAGCTAAATTTTCACTCCCAAAACCAGCTACTATAAATTCATAAGTGCCGTCGTTATCAACATCAGCCACAGAAATTCCATATCTAAGGCTTTCGTAGTTGTTATCTATTAAATCTGTAATGTTTTTGAAAAAATTTGCAGATACAGCATTAATTGAGATGAAAATAAATAAAATTGAAACGAAGACAGTTTTTGAATTCATCAAGTACTATTGTAGTATTTTCCAAGTACCACTTGCAGACGCAACTATGTCGCTTGAATTAGAAATTTCACAAGAAATAAAAACCAGTGTTTTAGTTTTTTTTAATATTTTCACTTTACCGGTGAGTTTATCATCAAGTTGGCCTACAGAGATAAATTTCATATCTAAATTAATCGTTACACATCTCTTGTCACCAGCGACTCTGTGAGCAGCAGTTCCCATCCCAGTATCGGCGATAGTGGAGAGAAATCCACCATGTGCAATTTTACCAGTGTTCAAATGTATTTCTTTAACTTTTACAGTAAACTCATATTGAGTATCGCTAACTTTTTTAAGCTCTAACCCGCCAAGATGTTTCATAAACCCTTGATTAGACTCGTCCATACTTTTTTTTATCATATAACGGAGCTAATTGTGAAAAAATAACTGCAAACAAAATAAGAATTATTCCTATAATTTTAATTTCATTTAAAAACTGGCTTAAAATTATCCATCCGAAAATTGAAGCAAATACACCTTCAAGAGAAAATATAATAGCTACAGGCGCTGGAGAAAGATTTTGTTGTCCGTAAATTTGAAGAAGAAAGGCTACTCCGCTCGAGAGAATTCCAGCGTATATCATCTCTTTTCCATCTAAAACCATATTTGAAAATTTAACGCTTTCAAAAACAAAAGCTGGCATCAATGCAAATATAGATGCAATTAAACATTGAAGGCAGGCAATAGTAATTGGATAATTAAATATTCTTAAAAATCTTGAAATAAAAACAATATGAAACGCCCAAAATAATGCGTTAAAAACTGCAATACTATCTCCTATTCTTACTTGAATATTTTCGAACTCAGTTAAAAGGATACCTCCAAATAAACAAATAATAATAGATAGCCAAACAGATTTATGAATATTTTTTGAAAAAAAATAGTAAGCAACAAATGGAACTAAAACTACATAAAAAATTGTAAATACTGCTGTATTAGCTACATCTGTATAAAGTAAAGCATATTGTTGCAAAACATTTCCCATTGAAAGAAGAAATCCAATAAGCAATAGATTTAAAATGTTAATTTTTTTAAAAATTATTGAATTAACCTTTTTATATTCGAAAATAAATAAAAATGGGACTAGCGTAAGAAATCCAAGAAAGAGTCTGCCGAAAGTAAAAGTAAATGGTCCGTTATAATCCATTCCCATATCTTGAGCGACGAAAGCTGAACCCCAAATTAAAGAACAGCTGATAGCACAAATAAGAGAGAAAACTTTTTTACTCATGCCTTGTACTATTTTATAATTGATTAAACGGCAAGTTTAAAAGCGAAGTCCTTGCCAAGACATTTCCCTAGATAAACGCAGAACCTAGCACCCTCTGCGCCGTCAATTATTCTGTGATCGTATGAGAGTGAAATAGGTAAAATTTTTCTTGAAACAAAGTTGTCATTAACTTTTACTAACCTGTCGAAACTTTTTCCGACTCCAAGTATTGCGACTTCAGGAGGATTTATAATTGGAGTAAAGAAAGTTCCTCCAATGCCTCCCAAGCTTGATATCGTCATCGACCCGCCAAAAAATTCCTTTTTATCGATTTTTAAATCTCTACAGAGTCTACTTGTTTTCCTTAACGCGCTTCCGATTTCTTTTATACTCATTTGATCAACATCTCTTATTTTAGGCACCATTAAACCATGAGGAGTATCTACTGCAAAACCAACGTGAAAATATTTTTTATAAATAATTTTGTCGTTAGCACTATCAATTGAAGCATTAAAATTTGGAAATTTCTTCAAAGCGCTGACAAGTGCTTTTGCTATAAAAGCAAGAGGTGTCACTTTTATTTTCTCACCAGTATAGTAATCATATAATGATGATCTAAATTGCTCCATTTCTGTTATATCAACTTCATCATGCTGTGTTACATGGGGAATTTCAGTCCACGATCTTACTAAGTGAGGACCAGATAATCTTTTCACTCTTGGTATATCTTTTAATTCGATTTCACCGAACTCTTCGTGCGGGTACTCTTCTTTGTGAACTTTCTTTTCTACTTTTCCACCGCTCACTGTCACCTGAGATCTTACAAAATTCTTTACATCTTCTTCCGAAACTCTACCACCCCTTTGAGAACCTGGTATTTCAACTACATTGGCACCTAACTCTCTGGCAAATTTTCTAACTTTTGGACTTGCTGATTTACTACTTTTTTGAGAAGTCGGCACTGCAGGAATAATCTCTTTTGGTTTTTGTGGAATGACTTTTTTAATTTCTTTCTTCTCAATTTCTTTTTGCTCGCTGACTACTTCTTTTTTTTCCTCTGTAGCACTCTCCGCATTAAGACTAAGAATTAAGTCTCCTTTGTTGACTTTATCACCTATTTTAATATTTATTTTTTCAATAACTCCTTCGTGCGTTGATGGCACTTCAACACTTGATTTGTCACTTTCCAATGTAATAAGAGAGTCATTTTTTTTTATTTGTTGACCCTCTTTGACCAGAACTTCAATAATCTCCACGTCCTTGAAGTCACCCATATCTGGAACTAAAATTTTTGTACTAGCCATAATTATAAATTAGATGGAAAATCTCTATCTTTATCAATCTTAAACTTTTTGATTGCACTTTCAGCTTTCTTAGTCTCGATTAATTGCTCTTTTGCTAAAGCACTTAATGTATAGGCAACTATATGCTCTTTATCAACTTCGAAAAACTTTCTTAAATTTTTTCTGGTATCACTTCTTCCATAACCATCTGTTCCTAAAGAGTAAAAAGGTTTTTCTGTATAAGGTCTTATTTGGTCAGAAAATGATCTAGTGTAATCTGATGCAGCAATAACTGGTCCATCTGTTTTTTCTAAACACTTTTGAACATATGACTTTTTCTTTTTTTCATTTGGATTAAGTAAGTTCCATCTCTCAGTTTCCATACCATCTTTCCTTAACTCATTGAAGCTAGTTACACTCCATACATTAGAGTCCACACCATAATCTTTTGATAAAATTTCTGCAGCTGCAATTATTTCTCTTAAAATTGTTCCTGAACCTAAAAGCTGTACTTTAGTTTTATTTTTGTTATTATTTTCTTTAAATAAATACATTCCCTTAAGAATTCCTTCATCGGAACCTTTTGGCTTTTTTGGGTGAGGATAATTTTCATTCATTGCAGTAATGTAGTAGAAAATATTTTCTTTTTTCTCATGCATTCTTTTTAGCCCATCTCTAAATATTACAGCCATCTCATAAGAAAAAGTAGGATCATAACTTATACAGTTTGGAATATTTGATGCTAATAAATGGCTATGACCATCTTGGTGTTGAAGGCCTTCACCTGCTAAAGTCGTTCTACCAGCAGTAGCTCCGATTAAAAAACCTCTTGCTTGTGAGTCTCCTGCAGCCCAGGCTAAGTCACCAACTCTTTGAAAACCAAACATAGAGTAAAAGATATAAATAGGGATCATTTCTAAATCATGGTTTGTGTAAGCTGTACCAGCTGCAATCCAAGATGACATTGCTCCTGACTCGTTTATACCCTCTTCCAATACCTGACCACTTTTATCTTCTCTGTAAGAGCTTAATTGTTCTGAGTCTACAGGCTCATATTTTTGACCTTCATGCGCATATATTCCTATTTTTTGAAAAAAACCTTCCATCCCAAAAGTTCTTGCTTCATCTGGGATAATAGGAACTAATCTTGGTGATATATTTTTATCTCTTAGTAACGCAGTTAACATTCTTACTAATGCCATTGTAGTCGACATCTCTTTATCTCCTGTAGACTTCATAAAGTTATCGAAAATTTCTTTTGGAGGAGCTTTTATTTGTTTTGCAAATGAAGACCTTTCTGGAATAAAACCACCAAGCTTTATCCTTTGATCTTTTAGATATTTAATTTCTTCAGAATTTTCATCCGGTTTGTAATACTCAATATTTTTTACCTGTTTATCAGTGAGAGGTACGCCAAATCTATCTCTATAATAAAGTAAATCCTCCTCATCTAATTTTTTTTGTTGGTGGGTTGTATTTATGCTTTCACCAGATTTTCCCATACCGTAACCTTTTATGGTTTTAGCAAGAATAACAGTTGGAGAACCAGTGTGCTGCATTGCTGAATGATAGGCAGCGTAAACTTTATGCGGATCGTGACCACCTCTATTTAGTCTCCAAATGTCTTTGTCAGTCATAGTAGATACCATTTCTTTTAGTTCAGGATATTTACCAAAGAATTTTTCCCTTACATATAAACCGTCCTTAGCTTTAAAAGCTTGATATTCTCCATCTACGCATTCATTCATTCTTTTCACAAGAAGGCCAGACTTATCTTTCATCAAAAGCTTATCCCAATAAGATCCCCAAATAACTTTGATTACATTCCATCCAGTTCCCCTAAAACTTCCTTCGAGTTCTTGAATAATTTTTCCATTACCTCTGACTGGCCCATCGAGTCTTTGAAGGTTACAATTAATTACAAAGATCAAATTATCTAATTTTTCTCTTGCAGCTAAACCGATTGCTCCCATAGACTCTGGTTCATCCATTTCTCCATCTCCTAAGAATACCCAAATCTTTCTTCCCTCATCTTTGACTAAACCTCTATTAATTAAATATTTTAGAAACCGCGCCTGATAAATTGCCATGATAGGACCAAGACCCATCGACACTGTTGGAAACTGCCAAAAGTCAGGCATTAACCAAGGGTGAGGATAAGATGATAAACCATCTTTACCAACCTCTTGTCTAAATCCATCTAATTGTTTTGCTGAAAGCCTTCCCTCTAAGAATGCTCTTGCGTACATACCTGGAGCTGAGTGACCTTGAAAATATACTAAGTCTCCACCAAATTTATTATTTTTTGCTCTCCAAAAATGATTCATACCAACGTCATACAATGTTGCTGCTGACGCAAAAGTTCCTATATGTCCGCCTAGTTCAGAACTTTTCTTATTAGCTTTTACTACCATTGCAGCGGCATTCCATCTAATAATTGCTCTTAATTTCTTTTCAATATTTTGATCACCCGGAGATTTAGCCTCTGCCTCGGGTGGAATAGTATTTATATATGGCGTTGTTCTAGTATCAGGTAAAACCAAACCAGACTTATAAGCTTGATCAATAACTTTATTTAATAGATAGCTTGCTCTTGGCGCTCCATCAGACTCAATTACAGAGTTTAACGACTCTATCCATTCATTAGTTTCAACTGGATCAATATCATCCTTTGAAGCCGGTTCTGCAAAAACTTTTTTAACTTGTTTTACAGGATTTAAGTTACCATTAGATTTTGGTTGTTCTTTA
This sequence comes from uncultured Pelagibacteraceae bacterium, assembly GCA_902610515.1. Taxonomy (GTDB): domain Bacteria; phylum Pseudomonadota; class Alphaproteobacteria; order Pelagibacterales; family Pelagibacteraceae; genus Pelagilacustribacter. Next base: position 16,278 of record CACLVZ010000009.1, read on the forward strand.
ACCACCTCCTCTTTCACAGCTTCTTTTTTTATTTCTTGTTTTGGTGAAGAAGCTGCTTGACCATTTTCAATCGTTGCTAATAAGCTTCCCTCTGATACTTTATCTCCTATCTTTACTTTTAAATCTTTTATTTGGCCAGCTGAAGGAGATGGAATTTCTACACTGGATTTATCACTTTCGATTGTAACTATAGGATCGTTTTTATTTATTTGGTCACCAGGTTTGACTAAAATTTCTATTACTTCTACGTCTTTAAAATCACCTATATCTGGGACTGAAATATT
>CACLVZ010000010.1 GCA_902610515.1 uncultured Pelagibacteraceae bacterium
TCGGTGCTGACACAATTAATTGAATTCCATCGTCTCTTCTAGAAAATAAAGCTTCAGTATAAATTGTAGATACATTTTTATTATCTACTTCAAGAACTAAATCGTTTTTAGCTTGCCTAAGATCGTTTTTAAGTCTTAAAAGTCCAAGATCAAAAACTGTAAGAGGTTGAGAACGTAAAGTTTTCTCAATTAAGTTTACATCTGCCTTAACAGTTGTAAAAGTTAAAGTTAATAAAACCAGAATTATATAATTTGTTATTCTAGTCATACTAGAATTTTAACTATTTTGCTGTCTATCTCAAGACATAATTTAATAAAATTGTGATATTTGCTAAAATTTAGAAAAGTGAACCTTTATTTCGGTGCCCCTTTGAGTCTCACTTTTTATTTCTAAATCACCTCTATGCTGATTAACAATGTGCTTCACGATCGCCATTCCAAGTCCAGTGCCACCAACTTTTTTACTTTTAGCTGCATCAACTCTAAAAAATCTTTCTGTAATTCTCGGAAGTTGTTCAGTTGGAATTCCAATACCATTATCTTTAATGGACACGGTATAAGAGTCTCCTATTACTTTTCCGTTACCTTGCCCACAATTAACCTCGATCTTTTTATTTTTTTCTGAATATTTTATACTGTTATCAATAATATTTGAAAAAACTTCAATTAATTTTTCATGATCGCCTTTAATAAAGAAATCATCTTTTACATTATTTTTAAATTCAAAAGATTTTAAATTTTTTTGATGGATGTCTTCAACGTTACTTAAAATTTCTTTTAAATTTACTTTATCTTGAGGCTGTATATGTTCCTCTAACTCAATTCTACTTAATGAAAGTAAATCTTTAATTAAGCTTTCCATTCTATCAGCTTGCTCAAGCATTATCGGTATGAATTTTTTTTGTGCTTCTAAATCATCTTTCGCATGTCCGCTTATAGTTTCTAGAAATCCTTTAATAGAAACCAAAGGCGTTTTAAGTTCATGGCTTACATTGGCTACAAAATCAGATTTGAACCTTTGCGCTTTTATAATATCAGTTAAATCTTTTAGAAATAAAACAACTGAGTCAGGATCATTTACATATGAGGTCGGTCCAGAGAATAGATGAACTTTAAAGAACTGAAATGAGGGAGAGGATAATTCTAAATCCATAGTAATTGTCTCTTTTTTTAAAAGCACTAAATCAATATTTTGGAGTAAATCAGGAACTCTCAATAAAGTAGCCACGTGCTTATTTAAATTATTTTCTCCAAATTTTTTTTTTGCACTACTATTAAAAAATTTGATATTTTTAAATTTATCTACAATTAAAATTAGATCATCGATTTGATTTATAATCTTTACTTGCTCATTAGTTTTTTCAATATTTTCATTGGTGATGTCTTCTATTCCCTCTTCAGTATCACTTGGTTTGTTCTCTCTCTTAATATCGGATCTTGCCTCCATACCTGCTACAATTGATTTTCTGGATACTGCAATTACTACGATCACAATTATTCCGGCAAGAGAGTAAAATAATAATTCCATGATTTGATTATACTTTAAAGATATAGACTAAAGAAATATTTTTTAGCGGTTTGATACCGCACTATTTAAAAAGATTTTTGCGCAATTTTCCCAGGTATATTTTTTTGCATGCTCAATGCAAGCGCTTCTATCTGACTTAAGAGCTTCAAGTGCTGCTTTTTTAAGATCGTTGTTTAACGAGCCAATGTTTGTACCGTTAAAAATATCTTTTGGTCCTGCTACTGGGTAAGCAGCTACTGGCAATCCACATTTTAAAGCTTCTATAATTACAATTCCAAAAGTATCTGTTTTGCTCGGGAAAACAAAAACATCAGAAGAAGCAAAGTAACTTGCAAGCTCACCATTTGTTCTCTCTCCTTTAAATATTGCTTCAGGGTATTCTTTTTTAAGTTTATCTAAATCAGGTCCTTTACCAACAACTAGTTTCGTGCCTTCTAACTCTAAATCCAGAAATGCTCTGATGTTCTTCTCAATAGATACCCTACCCACATAAAGATAAATTGGTCTTTTATACTCTAAATTAATCTTTTTAGGCTTTTGAAATGCCCCGTGGTTTGCCCCTCTGGTCCAAACAACCATCTTATCCTTATCAAAACCAATTTCTTGAAGTTCATCTTTCATTGATTGAGTTGTTACTAAAATTTTTTCCGCCTTTGAATGAAATCCTTTAAGGAACTTTTGAGCAAGCTTAATTGGCAAATAAGGATAGTATAGCTTCAAATATTTATCAAATTGAGTATGGTAAGACGTGGTAAACTTAAGCTTATTTTTTACACAATATCTTTTTGCAAATATTCCTATCGGGCCTTCTGTAGCTATGTGAATTATGTCAGCATCAGCTTTAGAAATTAATCTGCCTACTCTAGGCCAAACATTAAGAGATAGTTTTATTTCATTATATTTTGGCATTGGCACAGTAAAAAATTGATTAGGTTCAATATATTCAACTTGGTGGCCAATTTTTTTTAATTCATCGCCAAGATTTTTTAAAGTTCTACAAACACCGTTCACTTGCGGATACCAGGCATCAGTAACGATTAAAATCTTCATTTATTTATTTACTACTTTTAGATACGGCTCGTAATCAACAACATCACCTCTGATTTTGTCCCAGTCAATAACTTCCATGCGACCATCAAAATGTTCTACCAAGAAAGTTGCACCTTCTACCCAATCACCACAATTTAAATATCTCACACCATCTAAGACTTGATCGGCAGAATGATGAATATGACCACAAATTATACCATCAACATTTTTTCTTTTAGCATAAGTTGCTAAAGTTTTTTCATAATCGCCTATATATTTTACAGCGTTCTTTACTTTGTGTTTTAAATATTTTGCTAAAGACCAATTACCCTTTTTAAATAATCTTCTAAAAAAATTGATAACAACATTAAACTCAAGTAAAAAACTATAAGCAATAGCTCCTACTTTTGATAACCATGGAGCATATTTCATCACTCCATCCCAGGCATCACCATGAACAACAATATACTTTTTATTATCTGAGCTTACATGTATGGCTCTATTTACAACTTCAATATCGCCAAAATGTAATGGTAAAAATTTTCTGAAGACATCATCATGATTTCCAACAATATATTTTACTTTTGTTCCATGTCTTGCTTTTCTTAATGTTTTTTGAATCACATCATTATGTTCTTGAGGCCAGTAAAATTTTGTTTTTAAAGCCCAAACATCAATGATATCACCAACAAGATATAAATTCTCTGACCTTGAATGTTTGTAAAATTCTAATAATTTATTTGCTGCACTTTTTCTATGCCCAAGGTGCAAGTCGGAAATAAAGATGCTTTTGTAATTTAAAATCTTTCCCTTAGATTTAGTTTGAATTGTTTCCATATTTTTTATAAAACGAATCTCTAGTACAAGTAGAATCATAAATATGTTACAGAATTGTTAAAATATGAATAAAAAATTGAATTTTGCGGTGATATTTAATGCAAATGCAGCAGGTGGTAGAAAACTTAAATTAATTAACAAGGTCATTAATCTTTTAGAAAAAAATCATATTGTAGATCTTTTTAAAACCGAAAGCGAAGATCATGCAAGGAATGTATTTAAAGAATTGTCTAATAAAAAATTTGATCGGTTAGTATTTGCTGGCGGTGACGGGAGCGTATGTTTTGGTATTAATGAAATGTTTAAAAGTGATAATCTAAAAGACAAATTAGTTGGATACATACCTGCTGGCACTGCAAATATTTTACAAATAGAAACTCAAATTAAGAAAAAGGCGGAGGAGATTTACAACGTCCTAGTATCAGATAATCATAAGAAAATTTCATTAGCAAAAATAAATGATAAGTACTTTTTCTTGATGGCTGGTGTAGGTTTTGACTCTCGAATTGTTGAGTCCATAAATACTAATATTAAAAAGTATCTTGGAAAAGTAATTTTCGCTTTAAAAGGTTTTCAGCATTTTTTATTTTTAAAAAATAATAAAATGGAGGTTAAGGTAGATAATGAAAAAATTATGGCTGATTGGATTTTATGTACTAATTCAAAATATTATGCTGGTCCCCATTCTATAACTAATGATACCAATATATTTGAAAACAGGATAGTGGCTTACATATTTAAAGACCTGACCAGAATAAAATTACTTTATTATGTTTGGTTAATTTTAACCAAAGGCGACTTAACTCCTGCAAAAAGTGTAATTAAAAAAGAATTGAACAGATTAAAAATAAATGGTGTAAACAATAAAGTTCTATCACAAGTTGATGGTGAAAATTGTGGTTACGTAAACAGTCTTGAAATCCAAAAAACAGACAGATTTATAAATTTATTAGTTCCGTAGGATTTTCTAAATTTTTTCAACTTTTAGTTTAAAAGATTTTTCTTAATTTCATTTGAAAAATTTTTTAAATTATTTTAGATTTTTCTTTTTTGGAGGAACAATATGAAAAAAAAGTTAAAAAAAAACGAAAAGAAAAAGAAAAAAATATTAAAATCAATCGATAAGCTTAAAAATAAGATAAGCACTAAACAAAAAAAACTATCAAAGATTGATCTAAAGATAGCTAGTATCGAGAAAAAAATCGCTGAAAAAAGAGCTAACAAAAATAAAGAACCTATCACAGCATCTTTAAATAATTAGTTATAAAGTAATTAAATGCCCCTGATTTAAAAACATCAGGGGTTTACTTTAATTTACCAAAAAGGTTTAAAAGTATAACTCCTGAAACAATTAAAATTAATCCAACAGTACCATAAAGATTAGGAGTTTGATTGTATTTAAATATTCCAAATAATGTAACTGCAGTTATCGTTAATGCTCCGTAAGTGGCATAAGTAAATCCTACAGGTATTATAGTCATTGCTCTAGATAAACAAAAAATACAAACAACAATACTTGTGATGCAAAAAATTGTTGGTGTGAGCTTGGTAAAACTTTCTGTGGTTTTGAGAAAACCGTTAGTGGCAATACCTGTTATGATTGCAAGAATTAAATAAATATATCCACTAAATAAACTTATACTTTTCATTGTGCTTTAGCGAACTGGCCTCCATCTTTATATCTCCATAACCATTTTTTCATCTCTTCTTCAACATCTGTTGGGTCTATATCAAGATCTTTAAGTGTTAAATGATTATTGGAAACAACATTATCTGCTTCAGACAAAATTTCACATTGGTCTCTAGTTAAAATCGGAGGTAAAGGCAGTAAATCAGTTATACTACTCTGTATTTTTGCAATTGGCATTGGCATTTCAACAACAAATCTTTTTTTGTTAATAGTTGATAAAATTGACTTAACCATATCTCCAAAACTAATTATTTTTGGTCCTCCAATTTCGTAAATTTTGCCTTCGTTATTTTTAGTTTCAATAGCTTTTAAAATAGAACTTGCAACATCTGAAACTAAGATTGGTTGAAACTTATAGTTTTTTCCAACAACTGGTATCACAGGCAATATACTCAGTTTTGAAAAAAGATTGGTAAAGTTATCTTCAGGACCACAAACTACACTAGGTCTAATAATTACTGTTTTTTTAAAATTCTCTAGCGCATTTTGTTCCCCTAAAAATTTTGATTTTTGATATAGAGATTTTGATTTATCATTTGCTCCAATCGCGCTGACGTGAATAAATTTATTTACATCTGACTCAGAACAAATCTTGGCGACAGCTTCAGGAATTTTTGAATGAATATTATAAAATTTTTGCTTTCTATTCTCAAAGAGAATGCCAATTAAATTCACGACAACATCTGAATTTTTTATCGCAGTTTTTAACTCAGAAAAATTATTAGGATTCCAATCTAACAGTTCAACAGATCCTGGTGTTGCTTGTGTCTTTAAATATCCTTTTTGAAAGGCTTTTCTAGTTGTTATTATACATCTGTAGTTTTTCTTGGACAAATTTCGAACAAGATATCTTCCTATAAATCCCCCACCACCTAAAATTGTGCAAATATGATTTTTCATGGTATTTAAAGTTATATATGAAAATTTTCAAGATTAAAGAGGACATAACACCTGAGATAGCTAATTCACTTAAAAATAGTATAGCTATTGATACTGAAGCAACTGGGTTACAAATTCCAGAAAGAGACAAACTTAGTTTAATACAGATTTGTGATGAAAATGAAAATGTTTATATAATTGAACCAAATAAAATTAATTATGTTGCTCCAAATTTAGTTTCTGTTTTAGAAAATGAAAAAATTTTAAAAATAGGACATTTTTTAAGATTTGATAAAAATGCTCTTGAATATTTTCTTAAATGTAAAATCAAAAATATTTTTGATA
>CACLVZ010000011.1 GCA_902610515.1 uncultured Pelagibacteraceae bacterium
CCTACAATCAAATAATCAAAATCATTAAATCTTATTACCTCTTGTAAAATTCCACAAAATTTTCTTTGGTTTACAAGCAAATCATTTGGCCATTTTATCTTTATTTTTTTTGGAATTGTTTTTGAAAGTACTTTTCTTAGCAAGAATGCATTCAAAATTGCAAATTGTTTAAAATTGATTTTTTTTTGATCAAATTTAAAAAATAAAGATATGAAAAGATTTCCTTTTTCAGAAACCCATTTTTTCCCTACTGTGCCTCTTCCATTAGTTTGTTTTTCAGTCATGACTATAGTTGGGTTTGTAATATTTTTTTTAATTAGTTTAAGGGCAGTATCGTTTGTGCTTTTTACTTTTTTATATTTTATTAAGTTAATCTTCATTAACTAACGAATAATGTGTTTACTAAATTATTCAAAATTGAAGGATACAAAAAAAATGTAATTAAAATTGTACAACTAGCAATTACAGAAAATTGAGCTGTTCTATTTTTTGTTGGCTCAAATGTGTTGATGCTATCATCGAAATAAATGGTCTTGATAATTTTGAGGTAATAAAATGCTGACATAACTGTAGTAATTAAACCTATTATTGCTAAAGCATACATTTCTTTTTCCAATACAGCGACAAAAACATAAAACTTTGCAAAAAATCCTCCTAAAGGTGGAACTCCAGCCAGTGAAAACAAGATTATCAATAATGAAATAGCTAAAAGAGGATGTTTTTTTGAAATTCCTGACAAATCAGAAATGTTTTCTTTATATTGTCCATCCTTCTTTAACAAGTATAGACATGAGAAAGCCCCAATATTCATAATTACGTAAATTGAAATATAAACTATTGCGCTTTGGTAGCCTGATATAGCCCCAGTAGCAACTCCAGCAAGTGCGTAACCAATATGACCAATCGAACTATAAGCCAAAAGTCTTTTGAAATTTTTTTGAATCATTGCTGCTGCTGCTCCTAATATCATCGATGCAATAGAAATAAAAATTATAATCGTTTGCCACTCTAATAAAATATTTGAAAATGGAACAAACATAAATTTTATTAACAGTGCTAGTCCAGCGACTTTTGGAACAACGGCAAAGAAACTTGTGATTGATGTTGGTGCTCCTTCATAAACATCTGGTGTCCACATATGAAATGGAACTGCAGAAATTTTGAATGCAAGACCTACTAATATAAATACCATTGCAAAGACTGCACCTGTATTTTCTTTATTAAGTTGTTCAGCAATCAATTCAAAATTTGTTGAGCCTGTAAATCCATATAGTAATGAACATCCGTATAATAATAAACCTGAAGATAGAGCACTTAATACAAAGTACTTTACGCCTGATTCTGTTGATCTTAAATTATCTCTGTCTATAGAAGCGAGAATATAGAGTGATAAAGATTGTAACTCTAATCCTAAATAAAAAAGTATTAAATCATTAGAGCTAACCATAAAAAACATTCCAAGAATCGACAAAAGAATAATTATAGGGTACTCAAATTTATCTAATTTATTATCAATAATGAAATTTTTAGATGAATTAAGAACGAATAATGTAGATAAAAGAATTAAAATTTTAAAATAATTTGAAAAAGGATCTCTAATAAAACTATCTAAAAATATTCTTTCTTCATTATTAGAGTTTGTTAAAATAATTGAAATTGTAACAATAATAATCAAAGATGTTAGATTGAATATAAGATTGAAGCTCTTTTTAATGAAAACACCAACCATCAAAATAAAAAAAATTGACAAAGATAAAAAGATCTCTGGAAACATTATATATAAATTTTTTATCATGATTAATTTGTAATTAATGCTGTCTCGTAATTATTGATTAAACTATTAACTGAAACATTAAAAGTTTCCATTAATGGAATAGGGTAAAAACCAAAAAATAAGATAAAAAAAGCTAAAGTAACTAACATTACAATTTCGGATTTATTAATATCTTTAATTTTTTTAATTTCTGAATTATTTGTAACACCAAAAATAACTCTCTTTGTAAGCCAAAGCATATAAGCTGCGCCTAACACGACACCAAAAGTTGCTAACATTGCTGCTAAAAAACTTTTTTGAAATGCGCCTGCTAAGACAAGAAACTCTCCTAAAAACCCAGAAGTGCCAGGCAATCCTAAAGCAGCTAAAGCAAATATTAAAAATAAAAAAGAGTATTTTGGAATATAATTTACTAATCCTCCATAAGTACTTATCATTCTCGAATGTAAACGATCATAGACTACTCCAACACACAAGAATAATGCTGCTGATATCAAACCATGACTGATCATTTGATAAATGCTTCCCTCTATACCTTGCTTTGTTAATGTAAAAATTCCCAACGTGACGTAACCCATGTGAGCTACAGAGGAATAAGCAATTAACTTTTTCATGTCATCTTGCATTAATGCTACTAAAGAGGTGTAAATTATAGCTATTATGCTTAAAGTATAAATAAGAGGAGTAAAATATTCTGATGCTATAGGAAACATTGGTATTGAAAATCTCAAAAAACCGTAGCCAGCCATTTTTAATAATATAGCTGCTAGAATAACAGAACCTGCCGTTGGCGCTTCTACATGCGCGTCAGGTAGCCAGGTATGTACTGGCCACATAGGCATTTTAACCGCAAAAGAACTTAAAAAAGCTAACCAGAGTATATTTTGATATTCTTTTGGTATTTGAACTTCATATATCTGAGTAATGTCGGTAGTACCTGTTAACCAATATATAACTATTATAGCCACAAGCATTAAAACCGAGCCAAGTAGAGTAAAAAGAAAAAATTTAAAGGCAGAATAGACTCTTCTTGGACCACCCCAAACTCCTATAATTAAAAACATTGGTATTAAGCCGGCTTCAAAAAACAAATAAAAAATTACAAGATCGAGTGAGCAAAAAACACCAATCATGAATGTTTCTAAAATTAAAATAGCAATTAAAAATTCTTTGACTCTTACTTTAACGCTATTAATACAAGAAATGATACAAATCGGAGTTATAAAAGTTGTTAAAACTATAAAGAGTATTGATATACCATCCACACCTAATTTAAATTTTATATAATTATTTATCCAAGATTTTTCTTCTACAAACTGGAACTCAGAGGTATTTATATCTAAAGAATACCACAAAAATAATGATAGAAAAAAAGTAGCGATACTACTAAATAAAGAAATAGAGATTGAACTTAAATTTGTAGTTTTGTCTTTGGATATTAAGATGAAGAAAGAACTAATTAAAGGTAAAAAAATTAAAGTCGATAATATTGGAAAGTTCATTTTATTTTAAGATCAGATAAGTTAGCAAAATCGATAGACCTAGTAACATCACAAAGGCGTAATCATAAATAAATCCTGTTTGAAGGCGTGCAGTTTTATTAGAAATTATTTTAACTAATTTTGAAATACCATCAGGTCCAAACCTATCTATTATACCAACATCTCCTTTTTTCCAAAAAAATGAGCCTATTTTCTTCGCTGGATTTACGAAAACTTTTTCATAAAGTTCATCTACGTACCACTTGTTTAATAAAAAGTTGTATAAAGGCATATTTGTGTTCTTAAAATCCTCCAGAATTTTAGGTTTTAAAATATATAAATAAAAAGAGATGGGTATTGATATTAAAACTAAGATCGGGGTAATTAATAAAAACCATAATGGTATAGATTCATGTTTTATTTCATTTAAAAAAAATATTGACTCTTGCCAAAATTCATTGCTGTGGTGGCCGATAAAGGTAGTTTTAAAAAGATAACCAGAAAATAACGCTCCGATACCTAAAAATACTAAAGGGATCAACATTACTAACGGTGACTCGTGAGTTTCGTCTATAGGAATTTTTTTATTATTATAAGGTCCATGAAAAGCTTTGAAAAATAACCTCCATGAATAAATTGAAGTTAAGAAAGCTGTAAAGATACCAATTGTAGCTGCGTAATTTCCTAAAGTAGAATTTTTAAGATAGGCAAATTCAATAATTGCATCTTTTGAGTAAAATCCTGATAAAAAAGGAAACCCTGTTAATGCTAGGGTTCCTAGTAACATAAAAGTGTAAGTATATGGAAGTTTTTTTCTTACACCGCCCATATTTCTAATATCCTGCTCATCTTTAAATGCGTGTATTACTGAACCAGCGCCTAAAAACAATAACGCCTTAAAAAAAGCATGTGTAAATAGATGGAACATCGCAACATGGTAAGCTCCAACTCCTGCTGCAAAAAACATGTAACCTAATTGGCTGCAGGTTGAATAAGCAACTATTTTCTTAATATCATTCTGTACAAGAGCAACTGATGCAGCAAATATTGCAGTTATCATTCCTACGACTGTAACCAGATTTAAAGCATATTGAGAGTATTCAAATATCGGCGAACATCTAACTACAAGAAAAACACCAGCGGTTACCATTGTTGCTGCATGTATCAAGGCTGATACCGGTGTCGGTCCCTCCATTGCATCTGGTAGCCAGGTATGAAGTAAAAATTGAGCAGATTTTCCCATCGCTCCAATAAAAAGGAAAACAGATATTAATGTTATTAAGTTTGCCTCAAAGCCAAAAAAAATTATTTTTTTTTCAGCAAACTGGCTTGTGGCTTGAAAGGTTTCTTCAAAATTAATAGTACCAAAAAAGAAAAAGATTAAAAATATTGCAATCGCTAAACCAAAATCCCCTATTCTGTTAACGATAAATGCCTTAATAGCTGCATTATTTGCTGTCTCTTTTTTGTACCAAAAGCCAATTAATAGATAAGAACATAATCCAACACCCTCCCATCCAAAAAAAAGTTGTAAAAAGTTATCTGAAACAACC
>CACLVZ010000012.1 GCA_902610515.1 uncultured Pelagibacteraceae bacterium
TCTTTCGATGTAATTCCTCACTGTGTTCCAAGCTCCCATATTTTTTGGTTCTTCTTGACACCATATAAATTGGGCTTTTTTATACCTTTTTTAAAACTCCAGCTAATGTTTTAGCTGGGAACGGGTATAATTGCTCTAAACGGACAAAAATAACATCATCAGTTTTGGTTATTTCCCTCTGTTCAATTAAATCATAATAAATTTTACCAGAGCACATTACTACTTTTCTTATCTTGCTATCCTTTTTTAAAGAAATTAAATTTTTCTCTTTGTCATAGGCATCGTCTTCTAAAACTCTATGAAATGAACTTTTTGAAACAAATTCAGAAATTTTAGATATACAACGCTTGTGTCTAAGTAAAGATTTAGGTGTCATTATAATTAGAGGTTTTCTAAACTCTCTATGCATTTGTCTTCTTAGGACGTGGAAATAATTTGATGGGGTGGTACAATTTACAACTTGAATATTTTCTCCTGCACATAATTGTAAAAATCTCTCCAATCTTGCGGAAGAATGTTCAGGTCCTTGTCCCTCATAACCGTGGGGCAATAACATAACAAGTCCACTGGCTCTTCCCCACTTAGACTCGGAAGAGGTAATAAATTGATCAATAATAACTTGAGCACCATTAGCAAAATCACCAAACTGTGCTTCCCATAAAACTAGAGTTTCTGGCTCTGATAAAGAGTAACCATATTCAAATCCAAGAACTGCCAGCTCTGAGAGTAAGCTGTCTATAACCTCAAATCTCTTTTGACCTGATTGAATATTATTTAATGGTAAATAGCGATCATGGTTGTCTTGATTCCTTAAAACTGCATGTCTTTGGCTGAATGTTCCTCTTCCTGAGTCTTGACCGGATAGCCTTACTGAAAATCCCTCTGTCAATAGGGAACCGATTGCTAGGGACTCTGCTGATGACCAATCAATATGACCACTTTGAAACATTTTGCTCTTCAATTCAAAAACCCTTTTGAGAGTTTTGTGTGCATTAAAATCGCTTGGAATTTTAAATATCTCTTTTCCTACTTTTAATAGAATATTTTTTTCTACACCACTTTTGCCTCTCTTGTCTTTACCAAGACCTGGTTTAAATCTTGACCATACCCCATCAAACCATTTTAATTCTGATTTATAATTTTTAGATGATAAGTACTCATTTTCTAAGAAGTTTTTAAAAGTAGTTCTATCCTTTTGTAATTGTTCAATATTAATTAAACCTTCATTAGAAAGTTTCTTTCCGTAAATTGAGAGAGTAGTTGGGTGGTTTTTAATTTTTTTATACATTATTGGTTGAGTAAACGAAGGCTCGTCACCCTCATTATGTCCATAACGCCTGTAGCAAACCATATCAATAACAACATCTCGATTAAATTTTTGTCTATACTCCGTTGCAATTTTGGCACAATAAGTAACTGCTTCTGGGTCATCTCCGTTAACATGAAAAATTGGAGCTTGAGCAGTTTTAGCAACATCTGAAGGATAAGGGGAAGATCTGGCAAATCTAGGAGCTGTAGTAAAACCTATTTGATTGTTTACAATAATATGAATAGTTCCTCCAATATTATGCCCTGGTAGTCCTGACATTGCAAAACATTCCGCCACTATTCCTTGTCCAGCAAAAGCCGCATCTCCATGCATTAAAACTGGAATTACTTTTTTTCTATCTTTATCTTTATGAAAAAATTGTTTAGCTCTTACTTGTCCTAATACTACAGGATTAACTGCCTCAAGGTGGGATGGGTTATCTGTAAGACTTATATGAACAACGTTACCATCAAATTCTCTATTGGATGAAGCCCCAAGATGATATTTCACATCTCCCTCAAAATATTTGCTTGCATTTATCGATTTTCCAAAAAATTCACTGAAAATTGCTCTAAATGGTTTTCCCATGACATTAGCTAAAACATTAAGTCTTCCCCTGTGCGGCATTCCAATTTTAATTTCTTTAGCACCAAGATTACCTCCCCTTTTAATAATCTGCTCTAAAGCTGGTATCAATGACTCACCGCCATCTAGTCCAAATCTTTTTGTTCCAACAAATTTTACGTGTAAATATTTTTCAAAACCTTCTGCCTGAACTATTTTATTTAGTATCGCTCTTTTACCATTATCCGTAAAAGAAATATCTTTTTCTGGACCCTCTATCCTGTTTCTAATCCAAGCTTTTTCCTCTGGATCGCTCATATGCATAAATTCAAACCCAATGTTAGAACAATAAGTTTTTTTGAGTATTTCAAGTATCTGGTTTAAATTAGCATATTGAAGTCCTAAAACCCCATCTAAAAAGATTTTTCTTTGAAAATCTTTTTTTGTGAAGCCATAATTTTCAGGTTGTAGTTCTGAGTGTTCTTTTTTTTCTTGGATAGCTAAAGGATCTAAGTTAGCAATCAGATGTCCTCTTATTCTGTAAGCTCTAATAAGCATTATTGCGCGTACGGAATCCTGAGAGGCCTGTTTTATAGAATTTTCATTAAGTTCAGCGGAGTCCTTAGCATAAGCTTTTTCTTGAATTATACTCCTATTTGTAATTTTATTTTTAATTTTTTTTGCTGGAGACCAACTAGGACCATTTAAATCACTTAGAATTAATTTTTCATCTTCACTCAATCCATTAAAAAATTTTATCCAACCTTCAGGTAAAGATTTAGGATCAGAGAGATAATCAGAGTATAATTCATTTATAAATTCAGAATTTATACCTGATAAAAAAGATGTTTTTTTAAAAGTAATATTATTATCGGAAGATGACATTAATTATTTATACTAACATAAATTATTAAAAATCAACTATTAAGTTTATCAAATAGAGTTTTGCCGATATCTGCTGGTGATTTTGATATGGTAATACCCGCTGATTTCATAATTTCAATTTTTTCTTCTGCTCCTCCCTTACCTCCTGATATAATCGCCCCAGCATGCCCCATTCTTCTACCTGGTGGGGCTGTTAATCCGGCTATAAAACCTACAGTAGGTTTTTTAATTTTCTCTTTTTTTAAAAACTCAGCAGCTTCTTCCTCGGCAGATCCACCGATTTCTCCAATCATTACGATTGATTTAGTTTCATCGTCTTTTAAAAATAATTCTAAACAATCTATAAAATTGGTTCCATTAATTGGATCTCCGCCAATACCAATACATGTTGATTGTCCTAAATTATTTGAAGAAGTCTGCGAAACAGCCTCGTAAGTCAAAGTTCCGGATCTTGATACTATTCCGACTGAACCTTTTTTATGAATATTTCCAGGCATTATTCCAATTTTACATTCCTCTGGAGTGATGACCCCAGGACAATTTGGACCAATTAATCTAGAGTTACTATCATTTAAAATTTTTTTAACTTTCAACATATCTAAAACTGGTATTCCCTCTGTAATGCAAACAATTAATTCTATTTTTGCTTCTATTGCTTCAATAATAGCGGCACCTGCGAATTTAGGAGGTACATATATCATTGTGGCGTTAGCAGACGTTTTATCTTTTGCTTCTTGCACTGTATTAAATACTGGTAAACCTAAATGTTTTTGACCCCCCTTTTTAGGAGTAACACCTCCTACCAATTGAGTACCATATTTTAAAGCTTGTTCTGAGTGAAACGTTCCATGCTTGCCAGTAAATCCCTGGCATATTACTTTTGTATTTTTGTTTACTAAAACTGACATTACTTTATAGCCTCAACTATTTTTTTTGCAGCATCATTTAAATCACTGGCTGATAAAATTTTAAGTTTAGATTGGTCTAAAATTTCTTTTCCTTGTTTAAAATTTGTTCCTGCTAATCTGACTACAAGTGGTACAGATAAGTTAACTTGCTTTGCTGCATCTACTACCCCTTGAGCTAAAACATCGCATCTCATAATCCCACCAAATATATTTATTAAAATTCCTTTAACATTTTCATCTGCTAATATTAATTTAAAGGCTGCAGTGACTTTTTCTTTAGAAGCGCCTCCGCCAACATCTAAAAAGTTTGCTGGTTCTTTTCCATATAATTTTATTATATCCATAGTGGCCATTGCTAAACCTGCACCATTCACCATGCATCCTATTGATCCATTAAGTTTGATGTATGCAAGATCGTACTTGCTAGCTTCAATTTCTGCAGGATCTTCCTCGTTTAGGTCTCTTAGTTTTAAAATTTCTGGTCTCCTAAAAATTGCATTATCATCAAAATTCATTTTTGCATCTAAACAGATTAATTTTTTATCTTTTGTAATAATTAAAGGGTTAATTTCTATGAGGCTGGCATCTTTTTTTAAAATTATTTCGTACATCGATTTTACAGTTTTTTTCGCAATCTTTTTTTGATCCTCATTGAGCTTAAAAACTTTAATAATTTCATCTAATTCGTTTTCACTTGGTCCAGTTTCATTTAAATCCATTTTTGTAGTTATAATTT
>CACLVZ010000013.1 GCA_902610515.1 uncultured Pelagibacteraceae bacterium
TTTTATCCACTATGTCTTTTTTGTATTTTTTATTTTTAAGTATTTTATTAACTAAATTTGTTCTCTTTTTAATTAAATTAAGAAATTGATTATCTAATTTGTCTAATTTACCTCTTATAACAAGTATTTTTTTATTAATCATAGCGACATTATTAATTTATGCATTGTATAAAATATATATATATTTCAATAAATGATCAAATCCGATGGTTCTCAAAAACAACTTTTAAATTGGTTAATCCTATCCTTAATTTTGGTTTTATGCATTATTATTGTTGGAGGTCTCACCAGATTAACAAATTCTGGTTTATCGATAACACATTGGGAATTATTTAAAGGTATATTGCCACCATTATCACAAGCCTCTTGGATAGATTATTACGAACAATATAAAAAAATACCACAATTTGAATTAGTAAACTTTGATATGGATTTAAGTAGGTTTAAAATTATTTTTTATTGGGAATATTTTCACAGAATGCTTGCAAGACTTATTGGTGTTTTTTTCTTAATCCCACTTATATATCTACATTATACAAATAAAATTGAAAAAAAATATATTATACC
Source organism: uncultured Pelagibacteraceae bacterium (assembly GCA_902610515.1). GTDB lineage: Bacteria > Pseudomonadota > Alphaproteobacteria > Pelagibacterales > Pelagibacteraceae > Pelagilacustribacter. Next base: position 568 of record CACLVZ010000013.1, read on the forward strand.
TTGTTACTTGATTTTAGCTCTTATTATCTTACAGGGAATAGTAGGATGGTATATGGTTAAAAGTGGTCTTGTTAATGCAATTACAGTAAGTCATTATAGGCTATCATTACATTTAAGTATTGCTTTTGTAATAATATCTTCAATTTTTTGGTTAATTTTGAATTTGAAAGAAAATAACTCAGTCAAATTTTTTAGTTTTTCTAAAAAAAATATTTCAATTTTATTTTTACTATTTTTAATCTTCTCTCAGATTATTTTAGGTGCTTTTGTCTCAGGTTTAGATGCGGGTAAGATTTACCAAACATGGCCATTGATGGGATTGAAATATTTTCCTGATGATTCACCAATGATTGATTATATAAGTTATTTTAATTTTAATAATCATTCATTAGTTCAATTTTATCACAGAAATCTTGCATACTTGATAACTTTTTATATTTTAGGTTTCAGTTTGTATATTTATTTAAAAAAAATTAAAAATCTTTATCGTCCGTTACTTATTCTTATTTTTTTTTTAATACTCCAGGTAATTTTAGGTATAACCACTTTAACAAGTGGTTTAAATATGTTCTTGGCTTCAGCTCACCAAATTACAAGTGTGTTTCTCGTATTCAGCACTATAAATCTGTATTATAATTATATTAAATAAATTGACTTTGATGATTATTATATGTATTTATCGCCAACAATATGACACCTTTTATTAAGAGAAAAAATATTAAAAACGAATGGTTTTTAATTAATGCACAAAACTTAGCAGTAGGAAGGCTTGCCGCGTTTATCTCAAAAGTTTTAAGAGGTAAAAATAAACCTACTTTTAATCCGCATATCGATAATGGTGATTTTGTAATAGTAACTAATATTGATAAAATAAAATTTACTGGAAAAAAATTTAAAAATAAAAAATATTTTAGACATACTGGTCACCCAGGTGGGATTAAAGAGACATCTCCTTTAATTTTAAGAAAAAAAAATAAATCAAATGAAATTTTAAAACTAGCAGTTAAAAGGATGTTGCCTGGAGGTCCTTTGGCAAAAAAACAACTTACAAAATTAAAAATTTATAATGGTGATAAACATCCTCACGAAATTCAAAAACCTAAAATTATTAACTTTGATAAAATAAATAAAAGTAACCTTGTTAGATAATGGATAATTTAACTACTACAAATAATTTACAAAAAAAAATCAAATTAGATTTTAAAGACGGAAAATACGCAACTGGTAGAAGAAAAAGATCTATAGCCAAAGTATGGGTTAAAAAAGGCTCAGGCAACATTCATGTTAACGGAATGAAAATGAGCGAATATTTCAAAAGACCAGTTCATCAAATAATAGTTACAAGACCTCTAGAGATCTCTCAAGCTAGCTCAAGTTATGATGTCAAATGTTCAGTTAAAGGTGGAGGTTTGTCCGGTCAAGCTGGGGCGATAATATTAGGTATCTCTAAAGCATTAATATCTCACGATGTCTCACTTAAAAAAGACCTTAAAAAAGATAAACTCACCACCAGAGACTCTAGAGTCGTAGAGAGAAAAAAGTACGGTCATAGAAAAGCAAGAAGAAGCTTTCAGTTTTCTAAACGATAATCATTTAATTTTTAATTAATTCTGTAGGGTGGTATAAATCAAATGTCTATGATGTATAAATTAAAAGTAGCAGTGGTAGGGGCGACTGGTTACACAGGTCTTGATTTAGTCTACTTATTGTCTAAGCATCCAAATGTAAAGCTTACAAATTTATGTGCTACTAAAAATTTAGGTAAAAAAATAAGTTTTTACGATAAAAGAATAAAAAAAAAATTACCTTTAATTTCTTCTATAAATAGTATTGATTGGAAAAATTTAGATTTAGTTTTTCTATCTCTTCCTAATGGCGAAGCCCAAAAAATCATTAAAAAAAACTATAAAAAAAATAAAAATTTAAAGTATATTGATTTATCTGCAGATTTTAGAATTGAAAACCACAAAATTTATACAAGAAATTATAAATTAAATCATAAAGCCAAAGATCTTATTAAAAATTCTCTTTACTCTATAAGTGAGTTTAATAAAAATAAAATTAAGAATTTTAAAATAATAGCCAATCCAGGATGTTATCCTACATCTATATTAATACCCCTAATTCCTGTATTAAAAAAAAATTTAATTAATAATAAAGATATAACAATAGACTCAAAATCTGGTTACTCTGGAGCTGGAAAAAATTTTAAAAAAAAGTTTAAACATAAAAATCTATTCAGTTCAGCTTATGCCTACTCTGTAAATAATCATAGACACACTTGTGAAATAGACCAAGAAATCTATAGACAGACTAAGAAAAAAATTATTTATTCCTTCAACCCGCATTTGCTACCTACTTTTAGGGGAATGTTATCCTCAATTTATATTAAAACTAAAAAAAATGTTAAACCAGAGACTATTAGAAGCGTATTATTGCATTTTTATAAAAATTCAAAATTTATAAAAATATTAAAACTAAATTCTCAGATAGGGTCTGGAAATGTGATAAATACAAATAATTGCGAAATTTCAATTTGCAAAACAAAAATTAGAAATAAGATAGTTATTTTTTCTGCAATTGATAATCTTATGAAAGGTGCCGCGGGACAGGCTGTACAAAATATGAATCTAATTTATAACTTTTCTGAGAAAGCTGGCTTAAAATGAAAAAATTAATTTTTATTTCTGTATTAATGCTTTTCCAATCATGCGCAAAACAAAAAACAATTTTAATATGTGGTGACCATGTTTGTGTAAATAAAGCAGAAGCTAAACAGTTTTTTGAAGAAAATTTAACTTTAGAAGTTAAAATTGTAGATAAAAAAGACAATAAAGAAATAAATCTAGTTCAGTTAAATTTAAATGAGGGTTCGAATA
>CACLVZ010000014.1 GCA_902610515.1 uncultured Pelagibacteraceae bacterium
AATAGCAAAACATATAAAGAATTTCGATGGTGTCATAGCTCTTGGATGTATAATTAAAGGTGAAACAAATAACTTTGATTTAATTTCTCAATCAATAACAAATTCTATAATGAAACTTTCAATTGATCATAAAAAACCAATAGGTAACGGTATAATTTCTTGTTTCAATATTGATCAAGCAACTAAGAGAGTCAATAAAGGATCAGAAGCTGCTTTAGCCGTGATAAATATCTTAAAAGTATCTAAGCCTATCAAGATTAAATAGATGGCTAATAAGATTAATAAAAACTCATTACCTCGCGTTAAAATTATACAAATAATTTATGGATCATTGATGAACCCGGACGAAAACATAGTTTATCCAAAAAACCAATATAAGAAATATATCAAAGATGTAGTTTCTGGGACTTTAGAGAGATCTGAGATGATAGAAGAGTTAATAATGCAACATCTTGAAAATGATATAAATTTAAAAAAAACTGATAAATTATTAAAAATAATATTGTTTGCTGCAGTTTTTGAATTTTTATTCAAGCATAAAAATCCAAAAAAAGTAATAATTAAAGAATATTTGATTGCTTCAGAATTCTTTTTGGAAAAAGTTCAAATTGGTTATTTAAACGCCATTTTAGACAAAATATCAAAAGTCTTAAGAAAAGATGAATAAAATGTCGAAAATTTAATAACTTTAGCTTGCGTTTTTAATACTTTTTTGGCATTTATCCGCTTATTACAATGACAAATTATTTAGAACTACTTTATCTAATTTCATTCACAGGAATATTAGCTGTCGCTTATAGTTATCTTTTGTCAGGACAAATAATTTCTTCTAGTCCTGGAAATTCAAGAATGCAAGAAATTGCTGAGGCGATTCAAATTGGAGCAAAAGCTTATTTAAATAGACAATACAAAACGATTGCCATAGTTGGAATAATTGTTTTAGCTATAGTAACTTATTTTTTTAGTTATCTAGTTGGGTTTGGGTATTTTATAGGTGCATTTCTTTCAGGTGTAGCTGGATATGTTGGCATGCTAATATCTGTTAAAGCTAATGTCAGAACTGCCGAAGCTTCAAGAAATAGTTTGCAATCTGGATTAACTATTGCATTTAAGTCTGGAGCTATTACTGGATTATTGGTTGCTGGATTAGCTTTATTATCAATAACGATTTATTATATTATTTTAATTAGTTTTGAAGTTGAAAAAAGAGAAATTATTAATGCTCTTGTTGCTCTTGGTTTTGGAGCTTCCTTAATTTCAATTTTTGCTCGACTAGGAGGAGGAATATTCACTAAAGGAGCTGATGTTGGTGCTGATTTAGTAGGAAAAGTCGAGGCTGGAATCCCAGAAGATGATCCAAGAAATCCTGCAGTAATAGCTGATAATGTCGGTGATAATGTTGGTGATTGTGCCGGAATGGCAGCAGATCTTTTTGAAACTTACGCAGTAACTATTGTGGCTACAATGGTTTTAGCCTCAATTTTCTCACCGCAAGACTATAATTTGATGATTTATCCTTTAGCTATTGGAGGAGCATGTATAATTACATCAATAATAGGAACGTGGTTTGTAAAACTTGGGAAAAGTAAAAGTATAATGGGCGCTTTATATAAAGGTTTTATAGTAACTGCAATAACCTCTTTAATCATTATGTATCCTGTAACAGATTCAATCATTGGATTAAAAACGTCTTACAACAACAGTGCTGGTGCAATTTTTTCAGGTTTAGATTTATATATTTGTGGTGTAGTTGGATTTGTTATTACAGGATTATTAATTTGGGTTACCGAATATTATACTGGAACAGATTATAGACCTGTTAAAACTGTTGCTAAATCCTCAACGACTGGTCATGGAACTAATGTAATTCAAGGTTTAGCGATTTCTATGGAAGCAACTGCGATACCAGCCTTAATAATTGTTGCAGGAATTTTATACACAAATAGTTTGGCTGGTTTATACGGTATAGCTATTGCTGTGACCGCTATGCTTGCTTTAACTGGGATGGTAGTAGCTTTGGATGCTTACGGACCCGTTACTGATAATGCGGGTGGTATTGCTGAAATGTCAAAACTGCCAAAAAATGTGAGAAAAACAACTGACGCATTAGACGCTGTTGGTAATACAACAAAAGCTGTAACAAAAGGTTATGCTATTGGTTCCGCTGGACTTGGAGCCTTAGTACTATTTGCTGCATACACAGAAGATATAAAATATTTTTCTAAAGTTAAGGGATCAGCATTAGAGGGAGTAAATGTTACGTTTGATTTATCAAATCCATTTGTTGTAGCTGGACTTTTAATTGGCGGTATGTTGCCATATTTATTTGGCTCAATGGGAATGCAAGCAGTAGGAAGAGCAGGCGGTGCTGTTGTTGTAGAAGTTAGAAGACAATTTAAAAAGATCCCGGGTATAATGAGAGGTAAAAGAAAACCTGATTACGGTCGTTTAGTAGATTTGTTAACTAAGGCAGCTATTAAAGAAATGATCATTCCATCCCTTCTTCCGGTTTTATCACCTATAGTGCTTTACTTTATTATTTTACAGATTGGAGGAATAGAAGCAGCTTTATCATCCCTAGGCGCAATGCTACTAGGAGTGATAATTACAGGTTTGTTTGTTGCAGTTTCAATGACAGCAGGTGGTGGAGCATGGGATAATGCAAAAAAATATATTGAAGATGGAAACTTTGGTGGTAAAGGATCAGAGGCTCATAAATCTGCAGTTACAGGTGATACAGTTGGAGATCCTTACAAAGATACAGCAGGTCCAGCGGTTAATCCAATGATTAAAATTACAAATATAGTTGCTTTGCTTTTGTTGGCAGTGCTTGCTCATTAGATTAGCTATTTTTTATTTGAGTACATCTTTTCTCTAATGCTAGATAAAAAGGACTCCACAAAACTTTTTTGAGTAATTTCGTTTTTAGTAGAACTCTTAGAAAATTTTAATTTTTTTTTATCAAATTTATCTAATAACTCTTTCTCTTTTAAAATACCGTATTTATCAAATTTTAAAACTAGGATGTTATTAGTTTTTAATACATTTTTGCCAAGTTTATGGTATTGACCTTTAGTAAGAACTCTTTCAATGTAAATCCAAGTATTTTCATCGTTAATATATTTTGAATGAGGGTATCCAAATATTTTAAAAACGTCATTTTTGTTAGATTTACTTACAGATAATTTTTCTGCTCTATTTTCGAGGAACAATATACCGTGATTTTTGCTTGGTTCTTGTAATT
>CACLVZ010000015.1 GCA_902610515.1 uncultured Pelagibacteraceae bacterium
AGAATTAACAAAATGGGTGGAGTAGAAGTACAAGGTAAGAAATATAAGTTTGAGATCATTTACTATGATGATGAGTCAAACCCAAAAAGAGCCGCTCAGTTAGCTGAAAGACTAATTAAACAAGATGGCGTTCATTACATGCTTGGACCATACAGTTCAGGTTTAACGAAAGCCATTGCACCAGTAACCGAGAAATATAAAATTCCTATGGTTGAAGCGAATGGTGCATCTAGATCTTTATTTACTAAAGGATACAAATATTTGTTCGCGGTGTTATCACCAGCTAACCAATACCTTGAAGTAGCTATCGATTTAGCGGTAGAAAAAAACGGTGGTAAAGGAGTAAAAATTGCTCAAGCATTTGAACAAGATGCTTTCTCACAAGACGTGAGACTTGGTATTTTAGATGCAGCAAAAAGAACTGGATCTGAGATCATCATCGATGACAAACTACCAAAAGAACTTAACGATATGGCAGCTACATTGGCTAAAGTAAAAGCTGTTAAGCCAGATGTACTTGTTGTATCAGGTCACACAAAAGGTGCATTAACTGCAATCAGACAAATTTCTGAAATGAAAGTTGATGTTCCTATGTTAGCGATGACACACTGTGATGCTGCTAAACTTTCTAAACAACACGGAAAGAAATCAGAATTCGCATTGTGTGCTTCTCAGTGGCACAAAAATTTATCTTACAAAGATAAATTCTTTGGCTCTGGTAAGAAATACGCTAAAGACTTCCAAAAAGAATTTGGATATGACCCGCCATATCAATCAGCAGAGTCTTCTGCAGCATTGTTAGTGTTTAAAGATGCGTTCGAAAGAGCAAATTCTTTTGACAGAGATGCAGTTAGAGATGCGCTAGTTGATACAGAAATGCAAACTTTCTATGGAAACATTAAATTTGGACCTGGTGGCCAAAACGTTGCTAAGCCAATGATCTTGTTCCAAGTAAGATGTAAAGGCGATGATTGTGAGAATAGAGTAGTAGCTCCTACAAAATGGGCTTCTGATAAGTTCTATCATCCAATCCCGAAATGGTCTGAAAGAAGCTAATAACTTCTGAATAATTTGAAAAGCCTCTAGTTTTCTAGGGGCTTTTCTTTTATAAGTTTTAAAATTTTATGGACTTTCTTATTTTTAAAGCTCCAATGTTAATGGTCCAGGCATCACTGGACGGAATTCTTTTAGGTATATTATTTGCTTTGATTGCATATGGAATGGCACTTCAATGGGGTGTTATGAATATAATAAACATTGCGCAAGGTGACTTAGTTATTCTTGGAGGTTACATTGCATACACTATTTATCTTTGGGGAATTCACCCTGCTTGGGGAGTTATCATTTCTCCAATAATAATGTTTTTTGTGGGATGGGGACTTTACAAACTTGTGATAAACAAAGTTGTAGACCGAGATTTATTTATTTCTATTTTAGCAACTTTTGGTATCGCTATCGTATTCCAGCAATTAATGAACTTTATTTTTGGTGCAGACGTGGTTGTGGCACAATCTGAATATGGAACAACAATGTTATTTGATAATTCAGTAACTCTGCCAAATTCAAAAATATTTTCTGCTTTTATAAGTGTTTTATACGCAATAGCTCTAGTTATTTATATGAAAAAATCCAGACTCGGACGAGCTATAAGAGCTACAGCACAAAATGCTAGAGCTGCAAAAATTTTAGGCGTCGACACCGAGAAAGTTTATGCAGCAACTTTTGGAATTAACGCTGCATTATGCGGAATTGCAGGAGCTTTAATTTCAATAACTCTTACCCTTCACCCCTATGTAGGGCTTCCATACACGGTGAGATCTTTCATGATAGTTATTGTTGCTGGTCTTGGAAATTTACCTGCAGTAGCCGTTTCAGGGATGGGGCTAGGACTTTTTGAGGAATTTGCTGATTATATTTTAGGAACAGAATTTAGAATAGGTGCAGTATTTTTATTACTAGTCTTAATATTAGTTTACAGAAGATTTAAACTTTCAAAAAAAAGGGAATATCTAAAATGAAAAAAAGTTTTCTTATCTTCTTTGTAATTTTATTCTCGACTAGCTTACTAGCTCATGAACCACCAAATTTTAATTCCAAAGACAATTGCAGAAAGAAATTATCAATGCTTCAAGGCATTTCAAAATTAAAAGGCTATGATGGGGGTGAAATAATTAAATTTAACTCATACACTGGATTTGACCAAAGAACAGTATTAATAGATGGCCATTTAAATAATCCTATTGAAATTACAGGATATCTTCGTTTGCCAAAGGGTACGGGTAAAGTTCCTATAGTAATTTACACGCATAGTAGCGGGGGGCCAGGAGATTATGTTTGGGATGACTTCGTATATCATGCTGCACAAAATCTTATTAAAGAGGGCATTGGCGTTATGTATGTTGACAATTTTTGTCCAAGAGGCGCTAGGTCTACATGGAGAGATCAATCTAAAGTCCCATTAATAAATGGAGCAATTGATGCACTTATGGCTCTAAAAGTTTTACAATCCCATCCTAGATCTAACGGTAAATTTGGAACAACTGGCCACTCAAGAGGTGGAACTAACTCATTTTTCGTATCTGATGTTAAACTCACATCGAAGTTCCTTGATGGCACAAAAGGTTTTCATGCGATTTTACCTGAGGCTGCGGAATGTAGAATGGCTGGTTTTTTTGCTAAGCCAGAATTAACATCTAATACAAAAATGCTCGTGGTACATGGAGGCGCAGATGATTACACCTTGGCTAAGTTTTGTAAAGAACATGCTGAGAGAATAAAAGCTCCACCAGGAAAAGTAAAAATTGATATAAAAGAAGGGTGGTACCACGTATGGCATGCAGGTAAAAAACCATGGAGAGAGAAAATGGCGATGACACTTCATGATTGTCCAGATTTTTTTGTTGATAATGAGGGTCGATTTACAAATCCTACATGGGTTGAGTGGATGGTAAATAAACACAAAAAATATACTTCAGTAGAAGAATTTTACGAAACTGCACAAAAAG
>CACLVZ010000016.1 GCA_902610515.1 uncultured Pelagibacteraceae bacterium
CGAAAAATTATTACTTGTTTTCTTAGAGATCAATTTGACTACTCTTTTATGAAATTGCTTAATGTTATTTTGGTAAAGTTTTTTTGCTTTTTTATATTTCAAGTTTTTGTAATCGGGAGTTTTGACTAATAAAACTCTACATTTCCATCTATATTTTTTCATTATTTGACCTCTTTAAAAAAGATAATATTACAGTATAGATTAAAATTATGGAATTACCTGTAATAAATCATCCAGATTATGTTGCGAAAATAAATGATGATAATAAATTCCCTATTAAAAAATTTGGCGCACTAGCAGAGCACCTTATAGATCAAGGAGTTGTTAAAAAATTTCATATACCAAAGGAATGCTCAATTGAAACAATGAAAACTTCACACTCCTTAAAGTATATAAATGATATTAAAAATAAGACACTTGATGTTAAAGCTCAAAAAAAAATTGGTTTTCCGATTAATGATAGTGTTGTGAGAAGATCTTTTGTGGCTACTGGAGGTACGGTCTTAGCTAGCAAACTTGCTTTAGACTCAAAGCTTGCTTGTAATACTGCTGGGGGCAGTCATCATGCTACGTTTGATTACGGAGCAGGATACTGTGTTTTTAATGATACTGCTGTTGCAGCTAATTATTTAAAAAACAAAGGATATGCAAAAAAAATCCTGATATTAGATTTGGATGTACACCAAGGTAATGGAAATTCAGAAATATTTCAAAACGATAAAAATGTTTTAACTTTTAGTATGCATTGTGCCTCAAATTATCCTGCAAAAAAATCTAAAAGTGACATTGATATCGAACTTAAGGACAATATGGAAGATAATGAATACTTAAATATTTTAAATAAAAATTTAAAGGAGCTAAATAATAACTTTTATGATTTTGTTTTCTATGTTGCTGGAGTTGATATTCATCATGAAGATAGATTAGGTAAACTTAAAATTACAGACAATGGTATCAACAAAAGAGATCAAATAGTTATTGAAAACTTTTATTCAAAAAAAATTCCTTTATGTGGCGTTCTCGGAGGAGGTTATAATAAAAGTTTTGAAAAATTGATTGAACTTCACTCAATGCTTCATAAAAATTGCGCTAAATATTTTTAAACGGTCCTGGCTTTAGATGGTTAAAACTTAGGGACTAAAGCCAGAACTTAAGTTATTTATAACTTATAATTTTACCTGATTTAGTTATGAAATCTGACGCGCTACAATTTTATCATTTTTAAATTTTGCTAATAATTGAGTTGTGGTAAATTTTCATAAAACTTCAAAGCTTCAGGATTCGCAATAGCTTCTTTATTATTGATCTTTTCTCCATTAACTACCTGTCTTACTGCTAACTCCACGATCTTCCCGCTTTTAGTTCTTGGAATTTCTGGAACTTTAATGATAATTGAAGGAACATGTTTTGGTGAACAGTTTTTTCTTATTCTAGATTTAATCGATTTAATTTTTTCATCGTTCAATTCCTCATCATTTTTTGTTGTTACGAATAGGATTACTCTTACATCGTCATTGTAATCTTGACCGATAACTAAACCCTCTGTAATAAAATCAATGTCTTCAACTTGCTGATAAATTTCTGCTGTCCCTATTCTTACGCCCCCAGGATTAAGAGTGGCGTCAGACCTTCCACGCATAATAAAACCATTATTTTTAGTTCGCTCGATAAAATCACCATGATGCCAAATATTTTCAAATCTATTGAAATAAGCTTTATGATATTTTTGTCCGTCATCATCACCCCAGAATTTTATTGGCATGGATGGAAAAGGTTTTTTAACTACTAGCTCCCCTTTATCTCCATCTTTTACGCTTTTTCCTTTATCCGTAAAAACATCAACATCAATACCTAGGCTTTGGCCTTGGATTTCTCCCATGTATACATTTGAGTAAAGATTTCCTAAAACTAAACAACCAACTAGATCTGTTCCTCCAGCAATTGATGCGAGATGAACATCTTTTTTTATTTTGTCGTATACATACTTGAAACTTTCCTCAGCTAAAGGAGAGCCTGTTGAAGTTATTATTTTTATTGAGCTTAGATCTAGGTTTTTACTATCATATTTTTCATTCTTTAAATGATCGATGTATTTAGCACTTACTCCAAATAGATTAATTTTCTTGTTTTGACAATATTCTAAAAGAACATCTATTTTTGGATAAACAGGTGCCCCATCGAATAAAAATATAGATGAGCCTGTTGCTAATCCTCCAACTAACCAATTCCACATCATCCAGCCAGTAGTGGTATAGTAAAATAATTTTTCGTTTTCTCTAATGTCGCAATGAAGCATAAACTCTTTATTATGTTCAATTAATACATTCCCTGATCCATGTGTAATGCATTTTGGTTTTCCTGTAGTGCCGCTTGAAAAAAGAATATAAATAGGATGATTGAATTCAAATCTTTCAAAAACCTCATCTAAGTCGTTCTTTAAAGTCTCTTCAAAATTAATGAAATTCTTTAAGCTTTCTCTTTCTTGTTTGTTATAATTAAATGCAATTACTTTCTTAATTGATGGTATCTGTTTAAGAATTTCTTCGACTTTATCTAAAATATTTATTTTTTTCCATTGTAAT
>CACLVZ010000017.1 GCA_902610515.1 uncultured Pelagibacteraceae bacterium
TATAGCGAAGTTGATTTTGCCCAAGGCTCGATTACACCATCTTGTAACGTTTTTTTAGGATCTGAAACTACAAGATTTGGATCAACATTTAAATTATGACCTATTCCTTCACACTCCTCACAAGCACCATAGGGGGAATTAAATGAAAAAAGCCTAGGTTCAATTTCCTCAATAGTAAAACCACTTTCAGGGCACGAAAATTTTGAAGAAAAAGTAATCGTCTCTCTTTTCCGTAATTTTTTTGGAAGAGTTTCATTTTCGTATTCTACTATTAATAATCCATCAGATAGATTAACTGCTGTTTCTACACTATCAGCTAATCGATTTCCTAAATTGGAGTTAAGTATTATTCTATCAACAATAATAGATATATCATGTTTAACTTTCTTATTTAAATCAGGAAATTCGTCTATATTTAAGTATTTTCCATCAACTTTAATTTTTGAAAAACCTCTTTTTTTATAGTTTAAAATTTCTTTTTTGTACTCTCCCTTTCTACCTCTCACAATAGGAGCTAAAAGAAATATAGTATTATTTTTTGGAAGCTTTTTTATTTTGTCCACCATTTCACTTATTGGCTGAGATCTTATGGGCTTATTAGTAAACGGTGAATATGGAATTCCGACTCTAGCAAATAATACTCGCATATAGTCATATATTTCAGTCACAGTAGCTACTGTTGATCTAGGATTTTTAGAAGTATTTTTTTGCTCAATGGATATAGCAGGACTCAATCCCTCAATAAAATCCACATTGGGTTTTTTCATTTTATCTAAAAATTGTCTTGCATAAGAAGACAAACTTTCAACGTATCTCCTCTGTCCCTCTGCATAAATTGTATCAAAAGCTAATGATGATTTTCCTGAACCAGATAGACCAGTTATGACAACTAATTTTTCTTTTGGAATCTCTAGAGAAACGTTTTTTAAATTGTGTTCTTTGGCGCCTTTTACAACGATTTTTTTCAACATTTTTTTAACCTAAATTATTATCATCTTATATTTACTAATTAAATATGATATAAAATAACTGATTTTATTAATAAAAAAATCTGTTTTTATTCAAAATATTATGGCTGGAAGTTTAAATAAAGTGCAATTGATAGGTCGTTTAGGCGCAGACCCTGAAATAAAACAAATGGTTAACGGTAAGAGTGTAGCAAGACTAAGTATTGCCACTAGCCAGTCCTGGAAGGATAAATCTAGTGGAGAGCGAAAAGAGAAAACCGAGTGGCATAGAGTTGTGATTTTTAACGAGGGGTTAGTTAATGTTGTTCAACAGTTTGTTAAAAAAGGAGCGAATGTTTACATTGAAGGTCAGTTAAGTACCCGTAAATGGAAAGATGAATCTACAGGGCAAGATAAATATTCTACTGAAATAGTTTTACAAGGCTATAATTCAAGCTTAACAATGCTAGATAGTAGAAATAACTCAAATAATTCAAATTTAGTTTCAGATAATAAAAGTTCACTACCTAATGAAAATTTAAATCAAGAAAATACTGATTTAGATGACGAAATTCCTTTTTAATATCTAATGGAAAAAAACTTAATTCAGAACAAAACTTTTAAGCCTATTTATGTGCAAGATGAAATGAGTTCATCTTATTTATCTTATGCAATGAGCGTAATCGTAAGTAGGGCACTTCCAGATGTAAGAGATGGATTAAAACCAGTTCATAGAAGAATAATTTACGCAATGTACAAAGGTGGTTATGACTGGTCTAAACCATTTAGAAAATCTGCTAGAATTGTAGGGGATGTAATTGGTAAATATCACCCTCATGGAGATCAATCCGTATACGATGCTTTAGTTAGACTAGTTCAAGATTTTTCTATGAGCGTGCCATTAATTTCTGGTCAAGGAAATTTTGGATCTATTGACGGTGATCCCCCAGCAGCTATGAGATACACCGAAACAAAACTTGGGCGAATAGCCCAATTTTTAACGGACGATTTAGAAAAAAATACAGTTAATTTTAGAAGCAATTATGACGAAACAGAAAAAGAGCCAGAAGTTCTTCCATCTCAATACCCAAATATTTTAGTTAATGGGGCAGGCGGAATAGCCGTAGGAATGGCAACCAGTATACCACCACACAATTTAGGAGAAATTATTAATGCTACAATCGCTTATATAAATGATAAAGAAATTACAATAAGCCAACTTATGAAACACGTTCCAGGGCCTGACTTTCCAACTGGTGGAATAATTATTGGAAAGGATATAATTAAACAAGGTTATAATAAAGGTCGTGGATCCTTCAAAATTAGAGGAGAAATTGTTTTCGAAGAAAAAAAAGGTGGACGAGATATTCTAATAATTAAATCAATACCTTATCAAGTAAATAAATCAATTTTAATTGAAAAAATTGCACAACTAGTTAGAGACAAAAAGATAGAGGGTATAAGAGATTTAAGAGACGAGTCAAACAGAGAGGGAATAAGAGTTGTTATTGAACTTAGAAAGGGTGTAGAGCCCGAAACAATTAGAAGACAATTATATAAACTTACAAGTATAGAAAGCTCATTTGGATTCAATACACTAGCAATTGTTGAAAGTA
>CACLVZ010000018.1 GCA_902610515.1 uncultured Pelagibacteraceae bacterium
GCTACGCAATTAAACCATTGGAATACTTTAGATTTAACACTTACTTTTTCTGAAGTAAGTGCTCCCATAAACCTTGAAATAAATGTTGCTAATGATGTTGCTATGATCGCTAATATTATGATTTGACTACTTTCCATTTTTTTTCTCCAAATAAAAAAGCAATTGTACCAGCTATTAATCCAGCAAATAATAATGACCATTCCGTAGAAACCAAATAAATAACTGGGCCTAATACTGTTCCAAGAATTACAGCTAAAGATATACTTACATTATTCATTGCGCCAATCATCATACAAAAAAAATAGACTGGATTTACAATTGCTAAGCCTATTAACATATCTTTGTTTAAGTAATCAGCTGCTAAATATCCAATCACAGTCATTAAAACGGCCGTTGACCAAGTGCCGATACCTATGCCAATCCAAAAATCTATTCTGTGTTTTTTATTAATTTTTTTATAACTATCTTTTGCAATTAACCAAGATGAAACAGCTAGAAAATGACAGGATAAATAATATTTCCATTTAGGTTGGGAAACATGATTTAAAAGTGGAAACAACGAAACAGTCATTGGATAAAGTCTAAAATTTACTAACCACACTGCTATGAATATATTAATTACAGAAGCACCTACTAGTAATGACTCAGCCATTACTAATTGACCTGGTAAGGCATAAGTAAATAAACTTGAAGCAGCGCTTTGTTGAATGTTAAATCCAGCATCTTTTAATAAAGCTCCTAGTGCAATAAAACATGCCGCAAGCGGAATTGCTGGACTTCTAGAACCTTTTAATGATTTTAAACCTTGAAAGAATACTTTCGAATTTATCATCCACCTAGGAATAATCTTCCAACGTCTGAATTTTTTAAAAGATCATCCCCTTTGCCTGCAATAGCTGTTTGACCAGACACTAAAACGTAACCTATATCTGCAAACTCTAACCCTTTTTTTGCGTTTTGTTCTACAAGTATTATGGTTTTCTTCTCTGCTTTTTGAAGATCTTCTAAAATTTCAAATACCATATTTATATATTTTGGTTCTAAACCAATTGATGGTTC
Organism: uncultured Pelagibacteraceae bacterium; assembly: GCA_902610515.1. Lineage (GTDB taxonomy): Bacteria > Pseudomonadota > Alphaproteobacteria > Pelagibacterales > Pelagibacteraceae > Pelagilacustribacter. The sequence goes on from CACLVZ010000018.1 coordinate 1,060, forward strand.
ATCAACTAATAAAACTGATGGTTTCATAACTAACGCTCTTGAAATTTCTAATAATCTTCTCTCACCACCTGATAAAACTTTTGCAGGTTGATTTCTTCTATTTCTTAATCTCTCATATTTTTGAAAAATTCTTTCAGCTTCCTCATAAGCTTCGTCCTGTTTATCTTTAATGTATCCGCCCATTAAAAGATTTTCCTCAACCGTCATATCAGGAAATACTGAATTATCTTGTAAGATGTAAGCTATGCCTACTTTACTTAGTTTCTGAGCAGGAGTTAATGTAGTAATTTCATTTCCTTCTAATTCAATTTTTCCATCAAAAATATTCGTAAATCCGTATATGGAGTGAAGAATTGTAGATTTTCCTGCACCGTTAGGCCCTATTAAACATAACGATTGAGCCTTACTGACTGTTAAGTCAAAATTATGTAGTATCTCCATTTTTCCATAGCCAGCATTTAAGCCTCTTATAGTTAGGTGAACGTCGTTAGGAGATAGTTTATTTAAATCTTCTAAACCAGGTGCTTTACCTAAAACATCGTATTGATTTGCCATTACTGCGCCCCTAGATAAGCATCAACAACTCGCTTATCATTTTTAATTTGATCTGGAGAACCCTCCGCTAGCATTTTACCGTGCGCTAAACAGAAAATTTTTTGTGCTAAACTCATAATTACTTTCATATTGTGCTCTATTACTAATAAAGTAATTCCATAATCTTTATTTATTTTAATTAATCTATCTATAATACCGTTAATTAAAGTTGGATTAATTCCAGCTGTAGGCTCGTCTAATAAAAGCATTTTAGGCTCATTCATTAAAGCCATTGCTAATTCTAGTAATTTTTGTTGTCCAAACGATAAATCACCGGCTCTCAAATTTCTTTTTTGATAAAGACCAACAAAGTTTAAAATATTTTCTGCTTTCTCAGTAAGTTCAACAGGTACTTTGGCAAAAATAAATCCTGAGTCGCTAGCTTTGTGACTTATTAGCATATTCTCTACACAATTAAGTTTTGAATAAATTCTTGTTTGTTGAAAGGTTCTTAACAATCCAAGTTTAGCGACTGCTGGCACAGGCAT
>CACLVZ010000019.1 GCA_902610515.1 uncultured Pelagibacteraceae bacterium
CTAATATTCGTATTTTTTTATAAATTTAATTTTGAGGTAAAAAATAATTTTACAAGTTTTCAAAAACAAGTTTCTAATATGGCTTCATCAATTATTAGTAAAGATTTTGATAATCAAACCTCTCCACAATATCTTAGAGAGTTTGTTACTTTTTACGACACTTGGCTTATGAATAAGTATATTGGAGGAGGAATTAAAAACTTTAGGTATTACTGTCATGAAAGACCAAAAGTCGATAAAAGCTCAAAGTTTATTTGCAATATGCACCCTCATAATTATTATTTAGAAATTCTTACAGAAACTGGGATTTTAGGTTTTGTTGTTTTGAGTTTAATACTATTGAGGGTATTTTTTTTATCCTTTATAAGAAAGTATTTTTTAGAGTCTAATCTGAAAAATAATATTATTGTAGTACCTTTTATTTTCACTTTTTTTTCAGAACTATTTCCAATCAAGAGTACAGGAAGCTTTTTTACAACGGGAAATGCTACATTTATATTCTTAATTTTGCCAATTCTTATTGGCATTATTAGAAAAGAAAATTCAATTGAAAATAAAAATTAAACATATAGGTTTATTTTATGAAAAATGTTTACATCACATCTGCTACAAGGACTGCGGTAGGCTCGTTAAATAAAAGCTTAAAAAATGTTCAAGGATTTGAATTAGGTTCAACTGTTTTGAAAGAATCAATGCTAAGATCTAATTTAAATGGCGCAGATGTTGATGAGGTAATTTTAGGACAAGTTTTAACTGGAGGTGCTGGTCAAAACCCCGCTAGACAAGCATCTTTAAGTTCTGGTATTCCAAAAGAAAAACCAGCTTATATAGTCAATCAAGTTTGTGGGTCTGGTATTAGATCGGTTGCATCTGGCTTTCAAAGCATAAAGTCTGGGGATTCTAAAGTTGTTATATCTGGCGGACAAGAAAGTATGTCGTTAGCGCCACACGCAATTCATCTAAGAGATGGTAAAAAACTAGGAGATACTGAATTAACAGACACAATGATTAAAGATGGCTTGTGGGATGCCTTTCACGGATACCATATGGGAATAACCGCAGAAAATGTAGCCGAAAAATTTCAAGTTACTAGAGAAGAACAAGATAAGTTTGCAATAAACTCTCAGGAAAAAGCTTTAAAAGCACTGAAAGAGAATAAATTTCAAAATGAAATAGTAAACCACAAAATTAAATCCAAAAAAGCAGAGGTAAATTTTAATAAAGATGAGCACCCAAGAGAGGGTATAAATCTTGATGCTTTAAAAAGGTTAAAGCCTGTATTCAAAAAAGATGGAACCGTTACAGCTGGAAATGCATCAGGTATTAATGATGGTGCAGCTGCTGTAACATTAATGTCAGACACTGAGGCAGAAAAAAGAGGTATAGAAAAATTAGTTACTATTAAATCCTGGGCAAGCTGTGGTGTAGAGCCTGCATTAATGGGTACTGGCCCAATACCTTCTTCCAAAAAAGCCTTGGAATTAGCAGGATGGTCAGTAGGTGACGTTGACTTATTTGAAATTAATGAGGCTTTTGCTGCTCAAAGTATTGCTGTTATGAAAACCTTGTCGATACCTCACGAAAAAATTAATGTAAATGGGGGTGCAATAGCTTTAGGTCATCCTATTGGAGCTTCTGGCACAAGAATATTAGTAACTTTAATTCATGAAATGATAAAACGAGATGTAAAGAGAGGTTTAGCCACATTGTGTATTGGTGGGGGAATGGGTATAGCAATGTGTATTGAAAGATAATGGAAATTTCTAAACCATATAAAGGAAAAGGTAAACGCAAGATAAAGAAGATGCCCTTTACTGTAAAAGGGTACATTCTTTACTATGCCTTTTTTTGGGTTGTAATTATTTCTATTTACTTTGCTTACTATTAATTATCTTTACTATTGATTATCATTAAAGACGTTTGCCTTTAACAAACTGCTTAAAATTTAGTCATCCTATTTTTTTTGTAGTTTTCCATCCATGAACTAAAAACTTTTATTGCGTCTCTCATGTTTTTATTTTTGTATGGGTGTTTTTTTGCTCTTCCCAACATAGTTGCTATTACATTCACTTGATA
>CACLVZ010000020.1 GCA_902610515.1 uncultured Pelagibacteraceae bacterium
TTTTTCTGTCTCCTCTTTCAAATTCCAATATCCCAACATTACGTTTTCACCCTTAATTAGAATTTCTCCATCATCTGCTATTTTAACTTTATTAGTCCTAAAAGGTGGACCTACTGATTCGACCTTGACTAGATCTGGTAAATTACAGCTAACGACCGGGGAAGCCTCGGTTAGGCCGTATCCTTGCAGCGTGGGTAAACCAACAGCATTAAGAAATTCTCCAATATTTTGATCTAAAGCCCCTCCCCCAGATACAAAGGCTTGAAGATTTCCTCCAAACTGACTTCTGATTTTTTTTCTAACTAATTTTTCACACAAAAAATTAATGATTTTTTCGCTTAATTTTAATTCCTCTTTTTTAAGTATTTTTTTTCCTAAATCTAATGTCTGGTTTATAAGTTTTCTTTTTAATCCAGATTGCTTTTCAAAATTCATATTTATTTTTGTAAAAAGATTTTGATAGAATCTAGGAACGGCTGTCATTATTGTAGGTTTTGCCACTCCCATATTGGAGATCAGTTTTTCTAAACTTTCGGCATAAAAAACTTTTGCCCCAACTATGATTTGTATGAATTGAACTGTGTGCTCATAAGAATGCGATAAAGGCAACCAAGTCAAAAATACTGGATCTTGTTTTTTTGTTAAAATTTCTAGTAACTCAACTGCCCCTTCACAGTTTGAAAGAATGCCGCCATGACTTAAAACAACTCCTTTAGGATTCCCAGATGTGCCAGATGTATATATTATACAAGCTGGCATATTTCTTTTTAAATCTTTATTTACTATTTTTTCGTATATTTCTTCATCTAGAATTTCTTTGATTAACAAACTATCAGTATCTATTTTTTCAAAAGATATAATTTTCTTAACATCGCTATTTATAAATTTTTTAATTTTATCAAATTGGTCTTGATTTGAGACAAATATTAAAGTTGGCTTACAATCATTTAAAATATACTCATAATCATTTGCAGAATAAGTTGTAAAAATGGGAACTGAAATACCGCCTGCATTCATAATAGCGATATCGGTCATTAACCAATATGGTCTATTCTCAGAAAGTATTAAACATCTATCACCTTGTTTTATTAATGATTTAATTTTTGCGGTAAGTTTATAAATTATTTCAGTTACATCTTGCCAGTTATAAGCTCGTTTATCGGGTTTTAACCATTTTAAAAATGATCTTTTACCATCAACTTCTTCTCTCTTTTTAAAGTAAAGTTCAACTAAGCTATTTAATTTACTTATATCCATAATTTGGTGGGCGAAGAGAGACTCGAACTCTCAAGGTATTGCTACCACCGGATTTTGAGTCCGGCGCGTCTACCAGTTCCACCATTCGCCCTTTTTTTCTAATAATCTAATTGATTTTTCTTACTAAGAGAACAAAAATAATAGAGGTACAAAACATTATTAAAGCATACGCTGCTGTTGGTACCATAAATACAATATCATCAAATAATTGTGTAGTTACAAACACTGCTAAAGTTCCGTTCTGCAGGCCACATTCCAATGAGATACATTTTCTTTGCGCAATACCTGATGTCCAAAATTTTGCAACATAATATCCTACGAAAATCATAGTCATATTTAGAATAAAAGCTATTAATCCTGCTCTAGTTATATAAGAAACTATTCTGTCCCATTCCTCTACCCAAATTGCAATAAATACTACTAGAAATAAAATTACTGACAATCTTTGAATAATAAGAGTTTTGGAAATAATAAAATTAGTCATTAGACTTCTAACAATCATTCCAAAAATAACAGGAACGGTTACTACAAAGAACATTTTCATTGCTATGTTAAGCATTGATATATCTTTTGATGTCTCAACCCCTAAAAATTCAGCAGAATTAAAGACTATTAACGGAACGATGAAAATGCTTAGTAAACTGACAATCGCTGTTAAACTCACTGATAGAGCAACGTCTCCATCTGCAAATTTAGTTAGAATGTTTGAGGTTACTCCTCCTGGTGCTGCGGCTATCACCATAACTCCTAATGCTATTTCTGGTGGCAGTGAAATAATATTAATTAAAATAA
>CACLVZ010000021.1 GCA_902610515.1 uncultured Pelagibacteraceae bacterium
GGAGACGGTAAAGATATTTCAATTTTAGCTAGTTATTGGAGAGCACATTTACCTGATACGATTATAATCTGTCCAGACGCTCCTGAAAAATGTGCAGCAAGTCCAACAGGTTTTCAATGGTTCGACCTAATGGATCAAACCCCTGAACAAATTTTATCGAAATCTTTAGTAGCTGAGAATAAACTTAATAAATTAATAGACGAAGTTAAGGAAAAATATAATTTAAAAGCTAATGAAATTATCATTGGCGGTTTTAGCCAAGGTTGTATGATAACCTTGCAAACAGGAATAAAGCGAAGAGATACTATAAACTCAGTTGTTGGATATTCTGGTAGAATTATAAGCACAGAACATCTCTCTAAAAATATAATTTCCAGACCAAATATTATCTTAATGCATGGAGATCTTGACCAAGTTGTTCCAATAGAATCACTTCTTGAAGCAAAAGAATTTTTTGGAAAAAATAATTACGAAATTGAAACAAAAATATTCAAACACTGTGAACATCGCATACCAACCGAGGGGTCAAGTTTGGGTCTTCAATTCATTAAAAAACATTTTAATTAATAAGTATTTTATCTGGTACATAATTATAACTTGATAAAATTTTTTTTATCAGTTAGCTTTAGTTATGATTATTTCTTCTGCAGAAAAAGTTCCGTTAGAAAAATGCCCAGCATTGGTTCTTAATGCTGATTTTAGACCTTTGAGTTATTATCCTCTTTCAATATGGTGCTGGCAAGATGCAGTAAAATCAGTTTTTTTAGATAGAGTAAGTATTGTTTCTAATTACAAAAGAAAAATTAGAAGTCCATCTTTTGAAATGAATTTACCAAGTGTAATAGCTTTAAAAAATTTTATACAACCATCAAAAAATCCAAACTTTACAAGATTTAACGTTTTTTTGAGAGATAAGTTTGCTTGTCAATATTGTGGAGACAAAAAAGATTTAACTTTTGATCACCTTCTTCCAAAATCCAAAGGTGGTCTTACAGACTGGAACAACGTAGTTACGGCTTGTTCCAGTTGTAACGTTAAAAAAGGTGGTAAACTATATAAAGACTGTGATTTAAAATTAACCAATAAGCCTTACGCCCCCACAGTAGAAGACCTTCACAGAAATGGAAGAAATTTTCCGCCTAATTTTTTACACGAAAGTTGGATGGACTATCTTTATTGGGATATCGAATTAGAACCGTAACTAAATTTTTTCAGAAATTGTAATAGCTATTCTTGATGAAGTTTTGATCACTTTATCTAACACCCCAAATAAACCTTTTTTTGTTGCACCATTGTCATAAGCTATATCTTTATGATCAAGTTCATCTTGTCTAAACTTCATAATTTTCTTTTTCAATTCTTCTTCATCTTTTCCAAGTTTATATGTTTGGTCTTTGTAATGCCCGTCGATTACTTCTTCAACAGAGGCAGTACATAACATAGCCGCTCTCTCACCGAGCATCGCAGTTCCAAAACCTAAAGTAACTCCCATTAAATCCCAGAGAGGTAAAAGTTTAGTTGGCTGAATATTTCTTTTTTTAATTTCTTTATCGAAGTATTCGTAATGTTCTCTTTCGTGCTCTCTCATTTCCTCAATTTTTCTTTTTAAGGATGCATTTTGTTTGAAAGTCTTAAGAGCAAGTAATTGACCCTCGTAGATTTTAATAGCCCCACGTTCTCCAGCGTGGTCAACTCTTATAATTTCTTCTAAAGTTTTTTTATTAGTTTTTTCCATAATTTTTAATTACTTTAATCATAATACCACTTAATAGAATTGATATAATTGTATTTATTGTAGCAAGAGAAAGTCCAAAAAACGTAAAAGTAACGTCTTTACAGCTTATTGGAGTTTTATTTTGAAGTTGTTTTAGCAAATCTTCTTTAGAAATATTTCCACCAGATGAAACCAAATCGCACACAAAAGACTCACTAAAAAATCCTCGTTCAATCCCTACATGGTAAAAAGAAACTACTGAACCAAAAATAAAAAATAATAGCACAATTACAGAAATCAATTTTTCAAAGCTATTGATTATAAATATTAA